>JBKOWM010000108.1:0-11151 GCA_046724395.1 Actinomycetota bacterium
ATAGACCGTCATGTTCGAGACCCGCATGGTGGCTGCCACCTCACCCACCGTGAGCAGTCGATCCCCGACGAGCGGCCGTTTCTTGCCCATGACCTTTCCTTTCACTCCTGCCTCGAGAGCAACAACATTCACAAGAACCACACTTTGCTCAAGAGCCTCTCCTGCCTCCCTTGATCGAGGGGGCCCGGAAAGTAACAGGAGCCACATTTGACGTCAATCGTCTCGTCTCCCTACATTCGGCACGATAGATAGAATTACGTAGATGTAATTAGCCCTCCTTTTCAAAACTCACAGGTGGCTCAGGAGACGCCGAAGCATCGTCGTTGCGCCCCTCTGCGCTTGCGCCTCGAGGCTCGTGGCTCTACGCATGCGGATGCGCGAGCGACGACCCGGACCGAGGTCTCCGCGCTACGTGAGAGCGCCGAGATACGCGTCGGCGATCGCCGGCCCCCAGAAGAGCGCCAGTGCAGCGCCGGCGGCAAGGAACGGCCCGAACGGCACCGCGGACTTCCGCCCCTTCCCCGCAGCGAGGGCGGCCACGGCACCGATCCCGCCGAGAAGAATCGCAAGGCCGCCGGCGACCGCGACCGAAGGCAGGTCGATCGCCCCGATCACGAGGCCGATGAGGGCCGCGAGCTTTACGTCGCCCATCCCCATCCCCGCGGGCGAGAGGATGGCTACGAAGAGCATCATCCCGCCGTAGGCGAGGAACCCGATGACCGCATCCACGAGACCGACGGGCGCGCCCGCCGCGCGCGCGACGAGGAGGTACGCAGGGAACGCGATCAGGCTCGGGTAGACGATCCGGTTCGGGAGGATCTTGCGCTCGAGGTCGATGAGGCTGAGCGCCAGCAGCACGGCGAGGAACGCCACGGCCGCGACGAAGATCCACACGTTCTCGAACGCGATGGCCGCAAGGGTGAAGAGTCCTGCCGTCGACAGCTCGACCAACGGATACCGCGCCGAGATCCCCGCTCGGCAGCTGCGGCAGCGTCCCCGGAGAAGCACCCACGAGACGACCGGCACGTTGTCTTGGACCGCGATCGCCCCGCCGCAGCTGGAGCAGCGGGAACGCGGCGCGACGACCGACTCCCCCGCCGGCACCCGGTGGACCACGACGTTCACGAAGCTGCCGATGGCGAGCCCGAACGGGACGGCGATGATCACTCGAAGCCAGGTCATGACGGCGAACGTCTCCCCCCGAGCGCGCGGCCCTCGGCTAGCCGACCTCGCGCTTGTACACCGGGTCCTCCTTGAATCCGGTGACCTGCGCCACACCGGGAATCAGGACCGGCTCGTAATTGATCGTGAGTTGGTTGCGGATGTCGAGTGTCTTCGCCATCACCTGGCCGTTGAACGTGTTCGTATTGCTGAGGTGGACGGCGCAGGGCGAGTAGATCGAGACCGCCAGGATCGGCGACGACGACACGTTGAGGAAGTTGGTGTTGTTCGAGGTCGTGATGTCGTAGGGCCCCGGCGAAAACGGGCTGCTCGTCCCGCCGCAGATGAGCCCCGTCCGGTACATGTCGATCAGGAACAGTTGGGCGTCGGCGCCTGTCTTCGCGAGCTTGTTCGAATTGGAGTACACGGCCTGGAAGCTGACCTGGTTGTTGAACCTGATCGATCCGGTGGTGACGATCGCCAGGTTTCCCGGAACGTAGATCGTCCCATCGCTCGTCCCGAACGAGAGCTCGCACGGAATCAACGTGTTGATCCACACGACGCGATTCTGCTCCGGCGTCGACGGACTGAAGCTCTTCAGGGCAGTCTTGGCGCTATCGCAATCGGTGTATTGCGTGATCTGGTATCCCTGCGCGGTCCACTCCGCCTGCTGCGTCGAGTCGAACGTGACGTGCGGGAACGGCGAGGTCGGCGGGTCCTGCAGGACCGCGCCTTCCGTCCACGACCCGACGCGCGCCTTGTCGTTGACGGTGCCAGCGGCCTGCGCCGCGCCTGCCACCGAAGCGGGCGTCGTCACCGAGATCGAGCCGTGCGACGAGATCGCGTCACCAGCGACGGTCGCCCCGTTGCTCATCGCGATGTCGCCGGTCGTCCAGGCGCTCGCCCCAACCGATACACCGTTGCTCATCGTCAGCGATCCGGACACGTACAGGTTGCCGGCGATGTTCTGGTTGTTCGTCAGCGTGAGCGAGCAAGGCGGGGTCGGGCAGGTGACCAGAACGTCGGCGTCGTCGCCCTCCAGACCGTTCAGCGTCACCTTGTTGGCGATCGTCGTCGGCGTCGTCGCGAGCAGTGCCTGGTTGAACCCGCCGTACTGCGGCGTCAGGCGGACGAACGACTCCATGGTGCGAAGTAGGGAGGCCGTCGGCGACCGTCCGATCGAGCGGATCTTGGCGGCGGCCGGCACGATCCCGGTCGGAGGCGGGCAGCTCGTTTCGGTGTAGGTGGTCCCGCTCGGGACGTAGAAGGTGACGCTCGCACTCCACGTCGCCTCATTCGGACCGCTCGTAACGGTCCCCGTACGCGTGCAGTTCACGCTGCCGAGCGTCAGCGTGCCGGCGCGGTAGAGGTCGTTGAGGTAGTGGTAGTAGTCGTCGACGCCGGCCTCCGATGCCGAAACGGCGATCGTCCTGCGCCGGTCGAGTCCGCTGCTGTTGGTGGCGTGGATCGACTGGTTCACGATCACGATGCTCAACGTAACGACGATCATCGTCACGATCAGCGCAAGGATCATCGACGCTCCTCGCTCCTCCTGCAGCCTCCTCAACATCTCGCCGGCTCCTTCATGGAAATCATCCGGGTTGGCTGGGGCACGCGGCGGCGAGCGCGGAGGACGTGTTCCTCGCCGTGAGCGCGGCCTGGATCCTGACCGTCTCATTCGCATGGGTCGGCGCCGAGTTGATCAGGAGCACGACGTTGACGGTCCGGTTGCCCTTCAGCGGGTCCGGATCCAGGACGAACACCGGCTGGTTGTTCGGGGAGACGTAGTTCACGACGTCCTGCACGATGGTCCGCCAGCCGGTGGCGTTCGGCGGCCCGACGGACCCCGTCCAGTCGCCAGCAAACTGGGACTGCCACCACCTGGTCTGCAGCGTGCCGCTCGAGACCCGCCACTGGACGCACCTGGCACCGGAGTACTCCGGCGTCTGGAATGTCGGCGCGTTCGACTGCGTGTACGCGGTGAAGTCCGATCCGCCGTTCTGCGGGGAATACAGGACAGCCCCCGACCGGAGCTGCCGATCGATCGTCTCGACCGCCACCCGCGCGTCGTCGTTGTTCGCCTGCCACTCGGCCGACCGGACGACGGACCGTTGCACCGACGCCAGCGTCGACAGGAACACGACCGAGACCAGGGACATGATCGACATAGCAACGAGAAGCTCGGGAAGCGTCATGCCGCGTTCGTCGCCTCGCAGCCGAGCAAGAATGCGTCCGAGCACGTCACACCCCCTTCGGCGCGGGCTGGTAGGTGACGTTCGCCTGCGATGTGCCGAGATCCACCGACACGGCCAGATCGACAGGCGTCGAGATGGGAATGCCGCTGGGCGTCGTGCAGCTGCTCGGATTCGCGTTGTAGATGTCGACCTGGTAGTCGACGGTTCCCCGGATCGGCGAGGCCATCGACGCTTTCGCCGACGTCAGGGGCGAGCCGACGGAGCTCGTGCTCGGTCCACCGTACTTGAGAGAAGGAGTCACCGTCGCACAGACCCACCGGCGGTTGAGTCCGGTGCCCTGAAGCCACGGCGTGGCGTTCCGGGCAATGCCGCCGATGGTCTGCCCGGGAGTCAGGGAGGCGACGCTCACCGAGGTGAAGGAGGATCCGTTCCAATAGGAGATGGTTCCCGCGGATGCGGCGGCGGTCGGCGCCACCGTCGTCGCCCCGGCCGCGGCGCTGGCCTCATCGCTGTAGCCCGTCAATGTGACGAGGTAGCTCCCGCCCGACCACCCGGCCGGATACACGCTGCTCATCGTCGACGGGAGCTGGAAGAGGTTCACCGTTCCGTACGTTCGTGCGACCGTCGCACGCATCGCGTCCTCCGAGTCGCCCGGGGTCGCCTTGCGGTCGATGAATGCACCCACGGCGTTGACGCCGCTCGGCGGGGCTGCGACCTGCGCCATGTAGGCGTTGCCCAGGTTGGCGCTCGCGACGGACACGCCCGTCATGTCCAGCAACGCCGTCGTCGCCGAGCCCGGGCGGGATACCGACGCGGCGCACGGCAGGCCATCGGTCTGCTGCGACACAGCCAGGCCCGATGAGAGCGGACAAGGATTGGTGGAAATCGACGTCGGCGCCGTGGCACCGACCGTCCACGCCGTCGCGCCCGTCCCGTTGGCGACGGTGAGCGTCGTTCCCATCCCCGGCGCCACGACGAACGTTCCGTTGGTCGGCGTGATCGACGGAACCGAACCGTACGCAGCGACCGGCGTCGTCGGATTGCTGTCGGCCGAGGTGGAAACCGAGACCTCGCCATACTTCGTCGTGGCGCACGGCGTCGGGCCGCCCGCCGCGCATTCGATACCCCCCTGCGTCGCCGAGCTCTGAAGCGCGGCGGCCTGTTCGCTCTGAACGGACGCATCGGCGGCCTGCGGAACGATCGCGACGCACGTCGCGGCCGAGGCGGGACAGTTGCTCCCGAGGGTGAGGTTCGTCGCGAAATCGATCCGGCCCGGAATCGCGGCCGCATCGGCGGAGTGGTAGTACGTACACGGCCCAGCGAACGGGTGAACGTCGCCGCCGCCGCACCCCTTCGGATTGAAGGCGACGCTCTGCAGCTGAACGAACGCGGCCGCCCCGCCCGTGCGGGCGGCAGTCCAGCCGACGCGCACGGTGATGACGTAGGGCTCGGTCTTCGGATCGTCGTTCGTCAGATACGCCGACCACGCGTACGTTACCGGCGAGCTCGTAACCGTTCCTCGATGCGGGACCAACGGGCACGCCGGCCCCGACGCGCACTCGTCGCTCAGGCCGGGCGTGTGGACGATCTTCGCGCCGGCGGCCTGGACCGTCCCGTTCGGTGGCGGAGTGCACGTCTTGTATCGGTACACGGTCGAACCGCCCTCAACGCACGCGAGGATCGCAGGATCGCCTGCGATATCAGCGTCGGCGAGCCCCTGCGTGAACCGATCCCATGCGATGGCGCGGATCTGCTCCATGACCTGGTTAGCGACGCCGGTCGCGGCCTGCCGCTCCCTGGCGAGCGCGTTGTACCGGAACCCCGCCGAGACGGCGTAGGCCGCCGCCACAAGAGAAGAGAAGATGATCGTGATCGCAATGACGGACTCGATCAGCGTGAAGCCGCGCTCGTCCGGATGCAAACGAGCGCGAAGCCTCACGGCCAGCCTTCGCGGGAGCTTCATCGTTTCCCTACCATCGGCCAAACGGCCGTCGTCCTGAAGCGCTACCAACCCCCGGTGCACTCGACGATCGTGTCGACGTCTGCGAACGCGTGGCCGCTGCCGGTGTCCGTTGCGGGCGTCGAGGGAATCTGCGCCAGGCAGAAGAAGGTGTTGCTACTGGACAGCCCGACGAGGAGCAGGTCCTGGCCGGAATGAACCTGGATCGAGATCTGGCCGCGAGCGGGCGCACCGCCGGCGACCCACGCGAGGCGGGGCTCCTCCAGAGCAGCCTGCGCCGCGGTGAACTCGTCCCACGCGCGCGCCTCAGAGTAGTACGTGAGCGCAGCCGCCAAGCCTGTCCGGATGTCGCTCTGCGTTGCCCGGTCCGCCGCCCGCTTCCTGACACCCAGGAACGTGGGAACGGCGATCGCGATCATCAAGCCGATGACCAGGATCACGATCATGAGCTCGATGAGTGAGAAGCCCTGCTCGCTAGCCGTTCTCGGTGTTCGCCGATCTGCACACATCGTTTCGTCGTCCTCGTTTCGAGGATCCGTTTGTCATCGAGAGCCCGACGCCGGGAGAGAGTTCGGGCAGAAGCGAAGGGGCGGCCCATGGGCCGCCCCTTCCATCACTTCGATATCAGCGACTTACCACTGCGTGGCTTGCGTGTTCGCGACCGTGGCCGCGAAGCCGCCCGTGCAGTTCGCCGCCGTGGTCGTGCGGCCGTAGAACGTACCGGGGTTCGCGCCTCCCGAGTTGCCCTCCGTCGAGCGGAGCAGGAAGCAGGTGCCCGACGTGGACATCGCTCCGGAACCCCACGTCTGGCGGGTTCCGCCAGTGTCGGTAACCGCGAACGACACCTGCGCCGGCGCGGTCGAGGCGCCCGCCTGGAACGTCAGCGCCGGCTCGACCGCCGACAGCTGGTTCACGCCGATCGCCGCGTCACACGTCGCCGCGTTCGAATACGAGTACGAGTCGCAGTCCGTGTAGAGCGTCTTCGCGGCCGAGAGCCCGTTGCGCAGACTCGACTGCGCAGCGCGATCCGCCGCCCGCTGACGGGCGCCCAGGAAGGTCGGCAGAGCGATGGCGATCAGGATGCCGATGATCAGGACGACCACCATCAGCTCGATGAGGGTGAAGCCCTCCTCGTCCTTCCTGCGCTCCCAGAAGCGCTGGAGCATGACACCTCCTCCATTCTCGCGCGCGTCCCGCGACGCGCGTCTCGGAGAAGGTTTCGGTCGTCCGAGCGTCGGAACTGAAGGTGATACCCGGAGTTCACACAAGATGGTTCTTTCGGACTACCGAGGACCGAGAGCATGCGGCGACGCGAGGCGACGACCGAGCGCTTTGTCAGGACCTGATCGAAGTTACTGGATCAGCTTGATGATGTTGAACATCGGCATGTACAGCGCGATGACGGCGGCGCCCACACACCCTCCGATGACGGCGATGAGGAGCGGCTCGATGAGCGAGGTCAGCGAGTCGACGGCAGCGGAGACCTCGCTGTTGTAGAAGTCCGAGACCTTGTCGAGCATCGTGTCGACGGCACCGGTCTCCTCCCCGACCGCCAGCATCTGAACGACCATGGGCGGAAACACCCGATGCTTGCTCAGCGGCCTGGCGATCGACTCACCCTCTCGAACGCTGGTCTGGACGTCGCCGATCGCTTTGGCGATCACCCTGTTGTTGACCGTCTGGCTCACGATGTCGAGGGCCTGCAGGATTGGAACGCCGGATCGCAGCAGCATGCCGAGCGTGCTCGAGAATCGAGCCAGCGCCGTCTTGTGGAACAGCGCCCCGAACACGGGGACCCTGAGCTTGAACGAATCGACCCTCTCTCGTCCTTGCGGCGCTCGCTTGAAACGCCGGAACCAGAACGCCAGTCCGATCCCGACCAGGATCACGATCCACCAGTAGGTCCGAACACCCCTGGAGACCGCGAGCAGCATGCGGGTGGGCAGCGGAAGCGTGCCGCCCAGCTGGTCATAGATCGACTCGAATTGTGGGACGACGAACAGGAGCATCGCCGCCATGATCAGCACCACGAGGGCGACGACGGCGATGGGGTACGTCATCGCGGATTTGATCTTCCGCCTGAGATCGACCTCCTTCTCGAGCATGTCCGCAAGGCGGAGCAGGACGTTGTCGAGCACACCGCCGGACTCGCCCGATCGCACCATCGCGACGAACAGGTCGTTGAACGCCTTCGGGTGCTTTGCCATGGCGCCCGACAGCGAAGCGCCCTGCTCGACGTCGATCCGAACCTGGGTGAGAACCTTCTGGAGCTCCTTGCTCTCCGTCTGGTCGGCCAGGATCGCGAGCGCCCGCAGGATCGGCAGGCCCGAGTTGACCATCGTTGCGAACTGCCGGCTGAAGACGGCAAGGTGCTTGAGCTTCACGTGGCCGGGACGGAGATTGATCTCCATCTTCAGACCGGCGTTGGCCTTCTTTACCTCGACCGGCGTCATGCCCATCTCGCGGAGCTTGGTCATCACCAGGCTCTCGCTGTCGCCGACGAGCTGGCCCGTCACGACCTTGCCCGCGCGATCGCGGACCTTGTAGTCGTACGTCGTTGGCACGGCCTAGAAGCCTCCGGTCGCCCAGCCACCGTCCGTCGACATCCCGGCGGATGCCGTGGCGCCGGTCGCGGCTGCGTAGCTCGCGCCCGTGCCGCCGATGAGCCGGTTCAGCTCCTCCGCGTCGTGGCATCTCTCGTACGCGAGCTGCTGGGTGATCAGGCCGGACTTGACGAGGTTCGCCAACGACTGATCCATGGTCTGCATCCCGAAGCGCCCGCCCGCCTGCATGATCGAGTAGATCTGGTGGACCTTCCCCTCACGAATGAGGTTTCGCACCGCCGGTGTGCAGATCAGCACCTCGACGGCGACGGCGCGCCCGGTGCCGTCTGCCGTCTGCAGGAGTTGTTGCGTGACGACCCCCTGCAGGGTCGTGGCGAGCTGCACGCGGACCTGCTGCTGCTGGTGCGGAGGGAACACGTCGATGATTCGGTCGATCGTCTGTGGCGCGTCCTGCGTGTGCAGCGTCGCGAAGACCAGGTGACCGGTTTCCGCGGCCGTGATCGCTGTGCCGATCGTCTCGAGGTCACGCATCTCGCCGACGAGGATGACATCTGGATCCTGACGGAGCACGTGCTTCAGGGCTTGCGAGAAGCTGTGTGTGTCCGCTCCGACCTCGCGCTGATTCACGATGCATCGGTCGTGCTTGTGCAGGAACTCGATAGGGTCCTCGACGGTCATGATGTGGGCCGCGCGCTCGCGGTTCACGATGTCGACCATCCCGGCCAGCGTCGTCGACTTGCCGGATCCGGTTGGACCGGTCACCACGACGAACCCTCGCGGGAAGCGTGCCAGATCGCCGACAACGCTCGGGAGTCCCAGATGCTCGATCGTCTTGATCTCGTACGGGATCAGACGGAACGCGGCCCCGAGCGAGTCGCGCTGAAAGTACACGTTGACCCGGAATCGGGCGCGGCCCGGCAGCGCATAGGACATGTCGAGCTCGAGCTCTTGCTCAAGCCGCTCCCGCATCTTCTGCGGCAGGATCGCGTAGATCATGCCCTGGAGCGCCCGCGGCGTCAGGACGGGATACTCCGTCAGACGCTCGAGATCACCGTGCAACCGGATCGTGGGATGCGCGCCGACCGTCAGATGGAGGTCCGACGCGCCTCGATCGAGAACGACATCCAGCAGCTCCGCGACGGGGATCTGGATGCCTTGTTCGTCCGGCGCCGAGACCATGCTCATCTACTTCACCACCCTCGCGATCTCCTCGATGGAGGTGAGGCCTCGGATGGCCTTCTCCAGGCCGTCGTCGCGCAACGTCATCATCCCCTGCTTGATCGCGACGGTGCGGATGGCGTCCGACGACGCCCGTTCGACAGTCAAACGCTCGATCTCCTCCGACATGCCCATGACCTCGTACAAGCCCATCCGGCCGCGATAGCCCGTGTTCGCGCACGCGCCGCATCCGACGGGCCTGAACAGCTCGTTCACGTCGCCGATTCGCTCCTCGGCGACGCCCGCCTCCAGGAGCTCCTGCGGCTCGGCTCGGTACGCTTGACGGCACCGGTCGCAGAGCTTGCGCGCGAGCCGCTGCGCGACGACACAGTCGACGGCCGATGCGACGAGGAACGTTTCGACCTCCATCTCCGTCAGGCGTGTGATCGCAGACGGGGCGTCGTTCGTGTGGAGCGTCGAGAGGACGAGGTGCCCCGTCAGCGCCGCCTCGATCGAGATCATCGCCGTCTCGCGGTCGCGGATCTCACCGATCAGGACGATGTCGGGATCGGCCCGCAGGATCGAGCGAAGGGCGGAGGCGAACGTGAGCCCGGCCTTGGTGTTCACCTGCATTTGGTTCACGCCCGTCAGGCGGTACTCGACGGGGTCCTCCACGGTGATGATGTTTCGGTCCTCGCCGTTGAGGATGTTGAGCGTGGCGTACAGCGTCGTCGACTTCCCGGACCCCGTCGGCCCGGTGACGAGGATGGCGCCGTACGGCTTGCGAAAGGCCTCCTGGAAACGATCGAATGCGTGCTGCTGGAAGCCAAGGTCCGACAGCTTCAGCAGGGCCTGGGTCTTGTCCAGGATGCGGATGACGATCTTCTCGCCGAACACCGTCGGAAGCGTTGCGACGCGCAGGTCCAGCGGACGGTTGGCAACCTTCATTCCGATCCGCCCGTCCTGCGGAACGCGCTTCTCCGCGATGTTGAGCTCGGCCATGACCTTGAGCCGGCTGATCAACCCGTTCTGAATGTTCTTCGGCGAGTGCATGACCTCGTGCAGGACGCCGTCGACCCGGAATCGCACGCGCACGTCCTTCTCGGTCGGCTCGATGTGGACGTCGGAGGCGCGGTCGGAGACGGCCTGCGTCATGATCGCGTTCACGAGCCGGACGATCGGGGCGTCCTCGAGCGCGGCCTCGACGTCCGCGTCGGCGGCGTCGTCAAGCGCCTCGGCAGCCTCGGACGCAATCGCCTCGACCTGGTCCCCGATCTGGCTGTACTTGTTGATCGCCTGCTCGACGTCCTGAGCGGTTGCGACGAGGGGTTGCACGCTTCGACCCGTAACACTGCGGATGTCGTCGAGCGCGAAGACGTTGGCCGGGTCCGACATCGCGACGAGAAGCTTCCCGTCCTGCTCGCCGATCGGAAGCGCACGGTACCGGCGGGCCAGCTGCTCGGGAAGGAGCATCGTCGCGGGCGCCTCGATCGGATACTCACTCAGATCGACGAAGTCGAGGCCGACCTGTTGTGCGAGCGCCTTGACGAGGTCGCGTTCGCGGATGTACCCGAGGTCGATCAGCACCCGGCCGAGCGACTTCGGTGTGGTGCGGTGCTGTTCGAGCGCGCGATCGAGCTGCTCCTGTGTCAGGAGTCCCTCCTCGAGCAGGATCTGCCCGAGCTGCTTGGGTTTTCGCTTCGCAGCCACCACGCGCTACGCCTTTCGGCCGATCGGTCGGTTCATGTTTCGTCAGGCCCTTCCGTCTCCTGAAGCAAGCGTGAGAACTCCTGGGCCAGCAGCACGGGGTCGACCTCGCCCTCCTCTTCGTGCTCGGAAGCGGTGTCGCCCGGTGTCGGCGCGCGAGGTTCCGTCCCGACTTGCAGGCCAGTGTCTGGCGCGTCCTCTGGCGCATCCTCCGGTGGACGGCCGACGGCCGGCTGCTCTGCCGTCGGCTTCACGATCGGCGGTCGCTCCGGACCCCCGTCCGGCCCGGGAGCAGGGGAGGGCACGGACGCGGGTCCGGAGACGTCGGGAACCCGGGGCGGCCGAGACCCGGGAGGCTGTCCGTACGCCGCGCCGACGGCGACGCCCGGCCGGGCCGGCGCCGGTG
>JBKOWM010000093.1:0-13979 GCA_046724395.1 Actinomycetota bacterium
GAACACGTCTTACGACGAGCAGCAACGACGGTACGGTCAGCGTGTGGGACATCAGCTCCGGAGGAGTCGGTCACGAATGGTTGACGCTTCCAGGCGAGGGGGGGCTGGCCTATTCGCCCGACTCTGAGCGCCTCGCCGTCGGCAGTGAGGATGGGAAGATCCACGTCTACGAGGCAGCAAGCGGACGAGAAACGCTCGTGCTGCAGGCTCACGAGGGAAGGGTCAACGCGATCGCGTTCGATCCCACTGGTTCCACGCTCGCGACCGCCGGCTTGGTCGATGGTACCGCTCGGATCTGGGATGCGGCGTCGGGCGACGAGCTGGCGACGTTCGATCTGGCTCTCTCGGGTGAACCTGAGTCACGTCCGTGCCCTCTGTACCGCACCAGCCTCACCCAAGCCTTCGACGTCGCCTTCAGCCCCGACGGCTCGATGCTGGCAACGGGAGGATGGGAGGGGCCCTCGTCCACGATCATCTGGGACCCGACGTCCGGGGAGCGACGGCGCGTCCTCCCCCAAGCGTCAGAACAGGACTTGTGGGGCCGATCCGTCGACTTCAGCCCCGACGGGAGGCTCGTCGCCGGCGTGGCGTGGGACGATGTCTTCGTCTGGTCCGTCGAAGACGCCCGGATCATCGCACGCCTGCAGGAGCGGCAGGTCACCGCGCTGGCGTTCAGTCCCGTTGGCCAACGCCTTGCCACCGGCTCCCTCGACGGAGGCCTCAAGCTGTGGGACGCGCACACCGGACGCCCGCTCGACTCTTTGACCGGGAACCTTGGACAGGTCCTCGATCTGGCCTTCTCTCCGGATGGATCCAGTCTGGCGACGAGCTCGTCGGACGGCACCGTGAGGCTGTGGAACGTCGGCACCGGACGGCAGAGGCTCATGCTCGCGAGCGGGGTGGCGGGAGAGGTCGGAGCGGAGACCAAGTTCTGTTTCCGCACGCTCAGGGACGCGTACCTCGGCGTGGGAGGCAGGCTGGCGTTCAGCCCCGACGGAGCCAGGCTTGCGTACACGGCGGTCGACGGAACCGTTCGCGTCCTGGCGCTCGACATCGACGACCTGATCGAGTTGGCGCGATCTCGCCTCACCCGATCGTGGACGCAGAATGAATGCGAGACGTACCTCCATCGCGACACTTGCCCGGACCCGTGACCTCTCGCCGAGGGTGACTGTCGGGGAGCGGCGTCGAGTCCCGGGGAGACACGGTGGAGCTGCTTCTCGTCTGCGCCCGCGACCCATCACGCCTTCAACGGAACCGCCACCACGTTGGAACGCGCTCGACGGCGTCCTCCCTTTCATCGGGTTCCAAATGGAGGCAAGGTAATTGGTACGTCGTCGGAGAGGGCAGCATCCCGATGGCGACGATCGCGCGCCGTGCCGTCAAGGACGAAAGATCTGTTGAGGTGCTGCCTTGCGACGAAGGCAGCGCGCTCGAGAGCGCATCAAAGCGCGGTAGACCTCGCGAGCCGGCATGCCGATCCCCGCCGCGGTTCAGCCGGTGTCTCGTGGTCTTGCCGGAGGATGCCTGGACCGGACGCGGTCGAGGGGGACCGGATCGCCTTCTACAGCGTCGCGTACGACGGGAGCACCACGGTCAACTTCTCCGTGGATGGCGAGGACAACCTCCATCTGACTCCCGTCTTGCCCATGGATCCGGGCACCGCATTCGAGTGCTACTACAAGCCCTGGACGAAGATCGGCTGACTTCCGCCCTCAGACCGCCTCGCCGCCGAGAGGGATCTCGGCGGCGAGGCGCGTCCCGCCCCATGGGACGCTCCGCACCTGGAGCCTCCCTCCGATCGTCTCGATCCGGTCGGCGAGCCCCCGGAGGCCCGACCCCGCGGCCGGATCCGCACCCCCCACACCGTCATCCTCGACGAGGATCACCATTCGCTCGTCGACGACGGTCACCGACACCGCGGCGCTCGACGCTCGTGCGTGTTTCGAGATGTTGGCGAGCGCCTCGGAGCACATGAAGTAGGCGACGAGCTCGAGTTCCGGCCCGAGCCGCCGAGCCGGGACCTCGACCCGGAGCGGCAAGGGGAACGTCTCGCGCAACCCTTCGAGCGCCGAGGCGAGCCCCCGGTCGGCGAGGACGCCAGGGTGGAGCCCACGAGCCAGTCGGCGCAGATCCTCCAGCGTCCCCTCGAGCTGCGCTTCCGCGTCCCCGACGCGCTGTGTCGTCTCCCCGCTCGAGGACGTCCGGCTTTGACGCAGCGCGTCACCGACCTCGCGGAGACGACGTTCGGCCCCATCGTGGATGACGCGTTCGAGCGCTCGCCGCTCGTCGTCGCTCGCGTGCAACAGCCGTCGTCGCGACGCCTCGAGCTCACGCACGCGTGACTGGACCTGCGACTGCAGTCGAGCGTTCGAGACCGCGAGCCGCGTCGCCGCCGTTACCCCGTCGACGAGCGCCGCATCCTCGAGCACCGTCGGATCGTGCACCAGGACCGCGATCGGATGGCCGTCTCCCTCGACGATCGTGATTGCTCGAGCGGGGTCAGCGGTCGGCAGTTGCAGCACGTGGCCGTCGGCGTCCACGAACGCTTCGGCTTCGGAGCGCCAGTAGCCGACCTCGAGCGACGGATCGCCCAGCGCCCGTGCCAGCTCGGCTCGAAGATCTCCCGATCGAGCCTCGCCGAGCTCCACCACCAGATCGGTGACGGCCGTCGGCGCCGCGATGAGGCCGGCCGTGAGCCAGGCCGCCGCGGCGCAGAGCGTCACCTCATACGCCAGGAGGGCCACGGTGCCGACGTCTGGGTTCGGCACCGTCAACCGGGTGACGGTGCTCGCGACGATCACCGCCGACAGACCCGCACACGCCTCGAGGGAGACGAGCCCCGCGCGTCGGTCAGGCCCGACCGATCGTGCGTACCCGAGCGCCGTCACGGCCAGGAACAGAACGGCAAGGACGATCGTGCTCGCCTCGTTGCTCCAGATCGCCGGGGCGACCGAGACGCCGTAGAACAGGACCACCGCCCCGCGGGCGATCGGCGACGACGGCCTCCCCCTCGGATAGGCGATGACTGCGTGGAAGAGCGGACCGCGGTGGAGGTAGAGACCCTGCCGGCCGACCCAGCCGACGAAGCCGCCCACCGCGGCGAAGTTCCCGAGGAACCAGGCGAAGCCGGTAACGGCCAGCAACGGTCCGGTAGCGCTCTCCGACCGACGATCCCAGGCGACGAGCCCGCAGCCGATGAGGACCCAACCGGTGACGAGGTCGGGGATCCACCGACCTGGCTCGTCGATCTCGAATCCGACGAGCTCCGAGGCCAGGCCGAACGTCACCCCGCCGACCGCCAGCCACAGCGCGCCTCGACGCATCGTGCGGATTCAGCCGATCAGCGCGGCCAAGGTCTTCCCTGAGAGTTCGCTCTTCGGGATGAATCCGCGCGACGGCGTCGCCCGGAGGCGAGGGCCGAACGCGGCGGCGTCACGGCTCGAGATCAGCACCACGGCCGGTGGGTCGAACGTCTCGGCGAGACGAGATGCCACGACGAATCCATCAACGTCCGGGAGCTGGATGTCGAGCAGGACAACCTGAGGCCGCAGCTCCGAGACTGCCCGGAGCGCGCCTTCCCCATCGGCACTCTCGCCGACGACGTCGTACCCTTCGGCCTCGAGCAGCGCGCGCGCCGACGTCCTGAACACCTCGTGGTCGTCGACGATCAACACGGTCGGACGCACCGAAGCATCCTCGCACACGCACGCGGACGCCATATCGTGGCCAGCCACAGGATCGACGCCGGGCGCCTGCCATCCGCCTGTTGACGTCAATCTTGTTGTCCAACGCCTGAAGCGTCGATACACGCGTCAGCTGACGAACGGACGGTTGGGGCACGGGAAACGCCAGGAAGTCATCGCGGCTGAGCGAGAGATTCGTCGTGCCTATCGCATGAGAGCGACTGAAGGAACGGTACTGCGGCGTCCTTAGCAGCCAGTAGAGGTAGTCGCGGAGCTGCTCGGCGGAGACCTCGGCTCGGGCCCTGGCCGCTTGCGACCTGGCGCTTGGGGCCTCTCCCGCTGCCTCCGAGCGCGCCTCCCATGAGGTGCCCGGGTGCGGTCAGGCCCCTGTAGCCGTCTCGCTCGCGGCTAGGTCCGACCTAGGCCCGCCTACGGCGAGGACCCCGAGGCCGGTCACGCCGATCTCCTCGAGTCCTGCAGCATCTGGTCCGTGACGCCGCTCTCGATCACCGCGTCTTCGAGGGCGTAGCTGTCGATGAGCATCGGCGCGGTGAGCGCCACGAAGTTCTCGGCGCCGAGGGCCTCGAAGCCCTGCGTGCCGACATAGCCGAGATCGAACTCGCCGTTGGCGACCCCGTTCACGACCTGCTGCTCCGCGTCGGGCGCGAAGTCTACGACCTCGAACACCACCTCGATCTGGACGTTGCCTTCCGACACCTGCGCCGCCCGGTCCAGGAGGTACTGGATCTGAGGTGTGAAGTCCAGATCGCCGTTCATGGTCGCCATCGTCAGCGTGACGGGCTCGCCCGGGCCGCCGGCCTTGTCGCCGGTCGCTGCGTCGCCCGTGGACGCGGCGGCTCCGATCGCGAGGGCGACCGCGACGACCGTGAGCGTGAACCTTCCGCGCATCCGCTGCATCGTTCCACCACCCCTGTCGTTGGTCGATTGCGAGGGTAGGCAACCGCCCGAGCCGGGACATCGTGGCTCGCAACGGACCGGACTGTGGCCAGCTCGGACGCGGGTTCTCGGTGCCGCGCCTCGATCCTCGGGACATGCCTCGCCGCCGAGATCGCTCTCGGCGGCGAGGAGTGAAGCCCGCCAAGGTTCAGTCGATCTTCTCCCAGGGCTTGTAGAAGCACGTGAACGCGTCGCCCGGATCCGTCCCCGATACCGGTGCCAGCCGGAGGCTGCCCTCGTCATCCACGGAGAAGGTCGCGGTGAGATCGCTGTCGTACAGGATGCTATGGAAGGTGATCTGGTCGCCGTCGACCGAGTACGTCCCGCCCTTCACACCGAAACAGCCACCCTCCAGACGACCGTCCTGCAGCACGATCGTCTCGACGACGGGGTACCCGGTGTCGGGGTCCCCGACCTCGTCCGCGTCCGCCTGTGTGAGGACGAAACGGTACGTGCCGTTCAGGAACGCCGGCGCGTTTCCGGAGACCGGTTGGGGCTCTTCGGGAGCCCGGCCGGTGCAGCCGGAGGGGATCGTGGGAGACGGCTCCGATACGGATCCTTTCAACGCTCGGATCTCTTCGATGAAGGCACCGGTCGTCGGGTCGCTCTCGAGCTCGATGTAGACGGGCTCGAACGCCGCTTCCAGGGTTGCACGATCGCTATCCGACGCCTCCGCGAATCGCGCGCCAGCCCGGCAGGCGTGCTCGATCGACTCGGCATCGGTGTCGACGAGAGCGGCTGAGCGACCGGCGGCGTCATCGGCCGCCTGCCGGAGCCACTCCCGCTGCTCGCCCGTCATCGCCTCGAGCAGATCCGGGTCGACGATGAGGGCATCCATCTGTGGCCAGAGGGTCACGTCGGTCGTCACGTACGGAGCGAGGCGCACCCACTTCGGATCACGCTGGTAGATGAAGAGTCCGAACTCGAACGCCTGGATCGTGCCTTGTCCGACCGCCTCCTCCCGATACCCGCCCATCACCTCCGCGGGGGTAGCGTCGAGGGTGCGGATCGCCATCTCCTGGGTTTCGGAGCGGAACGTGCCGAACCCGATCCCAGACCAGTCGTCGGTGCCCACGATCGGTGCTTCGACCCCGACGGGTTTTCGGAGTCCGTCCGCGAGGACGGCCAGACCCTCGACGCCGAGCCGCTCCAACGCCGGAACCATCTCGTCGGTGATCCCTGCCTCGATCACGGCGCCCTGAAGGGCGTAGCTGTCGATGAGCATGGGGGCGGTCAGCGCCCGGAAGTTCTCCACGCCCATCGTGTCGAAGACCCGGGTCCCCACCCAGCCGAGATCCACGACGCCCGTGGAGACGTCGCGAACGATCTGCTGCTCGGCGCCCGCGTTGAATCCTCCGTACTCGTCTTCGACCGTGATTCGGATGTCTCCGCCTGAGAGCTCCCCGACCCGGTCGACGAAGTACTCCACAGCCGGCACCTGGCCGAGATCGCCGTATGGGTTGGCCATCATCACCGAGATCGGCTCGCCGGAGCCACCGGCCTTGTCCGTGGTTCCGTCCGCACTCGAGCACGCGGCGGCCGCGATCGCCAGGGCGACCACGGTAAGCGCGAACCTCTTCCTGTGCATCGTGAGCATCCCTACCACCTCCTGGTCCTTGGGTCGATGGGGACGCTAGGGATCGAGACCGGCCGGAACATCGTGGCCTCCACCTGACCTGGACTGTGGCCAGCACGGACGCCGCCAGGTGCTGCGGTGTCACAATCGCCGCGGTGACTCTGTCGATCCGCTGGACCGATCGGAAACGGCTCGCGGTGGGCGCGCTCGGCGTCGCCTACGCGCTGGCGGCTCTCGCCGTCGCGCGGGTGCCCGGAGCGACGAGCTATTCGGGGCGCTCAGGCGCGACGGCCGCTCTGGTCGTTGTCGCCGGCCTGTCGCTGATCATCGGCGGGCTGGTCGCGACGTCCGTCGAGCCGATCCGGAGGCTCGGCGAACTCGCGGTTCTCACCGGGTTCACGTGGTTCGGGCCGGTCTGGGAGGGGTGGCACGGCGGGCCACCGATGATGCGGAGCCTCGGCATGCTGGTGTCGGCCTTCACCTTCGCGCTGCTGGCCCACCTGATCCTGTCGTTTCCCACGGGCGTCGCGAAGCGCTGGTTCGATCGGGCGCTCGTGTCCGCGGTGTACCTCGAGGCCGCCCTCGTCGCGGTCGGCCTGGCGCTGTTCCGAGATCCGTTCTTCGACGTTGACTGCTGGGCGAACTGCACCGACAACGTCTTCCTCGTATGGTCCGTCCCGGGTCTCGCGCGGGCGATCGTGCACGCGGACCGTTGGTTCACGGTCGCGGTCGCGACGGCGGTCGTCGTATCGGTTGGGTGGCGGCTGGCGCGCGGGTCGGGACCGGCGGCGCGGGCACTGGTCCCGATCGTCGCTCCGACGGTCATGCTCGCGGGCGCGATCTGGGGGCGAGCCGTCGCGTTGCAGCGGACGCCCGTGGAGGATCCAACCGATCCGGTGTTCTTCGCGACCTTCGTGCTCGGTGCGACGGGCGTCATCCTCCTGGCGCTCGCAGTCGTGCGGGCGGCGGCACGATCACGGTTGCAGCATCGTGCCGTGGCACGGATCGTCACCGACCTGCGCGAGGTGCCGGCCCCCGCTTCGGTCGAGGCGGCACTTGCCCGGGCGGTCGGCGATCCCGAGCTCCGGATCGCGTACTGGCTGCCGGCGTCGGGACGCTTCGTCGACGCGAGCGGCGCAACGGTCGCCGAACCCGCCGAGAGCCTCGGCCGGTCGATGACCACGCTCGTGCGCGAGGATCGCCGCGTCGCGGTCGTCTCGCACCTCGCGACGTTGCCGGACCTCCAGCGGGAGCTCGGGTCCGCCGTCCGGCTCGGCATTGAGAACGAGCGGCTCCAGGCGGAGGCGCTCGCTCACCTCGCCGAGCTCCGGGCCTCGCGCGCCCGGATCGTGGAGACCGGCGATGCCGAGCGACGTCGGCTCGAGCGCGACCTGCACGACGGCGCCCAGCAGCGGCTCCTGGCGCTCTCCTACGACATCCGCCTCGCGCTGACGGCGGCGGAGGAAGAAGGTGACACGCAGGCCGCATCGCTGCTGCGGGAGGCGCTCGATCGGTCGCACGAGGCGCTGGGCGAGCTCCGCGAGCTCGCGCACGGGATCTATCCGGCGATCCTGGCCGAGGCGGGGCTCGGTCCGGCGCTCGAGACCCTGGCGGACGCGGGACCGATCCCCGTGGAGGTCGCCGACCTCGGGCCGGGCCGCTGCTCACCAGCGGCGGAGGCCGCCGCCTATCTGGCCGCCGCCGAGGGGATCCACGACGCCGCCGAGCGGAGGGCCACCTTGGTGACGATCTCGGTATCGGTCGCGGATGGGTTGCTCGTCATCACCGTCGAGGACGACGGCTCGGAACGAACGGCATCCCACGTGGCGCTGGCGGATCGGTTCGGCGCGGCGGGCGGTGAGCTGATCCTCGAGCCTCGGCGTATCCGGGGGGAGGTCCCATGCGCGTAGTCGTCGCCGACGACTCGATGCTGACCCGCGAGGGGATCGTCCGCCTGCTCCGCGACGCGGAGATCGAGGTCGTGGCGGAGGCCGAGGACGCCGATGCTCTGCTCCGCCACGTCGCCTCCGTTCGTCCCGACATCGCGATCGTCGACATCCGGATGCCGCCGACCCACACGGATGAGGGGTTGGTCGCAGTTCGCACGATCCGAGCCGACTATCCGGAGGTCGGCGCGCTCCTCCTGTCCCAGTACGTGGAACCGAGCTACGCGATGCGGCTCCTCGAGGATCAACCGGAACGGGTCGGGTATCTGCTCAAAGACCGCGTGCATGACATCGCGGTAGTGGTCGACGCGCTCCGCCGGATCGCGGACGGCGAGACGGTGATCGACCCGACGATCGTCTCTCGACTGCTCGGGCGCCGACGCCGCGAGGACCCCCTGGAGCGGTTGACGGAGCGGGAGCGGGAGGTCCTGGGCCTGGTCGCCGAAGGGATGTCGAACAAGGCCATCGCCGCTCGCCTGTTCGTCACGGAACGAACCGTGGAGGCCCACGTGACCCAGATCTTCCAGAAGCTCGGGCTGCCCGAATCACCGGATCAGCACCGCCGGGTTCTGGCGGTGCTCGCGTTCCTTCGCATACCGTAGAGCCATCGGCGTGAGGCTTCGGGTGCGTGGAACGTGGTCTTGGGGCCGATGCAGTGGGGGCCGGTCCGTAAGGTCGCGCGCAAGGCCTACGACAAGCTCGGCCTCTAGGGAAGGTCTCGCTGCCGCAGTCGGTGAACTGGTCCAAGACCAGGCGTTCACGACGATCCGCTCCACGGGTGAGGGCGTCTCGATCGACCTGGCAGGGGCGCGAGCCCGACGGCATCGTGGACCCGGCCGACTCCGAGGAGGTGCGTGACCAGGTGATGGACGCGCTGTCGTCCTTCGTCGACCCCAAGACCGGCCACAAGCCCGTGAAGGAGATCTACCGGCGCGAGGAGATCTTCAAGGGCAAGCACGCCGACACCGCGCGCGACATCCTGATGGAGCCGGCCGAGGGCTACTCACTCACCACCGTCGGGCCCAGGACCGTGGCCGTCTCACCTGACGGTGGTGGTGACGCCGTGGTGACGCGACATCGTGCAAAGATCGGCCATCGTCGGTCAAGGGCGGTCTCTCCAACTCGGTTCCACGCGCGAGATGACCGTCGTCGTCCGCTTGTGGCCGGGGCGTGCTTCCCGGAGACGGGCTTCAGGTTCCTGTGTACGCAAGGACGTGGGGGTTCAACTCCCCCCTCGCCCACCGGATCTGATCCGCGAGGCCTTGGCAGGCGGAAGTACTCAGACTGCCGGACGTTCGGCCGGACGCCGACGCGACTTGAAGGGGCTGGCCACGCGACGAGCTGGGCATCCAGGTCGTGTTCGCTGCCATCCAAATTGACAATTCTCGCCCTGTTTCCTGTGACCGCCGCGGGGCAGGCGCGGGGCAGATCGCCGGCGCGGCGACCGAGCAGGGGTCGGACATGGCCTCTGGCCTGGGCTTTTCGTGGTGGGGCAGGACTTGAACCTGCGACCGACGGATTATGAGTTTGATCCTGCGCTCTCCCTAACCAGGCAAATTGAGCCGAGAGAGTCGTTGACCAGCGACTTCTCTCTCCATGGCAGACCATCGCTACGGAATGTTTCGCAGTCCGTCGCGGGACCAATGCGGGACACATCATGCGCTGGACTCGCCGAACGCCGTGAATCCGAGTTGCTACGCATTCGCACAAGGAGGGCGTCAGGCCCAACTGGGAGTCTCCACCGACACACCGCCTGACCGACAGATCCCGGACCCGCGTCGGGGGCGTCGCCGAGAGTTCGCGCGCATCTGCTCGAGTCTGGGCGTACTAGCATCCGGCTCGGAGGTGACGGAATGTCTTTCGCTGATGCGATCAAGACTTGCTTCCAGAAGTACGCAGAGTTTCGGGGCCGAGCCCCACGACCCGAGTTCTGGTGGTTCGCGTTGCTGTACTACGTCGTGATCCTGGTGTTGGGCATGCCATTTGTCTTTGGGCAGCCTTCCTTCGGCTGGGATGGGACGAGATGGGCAGTCTTCGGCGTTATCATCGGTCTGGCGTCCCTCGCCCTTCTACTTCCGTATCTTTCAGTTGGCGTCCGTCGTCTACATGACACGGGGAAGTCCGGGGCATGGTGGTTCATCGTGCTCGTGCCGTTCGGATGGGTCGTCCTGCTCGTGTTCTTTGCGAGCGACGGCGATCCTGGCTGGAATCGGTACGGACCACCTCCCGGCGTTCAAGCAACTCTGGCCTCACCACCGGGCACGCTTCCCCAGCCTCCACCGCCTCCCTAAGAGTTGGGCCTCACCGCCTTCAGGCTCGCGTCATCAAACCACACCTTCGGCGGAGCACCGTGATCGGCCCGCGCTCGGCCGCCCGTCACGCCGGCGCGGGTGCCTCAAGGCACCGCCCTAAAAGCCGACCGCCAGGATGCTGAAAAGGGGGCGCTTGGTCGGCGGCGATCACGCCCCACAAGACCGTGCTTGGGGCCAGAACCTTTGAGCTTCGAGGGCCGTCTAATGGGAGGTCGTCTGCCGCGACGCCAGAGGCCGAGAGCGCATTTTGGAGAAGCGAATGATCGCCCACGACCACGCAGGTCATCAACGTTTGTTGCGAGTGGCGCTTGTGCTGCTCGCCCCCGCCTCCGCACGAGCGGCGACGGTCGTCGCGGTGGCGGCCCTTTCCGTCATTCTGGCGCTGACCGGATCGGTGGCCGCATTCGAGCCTGTGGCCGTCAGCGGCGGCAGCGGTGGCGGGGCCGGAAAGCTAGGCGTCGCGACCGACGGTCCGACGCTGGCTGAATCAGTGGCGGCATTCGAGCCAGTGGCCGTCATCGGCGGAAGCGGTGGCGGGGCTGGAGAGCTCGGCATCCCGCTCGGCGTCGCGACCGACGGCGCTGGAGGGCTCTATGCCACCGAGCACGTCAACCAGCGCGTGACTCGCTTCACGACGGCGGGGGAATTCGCCCGGGCCTGGGGCTTCGACGTCATGCCCGGCGGTGGGGAGGGGTTCGAAGTGTGCACCAGGGCGACCGGATGCAGGCCGGGCGAGCCCGGCGGGCGGGCCGGTCAGCTCGGCTTCCCCGGCGGGATCGCCGTCGACGCCACCGGAAATGTCTACGTCACGGACCCAGCCAACGACCGCGTCAGCCGGTTCACCAACGAGGGCGCCTTCGTGCTCGCCTTCGGCTACGACGTCGTCCCTGGCGGGGGCAAGGGCTTCGAGATCTGCACCCAGGCGACGGGGTGCAAGGCGGGCATCGCCGGAGCCCAGGCCGGGCAGCTCTCCGGCCCCTCCTACGTGGTCAGCGATGGGGCGGGAAGCATCTTCGTCACCGACCAAGCCAACATCCGCGTGAACCAGTTCACCGACGCGGGCGCCTTCGTCCGGGCCTGGGGCTTCGACGTCGTCCCAGGCGGCGGGGAAGGGTTCGAGATCTGTACCCAAGGCACGGGGTGCAAGCGCGGGGAGCCCGGCGGCCGTGCCGGTCAGCTGAGCTTCCCCACCGGGATCGCCGCCGCTGGCGGCGCCCTCTACGTCGCCGATGGCAACAGCCGCATCAGCCAATTCACCATCGAGGGCGCCTTCGTGCGCGCCTTCGGCTACGACGTCGTTCCCGCAGGTGGTGAGGGATTTGAGATCTGTACCGTGGCCACTCACTGCAAGCGGGGCACCTCCGGCGCTGCCGCAGGACAGCTGAGCAGCTTCGTGTTGGGCCTGGGCGCCGATGCCGCTGGCAACGTCTACGTCGCCGAGTCCGGCAACTCCCGGGTGAGCCAATTCACCACCGAGGGGTCCTTCGTGCGCGCCTTCGGTCGCGATGTGGTCCCCGGCGGCGGGGACGGATTTGAGGTCTGCACCTGGGCCACCGGTTGCAAGCGAGGGCGGCGGACGAGGGGCGACCGTGTGCTGCCGTTCCCCTCGGCGGTGGCGACAGATCCGAGCGGCGCCGTCTACGTCGCCGACGCAGACGCGGGCCGAATCCTGTGCTTGGGCGAGCCCGGCAGCACACCGTGCGTCACCAACCTGTTCGGCTTCGGCAAGCTGAAGCTGGACCGCAGCCGCGGCACGGCCAGCCTCGCGGTGAACGTCCCCGGCCCCGGGCGACTTCGGCTTCGGGGGAAGGGCGTGAAGAGCATTCAATGGCAACCGGAAGCAGGGGGCATCGTCAGCCTTCAGATCCGTCCGCGCTCCGGGACGCGGCGGGCGCTCAATCTAGAGGGCAAGGCCCGCGTCCGGTTCCGCGTCACCTACGTACCCTCCGACGGAGGACCGCATACGAAGACCAAACGCATCGAACTACGTAAGCGTCGCTAGCCCCGCCGGCGTGTACGACGCTCACGCTGTCGGTATCCGTCGCGCCGAAGCGCGTGACGACCGCTCAGACGCAGCACATGGCTTTCTAACTGCGAAGATTTCGTCTACTTCTGTCCAGTTGGGGTGCACTGACCAGACAGACGAAGTCGTGGGAGCCAGTCGTCATCGACCTCGCACCCTACGGGCTCGCGTTTGCCCCGAGTGCTTGGGTCATCCAAACAACTCAGGAGGCCGCTCTAAGCCCCATCGCAGTGATGTCCGCCCGCCCGGTCGGTCCGTCATCTCCTCATTAGGCTCCGAGAGGGTGGAATCTGAAGGTGGAACCGAACAAGTCCACGCGCCATGGGGTTCATGGTAAGGATGCGGTCGACCGTTGAAGTGGAGCCGACGTCGGAGGGCTTCAGCGAGTTCTTCGAGCGCACGTACACCCGACTCGCCAGCGCCTGCCTGCTGTTGACCGGCAGCCCCGCCGAGGCGGAGGACCTCGCGCAGGAGGCTCTCTCGCGCCTCTGCGCGAGGTGGGAGGTCGTCCGATCGATGAACTCGCCGGAGGGCTATCTGTTCCGGACGGCGCTCAACCTGAACCGCAAGCGACTCAGGCGAGTCGCGGTCCGGGCCTGCCACGCCGCCGGCTCGGTGGCCAGCCGCGACGAGATCGAGGTGGCGGAGGAGCGTCTGGACGTCTTGCGCGCCGTGGCGGCGCTGCCGCGAGGGCAGCGGGAAGCTCTGGTCCTCGTGGAATGGCTCGATCTCGACCCGGGCGAGGCGGCCGAGCTGCTCGGCGTTGCGCCGGCGTCAGTGCGCGGTCGTCTGCACCGTGCCAGGAAGACGCTCCGCGACAGGTTTGGAGGGGCGGATGCTTGAAGACGTGAAGGACCTCCTCGATCGGGCGGCCGGCTGGTACTCCCCGCCGCCGATCCGGGCAGAGGAAGTTCGAGCTCGAGGCGAGCGACGCCGCCGCTCGGGGCGTGTCGTCGCCGCGGCGGTGGCGCTGGCCGTTTTCGCCACGGCCGGGGCGCTCACCTGGACGGCCTTTCGTCCGCAACGTGCCAGCGTGGGCGAGGAACCGGTGATCCAAGACGTGAGCGTAACCCTCGTGGGCGTGTCGGTGACCTACCCGGAGGACTGGACGCTGGTCGACCTGTGGCCCTTGGCCCGCACGATCGCCTCGTGGCCGGATCCGATCGGGACCTCCATCAGCGCGCCCGAGGGGACGAACGAGCGAGGAGGCCTGCCGGTGCTACAGCTCTCGAACGTCGATCTCGGCCTTCGGTCGGCGTGCGGGGCGGAGACCTCAACCAACGAGGCCGTGCTGTACGTCGCGGTAAACGGTGGACCCTATCTGCTCGCCGAAGACGGCACCGCTCGGTGGTCGGGCGCGCTCACGCAGGACGATGGCCCGTGCGGCCCCGGGTGGTACGCGTACCGGCACTCCACCGAGGACAACGGCGACGGCACGACGGGCGAGCGCCCCTATCTCGTCTTCGCTCGTTTCGGACC
>JBKOWM010000032.1:0-6025 GCA_046724395.1 Actinomycetota bacterium
TGCCGCTCTCGTCCATGGCCTGCAGGCGAGTCCCGTCGAAATCGAGCAGTCGCGGCGCGACCGCGTCCATGTACCGCCTATTGAGGGCGTTCTCCTCCATGAACCACGCCCAGTCAGGGTTCCCGCTGTCATCCAGCTTGACGCCCGCCTTAGTGGCGTACGCCTCTTCCAGCGCTATCTTCCGCAGTTTTGGCCGAGATGCGGGGACACTCATGGTCGGCAACCGCGGGACTGTCATGTCGAATTCCCTTGCTGTGTACGTGTTCGGTTTGATCCAAACCGGCGCTGTTGCCCGCTGAGGCAGTCCGGGCGAGCGCCGCGACGCAAGGCGCGCGCCGTCGCACGCAACTCGGCGACCGACTCGTCAGTGCAGGTGGCGAAGAACCCGCCGACGACCTCGCGGACCTCGTCCAGTGAGTCGGCGCGGTAGAGGATCGGCTGATACGCCGTGATGTCGTAGGCCGTGGAACCCATCGCTACGAGATCGAGCGGTCGATGTTCCATGCCGCGGAACTCCTCGATCTCGCCGTAGCTGGACAGGATTCCCGCGCCGTAGGCGCGCGGGCTTCCGTCCTCGATCACGACACCGCACTCCAGCGAGAACCAGAAGACCTTCGAGAGGAACTCGAGATTGTCGCCGTCGCGCAGGCGGTGTGTCGCCTCGCCGGCCAGGCGGTGCAGCTCGGAGAAGGTTGGCGTCGCGAGCAGGTGGCCGTGGCCAATGACCTCATGGATAACGTCCGGCTCGGAGGTGTAGAACGGCGCGTCGGAGTGGCGCACGTACTGCGTGGAGCGGAAGACGCGGTCGCGCAGCGAGCCGTAGAACGCGCGCAGTTCCACGCGCCCGGCAGCCGGCGCGAAGCGGAAGCCTGTCAGCGCGCTCAGGCGCGCGCTCACATCGTCGAGGTTCGGGACGTGGTCGCGCGACAGGCCGAGCCGCTCGACGCCCTCGCGAAACTCGGCGATCGCATAGCGTTCGTACCTGGGCGCCAGCTCGCGGCAAACCGTCTGCCAGACGTGCTGCTCGGCCTCGGTGTACTCGATGCGCGGAGCCGGCTGCCCCGGCCTCGACAGCAGCGCGGCGGCGGCGATCTCGTCGCGGCGCGCGCGGTAGGCTGGGTCGTCGGCGCCTGGGTGGTGGTCGTGTACCAGATGGAGTCGACGACGGCGTGCCGTTCCGGTACCGGGTTCGAAGGTAGCGGCTTGCTCGCGACGACGGGCTGTCGAGCTCGAGGCGTGTTCGCGTGTCGGTGACATGGGCATGTTCTCGTTTAAGTTGGCTGAGAGCTGTGTTCGTGCGGCGGCAGCCAAACCGTGACCTCGGCGCCGGCCTTCAGCGACACGGGCGCCTATGTTCGACTTCACTATTCGCAATGGCGGGCGAGCGTGCGATCCGAATCGCCACTTGCTTGATCGGCCGTGAACATCCCGGCGTGCCCGGCGACGAACGATTCGACGGTCTGCGCCAGATGCCCGGTGAGCGACTCGACCGTCGCCGTCGCGCGGTCGTAGTAGTTGTCTCGATGGAGACGCGCCATGGTCTTCAGGTGGGCTTGTAAGTGCGGCGATATCCCATCACCCCAGGGAATCTGGCCGGCCCATGCGTCAAACGGAACGTCGACATAGGTCACGCGTCTGCCCAGTGCGCGTGAGTACTCCTCCGCGACGCCCGTCATGTCCTGTGATCGAGGGCCGGTCAGCTCGTACACCTGACCGATATGCGGGTCGGGGTCCTGCAGCACGGCGGCGACCGAGCTCGCGACATCCTCGGCCGCAACAGGCGATGTGCGGCCACCTCCGAATGGGAGCCGGATCACTCCCTCCTCCGCTAAGGATCGGGCGATCAGCGTCGTGAACAACGGGTTCTCGAGAAGGACGGTCGGGCGGATCTGCACGACCGGAAGCCCCGACCATCTGAGCACCTGCTCCGCCTGCCACTGCAAGCGCTGCTGCTTCGACTCGACGGAACTCACCGCGGTCATCTGCGAAACCGTCATCTGCGAGAGGCTGACGAGCGCCTTCAGTGCGCCGGCCTCTCGGGCGACCGTGGCGACCGTGACCGCCGCTTCCAGGTACACCGGCGACACGCTCATCACGAAGAACATCCGCTCGCAGCCGACCAGCGCGGCAGCCACATCGGACGGTCGGGCAAGATCGCCGACGACCACCTGCGCGCCGTTGTCGCGGAGCGCCTGCGCGCGTTCATCCTCGCGGTGCACCATTGCCCGTACGGGCACCCCGCGCTCCCGCAGCAATTCGACGACGCGACGGCCGACACCAGCTGTGCCTCCGCCGGCGCCGGTGATGAGGATCGGTTTCCGGTGAGCCATCGGCCTGGGGCTCGTCCCACGCGTGCTCGCGGGAACCACAGCTAGGCGGCTATGCCCAGAGCCGAATCACGCCAGAGCCGCCGCGCTGCTTCGAGGATCATCTGAGCCGTCGCGTCGGGGTGTGAAACGGGAATCGCATGGGACGCACCCGGGATCTCGATCGTGTCGCGCGCGCCGGCGCGCTCGGCCATGAAGTGCTGAGCGGCGGCCGGGATGCTGCGGTCTTCCGAGCCGAACAGGAACCACGAAGGCAGCTCCTTCCACAGGGGACGCGCGCCCGACGGCGCCGCGAGCGCCTCCTGCGTGACCGGCCGCTGTGTGGCGGCCATCCGCGCCGCCACGGCCGCCGGCACGTCCGCGGCGAACTGAGTGTGGAAGTGCTCTTGCGAGATGAACAGGTCGGTCCTGCCGTCGCTCAGCGAAACCGGCCGCAGCGCGGTGGCGAGCGTGCTGCCCGGGAACAGGGCTGAGAGCGTGATGGCGCTCTCGCCGGACGCCGGTGCGAAACCCGCGACATAGACGAGCCCTGCGATCGTGCCTGCGTCGGCGTCGACGTTCGAGATCACGGCGCCGCCATAGGAGTGCCCGACGAGCACCACCGGTCCGTCGACCGTGCGAACCAGGTCGCCGACGGCGGTGGCGTCGGCGGCGAGCCCTCGCAGCGGGTTGGAGGCAGCGATCACGCGATGGCCCGCGCTCAGGAGCGGGTCGATCACGCGGTCCCAGCTCGCCGACTCGGCGAACGCGCCGTGGACGAGAACGATCGTGGGTCGCATACGGAGATCCTTTCGGTGGCTCGGTCACGCCGACCCCGAGGGAGCTGCGACGCACCACCAATGATCGTCGCTAGTGCACCACCTTCAATCGTGATCGCCGCTCGGCCGATCGGTCCTCGCCACCGGCCGTAGTCCCCAACCATCTCGCTGGTCTGAGGGTCGCTCCCGAGAGTTTCCTCGCCGCTGTGCTGGAGACCGTCGCTCAGCAGATCTGGGTCGTGGATCCCGAGGGTCTGATCCAGTTCACCAACCCAGCCGCCATCACCGCGCCCGGTATGAAAGCGCGCATGAGTAGTTGGGGCGCGACAGCAGGTTCAAATCCTGTCTTTCCGACTTCGCTCTGGCGGCACACCGCAGCGCTCGCAACGGCCTGAGGGCCCGTTGCGCGCCCGACTTCGCTCACTCGTCGACCTGAGGAGGTTCCCGCGGAGACGCCGCGCCCCGACCTTTACGCAACAGCCTCGTCTGATGACTGCAGTCTTGCCTTGGCCGGGACTTCGACCGCTCCTGTCCATGCAAGGGAGTACTCCGGCGCGATCCTGTCGCGGGGCGCAGCGCAAGAGTTCCGCTTGGTCCATCCAGTAGCGAACGACAGTCGGCCGTGAGCGCGAGGCGCTGGTCCATTCGTCGACGAATGGCAGTGTCTCGACCTGTGTCCTGTTCGTCGGCCGGTGCGAGACTGCGCGGCCGGCCAGCGGAGAAACCTCGATTCGTCGAGAGGAGCGGCGAGTCTCGCTTCAGGGTTTGCTTGGCAACGCTGACCTCCTGTCTGCGGAGGGCGCGCGGTGAGGTCGGGCGCCATTCTGTGCCAGCGGCGCTTGCGCAGCTGGCACAGGAGCAGCCGGCACTCCCGCGCGGCCACGGCGACCGCCAAATCGACGCGGCGCCGCCTCCTGGCGGGCGTTCGTCCGCTTGACCGCGGCGGAGGAGCGCCGACGCAACTGCCGCGAGCGAGTGTCCGAACACGAAAGTTGCGTGCCGCGTGCGGTCGGGATAGCTTCGCTCCGCTAACGGGTGCTCACCGGATGTGGGCGCCATGGGGTCCCTAGGGGGAGTTTCATGATGAGGAAGATCCTCGGCGTCGCCACGGCGATGACGCTGCTCGTCTGCAGTCCGGCCTCGGCCGCCACCGTCCCGGTGACGCAGTTGACCGGCCAGTTCACCGCCACCAACCCGAGCGTCGCCAGCACGAACGACGGCGTCCAGTTTGGCGTCTACGCCAACGGCGGCAGCACCGGCGGCTCGCTGTACTACTCGGGCGCCAACGGCCTGACGCTCAAGCAGATCACCGCGCTCGCCTTCACCGAGCGCCACAACACGACCGACGACAGCCCGATCGCCGCGCCCTACCTGCGCATCTTCCTCGAAGGCGACGTCCACGACGTCATCTTCGACGCGACGCAGTGCGCCTCGGTCGTCCCGGCCGAGAACACGGCCAACCACTTCGACGTGGTGGCCGGCGACGTGCGCTACGACGACGACGGCTGCGACGGCGTCCCGCCCGACCAACAGCCTTGGGCCGACGTCCTCCTCGCCCACGGGACCGAGGTCATCAGCGGCATCTACATCTCGGCCGGGTTTACGGGCGGCGCGGACCTGTCCGCGCTCGTGACCGACCTGACCGTTAACGCCGACACCTTCTGCTTCAACTGCGCGCCGCCGACGCCCGCGCCGATCGTGACCAACACGTTCGTCACCCCGCCGCCGACGATCAACACCGCGGCCTCGAAGACGGCCGAGACGTGCAAGGGGAACATCCTGCGCACCCTGCACGCGCCCAAGCGCGCCGGCCAGCGCTTCCTCAGCGTGCGCGCGACACTCCGCGGCAAGCGCCTGAAGGTCAAGGGCCGGACGATCACCGCCGACCTGCGCAAGCAGCCCGAGGCCAACTACAACGTGCGGCTGACGGTCCGCTACCGCGCCAAGAGCGGCAGGATCGTCACGGTCAAGACGACGCGCAACCTCAGCGTCGTCTGCGCGTAGTGGCCGACGTCCGCTGGCCGCGATTGCGCTAGGTTCTCGCGCCTTCTGAGCCTAAGGAAGGGAACGAAGAGGGAATGGAGGCCGGCTCGGGGAGTCGGCCTCCGACCGTCGACTCGACGTCTTCGCACACCAGCGCCGTGTAAAGCCGAGGGTCGGGTGCGCACCCGCGCAGGGTCGACCCACCGTCACTCCCGCATCTGTGGAAACCCAGTAGCGAGTCCGCTCAACGCCCCGTTCCATACATTGGAGCAGTCCGCCGTGCGACTCGAGCGTCAGCTGAGGCGCGAGCTACTGCGACGCGGAAGTGGTCCGGGACTGTCTGTGCGCGACAGTCGCGATCCGGTCGACCGAGCCGGTGGTCGACAGCAGACAATGTAGACGGTCGATCCCGGCGAAAGAGGCGTCCGCCGGCGCCGCTCGTGGCACGCTTCGACGCCACACGGCCGGGCGCCGACATCAAAGACCGGGGTCGAAACCATCCCGCGCGCCGCGGCGATGGTGTTCAATCGCGGTCGCCCCAGACGGTCGTAGGACCGGTGGGTTGGACACATGGGGCGCCCCGGCCGGGGGTCAGGGCCCCTCGTCGTTTGAAGGGCTGGCCAAAGAGCCGCCGACTAACGTCCCGCTCAGCGTCCGCGCCCCGGCAGGCGATCAGCGGCAGCGCATCCAGAGCCGCGGCGGACATCTGCGGTCGCCCCGCAATGGCCCGGGCCAGCCAGCGCCGCCGCGTTAGGTAACAATCGCAACGCGGCGTCGGCAATCGAGCTTCCGACTGCTGCATTCGTCGCCGAGCAGCGGTCTCGACCTGCGCTCCCGCTACTCGGGGCATGAAACTGGTGCTCGGGCGCCCTGGTGACATCCGGCGCCGGGCTTAGGTTCGGGCGACCGGGACTAGGGGCGTTCGGGAGAACGCAGGCTGGGCAGGCCGTTTTGGAC
>JBKOWM010000078.1:0-7848 GCA_046724395.1 Actinomycetota bacterium
GCCATGACGTCGCCCTTCGTGATCCGTCCCCCCGTTCCGGTTCCGTGGACCTGAGAAAGGTCGATTCCGTGCTCGGCCGCCAGCCGCCGGACGATGGGAGAGAGGATCTGCGACCTCGGACCGCGGTCGGGCGCTGCCGCCGCCGTGGTGGTGGTGGTGGTGTCCTCGGTCACGGCCGGAGCTCTCGCGGGCGACTCGCTGGCGGGTGACGGCGACTTGCCGGCGGCGGCGGGCACAGCGGCGGCCGGTTCCACCTGCGGCGTCTCGACCGCGGCGGTCGACTGCACCGGCGTTCCCGGCGCCCCACCGGGCTCCGCCTCGGACGGCGGGCGCTCCGTCGCCGCCTCGGCGCTTGCCGCCGGTTCCGCGCCCGCACCGTCTCCGGCCTCGATCTCGCCGACCGGCGTCCCCACGCCGACCGTCTGCCCCTCCTGAACGAGGATCTTCGTCAGCGTCCCGGCGGTGGGCGACGGCACCTCGGTGTCGACCTTGTCTGTCGAGATCTCGAAGAGTGGGTCGTCCTGTGCGACCGAGTCGCCCTCCTTCTTCAGCCACTTGAGAATGGTGCCCTCGACGACCGTCTCGCCGAGCTGCGGCATGTTGATCGTGGTCATCGCCCCTCCGGCATCACCAGGCGGACAGCTTGCGCGCGGCCTCCACGATGTCCGACACCTGCGGGAGGTACGCGTCCTCGAGCGAGGGAGAAAACGGCACGGGGACGTTGGGGGGCGCGAGCCGCGTCACGGGCGCGTCGAGGTGCTGGAACCCCTCCTCCGCGATGACCGACGCGACCTCGGCTCCGGTGCCGAGGAACCGGTGGCTCTCGTACAGCACGAGGGCCCGGCTAGTCTTCTCGACCGAACGCAAGACGGTCTGGGTGTCAAGGGGCAGGATCGTTCGCAGGTCGACGACCTCGGCGGAGATCCCCTCCTGCTCCAGCAGCTCGGCCGCCTCGAGGCCGAGATGCGCCATCATGCCGTACGTCACGATCGACAGGTCCGTTCCCTCTCGTCGAACGCGCGCCTGCCCGATCGGGATCAGGAAGTCCGGATCATCGGAGACGGGTTCGCGGATCCGGCGGTAGATCCACTTGTGCTCCAGGAACACGCACGGGTTGTCGTCGCGGATCGCCGATTTGAGCAGCCCCTTCGCGTCCTCAGGAAAGGCGGGACAGATGACCTTCAAACCCGGTGCATATGCGAACCACGGCTCGGGGTTCTCCGAGTGGAACGAGCTCGCGCGAACGCCGCCGCCGGAAGGCGCGCGCAGCACGATCGGGACCGGGACGCCGCTTCGGTAGTGGTAGCGCGCCGCCGCCGTGACGATCTCGTCAAAGCCAGAGGTCATGAAGTCCGCGTACTGGAACTCGGCCACCGGACGCAGTCCCTCCATCGCGGCGCCCACCGACATTCCCACGATCGTCTCCTCCGCGATCGGGGTGTCCATTACCCGCGCTGGCCCGAAGCGATCGATGAATCCCTCGGTGACCTTGAACGCCCCTCCGTAGACGCCGATGTCCTCGCCGAGGAGGAACACACGCTCGTCGCGCTCCATCTCCTCCCACAGCGCCTCGGCGATAGCGATCAGGTAAGTCGCCTGCCCGTCCTCGGTCCGCTTGCCGCGCGGCTCCGCCCCGTGGCCAGCGGCCCCCGCCTCGACGGTCGCCTGCGCCATCAGCCGGTCCCCCCGTCGCGCGGGGGCTCGCTCGTCCAGTAGCCGTCCTCGACCCACAGACCTTTCGTCACGTCGGTGCCGACCGGGAACGGCGAAGACTGCGCGAACTCGTACCCGGCCTCGAAGTCCCGCTCTACGCGTTCCTGGATGCGCCGGACGTCGTCCTCGTCCACCACGCCGCGAGTCAGCAAGAGCTCGCGGAAGCGCTTGACCGGATCCTTGTCGCGCATGAACTCCTCGAGTAGCTCCTTCGGTACGTACTTGGCCGGGTCGTGGCCGGCATGGCCGCGCCACCGCAGCGACACCGACTCGATCAGCGACGGCCCTTCCCCCGCCCGCGCCCGCTCGACGGCGTCGTGCGCGACCCGGTACACGTCGAGGACGTCCTGCCCGTCGACCCGAACACCCGGAATCCCGTAGGCCGCCGCTCGCTCGGCGATAGTCGGTACCGGGACCTCGAGGTCGTTGGGCGTGGAGTACGCGTACAGGTTGTTGTTGACGACCCAGACGACCGGCAGCTGATGTACGGCCGAGACGTTCAGCGCCTCGTGCCACCGGCCGTTGGACGTCGCCCCGTCGCCGCAGATCGCCATCGCCACGTTGGGCCGACCCGTCCGCTTGTATGCGAGCGCGGCGCCGGCGGCGGGCGGGTAGGCGATCGGAAGGTGCGACATGACCGTCCACGTCCGGTTGCCAGCCCAGTCGCCGATATGACTGTTGCCGTCGCGTCCCCGGGTGTAGCCGTCGATCCGTCCCCAGAACTGCGCCATCACCCGCTTGAGCTCGAGGCCCTTGGCGAGCTGCGCCGACAGATCGCGGTGCGTCGGAAACAGTGAGTCGTCGTCCCGCAGGGCGGACACGACACCGACGTGTGTTCCCTCCTGGCCGCGCCCTGAGTAGATCGCGCCGGGCAGGCGGCCCTGGCGGTACAGGGCCTCCATCCGCTCGTCGAAGTAGCGGCACAGCGTGAGCGTGAGTAACAGCTCGCGCAGCCGATCGTCGGACAGCCCGACGCGCCAGTCGGCCTCGGCCTGCGTCTGATTCTCGGAAACCTTTGTCGCCACGGGATCCCCTTACACCGAGTGCAACGGCTTGCCGGCGAGCGCGAGGAATGCCTCGCCGACCCCCTCGGACAGGGTCGGGTGCGGATGGAACAGCGCCGCGACGTCCTCGACGGATGCCTCCCAGTTCGTGATCAGCATTCCCTCCGAGATGAGGTCGGTCACATGAGGCCCGACCATGTGGATGCCCAGGACCGGCCCCCCGTCCTTCTCGGCGACGACCTTGACCAGGCCGTTCTCGGCGAGGATGTTCGCCTTGCCGACGCCCTGAAGGCTGAATTTCTCGACCTCGACGTCGTGACCGCGATCGGCGGCCTGCGTCTGCGTCAAGCCGACAGACGCTATCTCCGGGCTGCTGAACGTCACCCGCGGGATGCCGGCGTAGTCGATGTCCGGGACAGCCCGGCCCGCGATCCGCTCTGCCACGGCGTAGCCCTCCGTGAACGCGACGTGAGCCAGCTGCAGCGGCGTCGCCGCGACGTCTCCGACCGCCCAGACATGGGGCGCCGTCGACCGAAGCTGACCGTCAACCTTCACGAACCCGCGGTCGAGCTCCACCCCCACATCGGCGAGGCCGAGCTCGGTCGTCACCGGTCCGCGACCGACGGCGATGAGGCAGACGTCGGCGCGAGCGGTCTTCGTCTCGCCGCCGGCGTCGTAGACGACGCTTACCTCGTCCTCCCCCTCGTCGATGCCCTGCACCTTGGCTCCCGGAAAGCCCTGAATGCCGCGCCGGCGCAGATGACGCGCGACCTCCTTCGAGACGTCCTCGTCCTCGAGTGGCGCGAGCCGCGACAGGGCCTCGATGACGGTCACGTCGGCCCCGAACGACCGGTAGAGCGACGCGAACTCGAGCCCGACCGCGCCGGCGCCGATCACGACGGCAGACGATGGGATGCGCGGGTAGAACAGCGCCTGGTCGCTCGTGATGATCCGCTCGCCGATCGACAGCCCCGGGAGCAACTTGGGCGCTGAGCCGGTTGCAACCACCACGTCTGCCGCCTCCAGACGTCGGCCGTCGACGTCGACGCCGGGCCCCGGAAGAAGCCTCGCGGCCGCATGGAAGACGTCGATCTTGCGAGCACGCACGACGCCGGTCAGACCCGAGACGAGCTTGTCGACGATCTTCGCCTCGAACGACTTGACGCCGTCCCAGTCCGGCTCACCGGATGCCTTTACGCCCCACTCGTCCGCGCGATTGACGGTGTCGACGACGGCGGCCGCCTGCAACAGCGCCTTTGTCGGAATGCATCCCCGGAGCAGACAGGTCCCGCCGAGTCGTTCGTCCCGCTCGATCAGGGCGACGTGCTTGCCGAGCTGGGCGGCGCGAAGGGCGCACGAGTAGCCGCCGGTCCCCGCGCCGATGACGACTACGTCGTATGCATCGGACATCGAAGGCCATGTTACAGCCGGCCTCCGCTTCACCTCCGAGCGTCGTCGCTGTTCGCCCGGCCGCCCGTGGTCAGAGCGATCGGCCGAGCTTCGCCGCTCGGATGAGGTCCTCCACGCTCGCGGTCCCGAACTGGGTCCCGGCGAGCAGCGTTCGCAGCATCCGGGGCGCCCGCGGGCCATCGGGAACGATCGCCACAACCATGTACAGCCCGGACGCCGGGATCCCGACTCTGTGAAGCGGTCCGTACCCTGGCGCGGCCACGAAGTACGCGAACCGCGTCGGTTCACGCGCACGAGCGCAGACCCCGCGCCCGACGGCGACGTAATCACCCGGCGAATCGGCGTCGCCGTTCGCGAAGGACGGGCGATGGTCGGCGTAGATCGTGGGCGCCAGGACATCGCAACCGCCCTGCTCGGTTAGTCGCCCGACCGCGGCGTTTCGCGCGGCGAGGTAATAGTAGTCGGACGGGACGCCCACCCGCGTCCCGTCGATCCATACCGCCGCCATCCCAGCCGCGACCCTGCCGGGCGGACCCTGCGTCGGCGGGGACGCGACGAACCCGCGTTCGAAGCTGCCCCGGCCTCCCGCGAGCCTAGGCTCCCAACCGTCGGGAATGAGGGCGTGAACGTCGCCCGCCGTGACACCCTTGAAGGGCGTCGGCGACTCTTGCACCGACAGCGCGTCGGCGGCGGCGGGCGTCGTCTGGAACGTCGCGGCGCGGCAGCCCGCGGCGACGAGGGCGGTAAGCAGGCATCCGATCGCTTTGCGCACCCTCTCGAACCTCGACCGAGCATAGCCCGGGCCGCCCGATGGCCGCCATCGGACCGAAGTCGTCGCCCGATCAGGACGCCTCGAGCGCGGGCGGTGAAACGGACCGCAGCGCTGGCGCGTCCGCGTCCACGACGGCAGGCGACTCCGGCCCGACGATGGCTGGGCGCTCGGTGAGCCGCTCGCCGCGCGTGACCGGCAGGCAAAACGAGACCCTCGTGCCGCCGGCGGGCAGCGGGTCGGCCCAAACGATGCCCCCGTGCTGCACGATGAGCTGACGTGCCAGGTGCAGACCAAGGCCGATCCCCGACCTCTTCTTGCGCAAGATCTCCTCGCCCGTCGAGAACGGCTGGTTGAACGCCTGCATCGCGATGTCTCGCGCCATGCCCTGCCCGTGGTCGGTGATCGAGACGACGACGCCCTCCTCCAGCGTTCGTGCCCGTACCTCGACGCTCCCGCCGTCCAACGAGTACCGGCACGCGTTGTCGATGAGCTGCCGGACGACCTCGGAGATCCGGCCCTGGTCGGCGACCGCGCACAAGCGCTCGGGAAGCGCCTGCTCGATCGCGATCGACGGGTATCGGCGCGCGGTGTCGTCGGCGACGTGCCGGATGATCGGACCCAGGTCGGTCTCGATGAGCTGTAGAAGGAGGGTTCCGCGGTCGAGTTCGGCGATCGTGAGCAGCTCGTCGACGAGGGTCATGAGCCTCTCGAGCGATCCCTCGAGCCTGCCGAGGAACTCCTGGCGCTCCTCATCCGGAATACCGCGGTGCTTGAGGACGTACGCGATCCCCTTTGCCACCGTGACGGGGGTTCGGAGCTCGTGCGAGACGTTCGCCAGAAACTCCGCCTTGGCGCTCGTGAGCACGTCGAGCTGCTCCGACGTGTCGGCCAGCGCGGTTTCCATCTCGCGCTGATGCCGCACGGCCTGCCCAAACCTCGCGCCGATCTGCTCGGCGATTCTCGGGCTGATGACGACGTTGCCGCCGAGCACCGGCATCACGGCCCGAGCGACGGCCTCGGGTCCATCATCCTTCAGCAGGTATCCCGATGCGCCGGCGCCGAGCATCTCGGCCGCGGTAAACGGGGACGGCAGCGTCGTCCAGCAGATCACGCGAGCTTCGGGAACGGTAGCCGTCAGCCGCCTGACGAGCTCGGCGCCGGCCAGTCCGTCCAGGCCGATCTCCGCCACGATGACCTCCGGCCGGGTGCGGGCAGCCGACTCGACGGCGCGAACCCCGTCCGTCACCACATCGGTCTCGACGTCCTCGCCCGACTTGAGCAGCGCGTACTGAAGCTGCGCCAGGCCCTCGGCCGTGTCGCAGAGCAAGACGCTCGTCGTCATCTGACCCATGTATCGGGGGCCGAGAATCCCCGGTTGAGACGGCCAGACACCCCACCGGCTCGGGGGATGTCCCGCGAGGCGGGTACCTACTCGACGAGCCCGGTGCGGATGGCGATCGCGACCGCCTGGGCGCGGTCGTTGGCGCCCAGCTTCTCGAAGATCCTTTCGAGGTGTGTTTTCACCGTATGCGGCGAGATCCCGAGGTCGTGCGCGACCTCCTTGGTAGTGGCGCCATACGCGACTTTTTGGAGGATCTCCTTCTCGCGCCGAGAGAGCGCGGCGGCGTCCTCCTTCTTCTCGGCCGTCTGCACCTCCTCGATAAAGGCGCGAGTCAACTGAGGGTGGATGACGGCCTTGCCCTCGACGGCGAGCCTTGCCGCGTTCACCAGCTCGTCGGCGGAGGTGTCCTTGAGCAGGTATCCGCTCACGCCCGCCTGGATCGCCTCCGAGATGGACGCGCGCGACTCGTCGACAGTCACGAGGATCACCTTGGTGGCGGGAGACGCCTGCCGGATCTCGCGCGCAGCCTCGATCCCGCCGATGCCCGGCATGCGCACGTCCATGAACACGACGTCGGGACGGAGTTCACCCGCCTCCTCGACGGCCTGCTCTCCGGTTCCCGCCTCGCCCACGACCTCCACGCCGTCCTGAGCGTCGAGGGCCGCATGCAATCCCTCGCGCGTGACTGGGTGGTCGTCGACGATCATGATCCGAATCGACATCGAAGGCCCCAAAGCTCCGCTGGTGCGTTTGCGCACTAGGATAGATGCTCGAACTGGCGGAGGAAGCATCGTAATGGACGAAGTCTCCAGGCAAGCGGCCGAACACGCGGCGCAGACGCCGAGCTCGGATGGGGTTGTCCGCGAGAGTGACGGTTTCTCGGCCGAGACGGTGCTCGACGCGCTCAAGAACGTCTACGACCCCGAGCTGGGGATCAACATCGTCGATCTCGGCCTCGTGTACGACGTCGCCATCGATGAAGGTAACGTCCACATCCAGTACGCGCTGACGACGATGGGGTGCCCCATTGGCCCGCTCATCGAGGAGCAGATGCAGGCCATTCTCGCTCAAATCCCGGGCGTGACGTCGATCGACGCGGAGATGGTGCTGAGGCCACCTTGGAGTCCCGAGATGATGTCCGAGGAGGCCAAGGCGGCGCTCGGGTACTTCTGAGCCAACCGACGGTCGACCTTGACGTCGCACCGGCGACGGTGCGAGCATGCGCGGGAATTCCGACCTGCCGGATAGGAATCGTCGAGCCGGACCGGCTCACGTCAAGGCCACGGCAGGTCGGCCGAAGGAGCGTGGCGGGTGATCCGGACGCGCGAACGAGGGCTCGTCGGGGCGATGATCCCGTCGCGCCTGTGCTGTACCGGCGGTCCAGCGCCGTACCAGGCGCGTGAGTAGCCGAGCGCTCTGAGCGGATCGACGCACCACACGGAGCCGCCTCGGCGGCTCTGTTTCGTCTCGGGACCCGTCGTCCCACAGGAGGGAGGATCGCAGATGAGTGGATACGCCAAGCCCGACAGCCTCGTCGAGACGGACTGGCTCGAGGAGCACATCAATGACCCGGGCATCCGGATCATCGAGGTCGACGAGGACACGAC
>JBKOWM010000123.1:0-2695 GCA_046724395.1 Actinomycetota bacterium
ACCCCGTCGACTGGTACCCGTGGGGCGCTGAGGCGTTCGACCGCGCTCGTCGGGAGGACAAGCCGATCCTGGTCTCCATCGGGTACGCCGCCTGCCACTGGTGCCACGTGATGGAGCGCGAGTCGTTCGAGGATCCCGAGACGGCGGCTTTGATGAACGAGCATTTCGTCTCGATCAAGGTCGATCGCGAGGAGCGGCCGGACGTCGACGGGATCTACATGGACGCCGTCCAGGCGATGACAGGCCACGGCGGTTGGCCGCTGAATGCCTTCCTCACCCCCGAGGGAAAGCCCTTCTACGCCGGCACGTACTACCCGAACGAGGACCGGGCGGGAATGCCGTCGTTTCGGCGAATCCTCACGGCGATCGCCGAGACGTGGCGCGAGCGCCGGCGCGAGGTGGAGGCGCAGGGACAGCGGCTCGTCGAGGCGATCTCGCGCCCGGGTCTGGGGGAGTCGACGGAGGCGCTCACGAGCGACATCCTCGCCGGCGCGTTCTCATCGCTCAGGCGAGCGTTCGATCCGCGCTGGGGCGGCTTCGGCAGCGCACCGAAGTTCCCGCAACCGATGACGCTCGAGTTCGTCCTGCGCGAACACCTGCGCGACCGGTCCGAAGCGCTCGACGTGCTGATGACGACGCTCGACCGGATGGCGGCCGGCGGGATGTACGACCAGATCGGCGGCGGGTTCCATCGCTACTCGGTCGACGAGCGGTGGCAGGTCCCGCACTTCGAGAAAATGCTCTACGACAACGCGCAGCTGCTTCGGCTGTACACGCGGGCGTGGCAGGTGACGCGGCGGGAAACGTATCGTCGGGTGGCGCTCGAGACCGGCGACTTCCTGCTGCGCGAGATGCACCAGCCCGACGGCGGGTTCTCGTCCTCGCAGGACGCCGACTCCGACGGCGTCGAGGGAGCCTTCTACGTCTGGACGTACGACGACCTCGTGGGCCTGGTCGGTCGAGGCGTCGCGGCCGCCTTCGGCGCCACGCCGGCGGGCAACATGGAGGGCGGAACGAACGTTCTGTGGCGCCCACATCCGATCGAAGCGGTCGCGGCCGAGCTCGACGTCGACGAGGAACGGCTCCGGGAAGACGTCGAGACGGCGCGAGCCCGCCTGTTCGGGGAGCGCGAGGCTCGTCCTCGACCCCGCATCGACGACAAGATCGTGGCGGGGTGGAACGGCCTGGCGATCGCGGCGCTTGCCGAAGCCGGGCGCGTGTTCGAGACGGGAGCGTTCGTCGCGGCGGCGGTCGATGCGGCCGAGTTTGCCGTCGGGCGCCTTCGCGACGAGGCCGGACGTGTGCTGCGCTCGTGGCGCGCCGGCCGAGGCGGTCCGCGAGCGTTCGCCGACGACCACGCGCTGCTCGCGGACGGGTTGATAACGCTGTTCGAGACGACCTTCGAGCTGCGGTGGTTCGCGGCCGCGCGTGATCTGTGCGATGAGCTTCTGACGTCGTTCTGGGACCGGAAGCTCGGCGGCTTCTTCCAAACCGCCGAGGATGCCGACCCCCTGGTCGTGCGGCCGAAGGAGCTGTTCGACAACGCGGTACCGTCCGGGAACTCGGCAGCGGCGGACGTGTTGCTGCGAATCGCGCGATTCACCGGCGAGGCCGAGTACGAGAAGGCGGCCGTCTCGGCGCTCCGCCTGGTCCGCGCCGCGATGGCGCAGGCGCCGAGCGGGTTCGGGCTCGCGCTCTCCGCGCTCGACACGTACCTGTCGCCCAGCCTCGAGGTGGCGATCGTCGGCGATCCGACGGCACGGGCCACCGGCGCGCTCGTGCGGGAGGTCACGACGCGGCGATTCGTTCCGAGCCACGTCCTCGCCGTCGCGTCGCCGGATGACGAGCGCGCCGCCGAGACCGTCCCGCTGCTCGCCGGGCGCCCACAGCTCGACGGCTCGCCGACGGCGTACGTCTGCGAGCGCTTCGTCTGCAACCTGCCAGTTACGACGCCCGAAGACCTCGCCGCTCAGCTCGACCGCCGCCGCGATACCCTCCACGGGTGATGACGAGACTCCAGGCCGGTGATGTCGCCCCGGACTTCGCGCTCCACGACCAGCACGGCAACACGGTTCGCCTGGCGGATTTCCGCGGCCGCAAGGTCCTGCTGTACTTCTATCCGAAGGCCGACACTCCGGGGTGCACGAGGCAATCGTGCAGCATCCGTGACCATCGGCAGGACCTAGCTGGACTCGAGGTCGACGTCCTCGGGATCTCACCCGACCGGCCCGAGGAGCAGGCGGCGTTCGACGCCAAATACTCGCTCGGCTTTCCTCTCCTCGCCGACCCCGATCACGCCGTCGCGGACGCCTGGGGAACGTGGGGCGAGAAGACGTCGTTCGGCAAGACATCGACGGGCATCATCCGGTCCTCCTTCCTCGTCGATGAGGACGGCCGGGTCGAGCGCGCCTGGTACGGCGTGAAGCCCGAGGACACCGTCCCGAACGCCCTCGGCGTCCTCGCCGCCTGACGATCGACGCCGCCCGAGTGGGCAGCCCATCGAAAGAGTCCGGCTCCGCGAAGCGCCCGTCGCCTCACGCGCCTTGACGCCCTTGACTGCGGCAGGGAACCACCCCGCAGATTCGTCATGGCGTGGCGTCCGCACTCGCGTCCGCAGCCCCCCACCGAGGTCGAGCTGACGTTCGCGCTGGTCGAGGACGGCACGAGCGTCGTCCTCGAGCATCGGGGTTGGGAG
>JBKOWM010000082.1:0-10683 GCA_046724395.1 Actinomycetota bacterium
CTTAGGTCGATCTCCGAGCCGACGGTCACACCCGGGTGGGGTGATGCCGAAGGTGGACGCGGGATTCGGTTCAAGGTGGCGCGGTGCATCCCGACCTCTCGGCCGACCAGGGCTCGATGGGCGCAGAGAGCGTAAGCCCCCGTGGGGACCCGAGATGAGCCCGCTTCCCCAGGCCCCTCCGCTTCGAGTCGGTGGAGCTCCGCGAGGAACCGCTCGTGCTGAGCCTCACGCCACATTCGATCGGTGGTCGAGGGGAGAGTGAGCCATAGGGCGGCGGACGCCGAGGATGGCACGTGGATCATCGCGAGCTTCCGCCGGAGAAAGGCGCGAACCTTGATAGCTAGCTTGATAGCCAGACAGCCCCTGGCGGGTCGCTATCGCGCCCGCCCGGCGCGGGTCGCGGCGGAATTCGGTGAGCTCGTCCAGCCAACAGGACGCCTGATGAGCGATGGTTCAGATATGTCGCTCGAGAGATAGGAGTCGTCCGCCGGTCCGGGCTAGGCGCCGTCCAGCTGATGCCAGTCTCCGTCGGGCCAGAGGGGGCGCAAGTGGATCCCGACCCGTTCGCCGTGGATGGGCTCTGCATCGCGCAGCAACCACGAGGCCACCAAGGCACCCGGTGCAACGGTACTCGTTGGTTTCCGCGATGGTGGGTCGAGGCCCACATGTCTGAGGATGCATACGCGCGACAGCTCTAACGGCGCCGCCGCTTGTAAGGCTACGCACCCCGAACGGAAGCGCGAACACGAGCAATGCTGGCTCGTCACCCCGAGCACGGCCAACACAACCGCGAGTACAAGCGTGTGGCGCGCAGAAGCGGCCGCTACGTTACCGGGCGTCCGGCAACTTGCTCGCGGCGATCAAGTTATCTGCATGCCGCGGTTCGTCATGGCCGGGGCCCTCCCGGTTGCCGAAGTACGGTCGCGCCGAGCCATTGGCTTGCGAGCAGAGCCAGCTCAATGTGCAGGCGGTTCTCGTCAACGGGATGTCCGAGGGCCTCCTCGGCTTTGCGAACCCGGTACTGGACACTGTTCTTGTGGAGGATGAGCCGTTCGGCGGTGGCCTTGAAGCTACCGTTCTCTTGCAGGAAGACGCGGAGGGTGTTGCGGAGCCTGGCGTAGTGGTCGTCGTCGTCCGCGAGCGACCCAAGGGTCTCGATGACCCAGGCGCGCATGAGATCCATCGAGCTCGACATCATGGCCAGCGGAGCAACATCGCTGAAGAAGGTTAACGGCTGTCCCGACGCACCGGCCGACAGCGCCACGGCGTGCGCGCCTAAGGCCTGCCGGTGGGTGCGGCGGAAGCCGCTGACGCCAGCGCCAGCAGCGCCGAAGGCGAACCGGATCTCAGGGCCTGCCCGGGCGGCTCTGGTGCCCACGGCCGGGACGGTGAACGTGTCGCTGGCGCCGAGCGGGAGCCAGGCCCAAGCACTGCACTCGTCTTGGGGAAGAAAGATCGGCCGGCCCTCGCACCCCGCCCGGCGTGCCAGCTCCCCGGTCGAGTGTTCCAGCCGCGCCAGTGTTCGGCCCCCAGGTTCTGCCTCGCCGACCCAACACACCACAGCCACATGGTGTTGTCGGAGCCGGTACCCCAGGATCGCCTCGGAGGCTTCGACGTCGACGCGCTCGGCGTTTAGCAGCGCCCGGACGCGGGCTGCTCGCGCCGCGCTGAGGTTGCGCAGCCAGTTGTCCTTCTCGGCTTCATAGGCGGCCACTACCTCTTCGGACACGCGGTCGACGTAGGCGGCCGTGACGTCGGCGATGAGCAGCCCCGCCGCGCTGACGATCGATGCGTTGTCGTTGTGGCGCCCGAGTTCCTCCAAGCACCAGTCCTGAAACCGAGCCGCGCCGAGGCGGTAGGTACGCAACAGCGCGGCCATCGGGACCCCGCGTTGGGCCAGCAGGCGGGCGTACTCCTCCGCGGCCGCTGGGGCGTGCACGTGGCCGATGTCGATACCGTGCTGGAGAATGTGCAGTACGGTGATTACGTTCTCCCCGACGCTCGCTTCCAGCAGCGTGAGGACCCGGCCGTCGGCACCCAGCTGCGGGATCTCGCGAACGATCAGGTGATAGATGTCCGCCGACAGTTCGGTCGTGCGGGGGGCAGCAAACGCAGTGGCGACCTCTGCGGCGCTCTCTGTAGCGGCCGGGCTTGCTCTGTTCACCGACGAATCGTACGCCGCGGGCTTCGAGCCTGCCTCGGTCACCAGCGGAGATGGCCGCATCGTGTCGGTTCGCTGAGGTCGATTCCAGCCGTCGAACGGTCGCATTTGCGACCTCGATCATCGGGCAAGGCGCGAAACCGCGTACCGTCATGATCGCCTCGGGCTTGGCTGCTACCGGGACGGCCGCGGCCACGGCCCGGTTGCCAGACGTGCGCCGGGCACGACGCCGGGCGGTGGTTTCGTGACGCGCGCCCAATGGCAAGACAGCCCCGCGGCATTACCGTCCGCGTACAAGGACTGCCGGCAGCAGTGAGAGCGGTAACGGCCGCACGACAAGGAGGGAGCATGGACTTCTCCGGCCAACTCGACGAGCTCCAGCATCGCGCCGCCGAGGCCAAGCAGGCGGCCCAGGCGGCCGTCACCGAGTCCCACGATAAGCTCCGCCGGCGCATCGAGGAGGCCAAGGCGGAGGTGGACCGGGGCGCCAAGGACGCCCAGCAGGAAGCGGGTGCTGCGGCGGAAAGCGCCCGCAGCAAATGGGCCCAGATGAAGGCCGACGCCAGTGTCAAGATGGACGACCTCCAGGCCAGGATCGACAAGCGAGGCGAACAGCTCGACGCCAATTTTGCCGCCGACGACGCGGCCTGGGCGGAGGACGACGCCGCGGCCGCCATCGACTATGCCTCCTGGACGGTCGACAACGCGCGGCTGGCCGTGCTCGACGCCATCGACGCCCGTGCCTATGCCGACGATCTCGCCAGCAAAGCGGGCGGCTAGCCGCGCCCACGACCGTTGCGGCCACGGCCCGCGGTCACGCTGAGCCGCACGGACGCTGCCGAGATCCTGACCGGCGGGAGGAGAGCGTGATCACGGCCGTGCTCGGCGGCCCCGGCCCCCGGACCGGGGCCGCCGTCGTCTTCGACCACTCGGTTGATTCGACAAGGAGGTCTACATGCTCACTGGGGAGCGGATGGTCGTGCGCGAGGCAGCTCGGTACTGGTGGCTTTACCTGGTCTCCGGTATCGCCTGGCTCGTCATCGCCTGGCTGGTTCTGCGGCTGAACGAAACGTCCATCACAACGGTCGGGGTCTTGATCGGCGTGGTGTTCATCGTGGCAGGCATCACCGAGGCGGGGCTCGCGGCGGTCGTTCCCGGAGGATGGAAGGTCTGGCATTACGTGTTGTCGGTCATCTTCCTCCTGGGAGGCGTCTGGGGTTTCATCCGGCCGGTCAACACCTTCTTCGCCCTCGCTTCGGTTCTGGGTCTGATCCTGATCCTCTATGGATCTTTCGAGATCGTGCGGGCGATCGCATTCCGCGCCGTCAACCCGTACTGGTGGTTGACGCTAATTGGCGGCATCCTGCTTGTCCTCCTCGCGTTCTGGGTGTCCGGCTCCGATCGCGTCTACGCACTCGCTCAAAGGGCATACCTGATCCTGTTCTGGGTCGGCTTTTTTGCCCTGTTCAGAGGCTTCTCGCAGATCATGACTGCGTTCGCGATCCATCACGCGGGAAAGGAGGCAGCCACCGGTCTTCCGCATGCGAGCGCCGCCTCATCGTGACGACGGCGAGGCAAGCGGGTCCGATGCCCACGTCCTAGGTGCCGTCGTCGGGTCATGGACGACCTGGTTTCCAGCGCGGAGCGCCCTCCCCTCGGTGGTGAGCCGCTCGAACGCGATCGCGTCGACCGCCGCGTCGTCGAACTCGAGCGCGTAGCCGGGCGGGCGCGCTACGACGTGCTCCGGCCCGAGGGCCCGTCGAAGTCGGGACATGTGTTGCAGCGCGTTCGCGGCGTTGACGGGCGCGTCGTCGCCCCACAGCTCGTCGATCAGCCGGTCGGCGGAGACGACGCGTCCCGCGTTCGTACCAAGGAGTCCGACGACCGCGCGCTGCTTCGCTCCCGAGATGTCGACGACGCGGTCCTCGTCGCGGATCTCGAGCGCGCCGAGCACGGCTACCCGCAGCGAACCCCCACGACCTTGCCTCCGAGCCGATGCTACTCAGTCTCGAAGATCCCGCCCTCTTCTCGGCCGCCGCGCGGCAGTGCGTCGGCAGGACCACTCGCGAGTGTCGCTGTCGAACCAAGGAGGACCGATGGGGTGCGAGGAAGAGATCAGCGAATCACTCGAGAAGCTTCGGATCGCGCTCGCGACGATGCGAACGCGCAAGGAGCTTGCGAACCCCGCCGTGCGCGTGCATGTCGAGCGCTATCTCGAGAGCGCCGAGGCGGAGATCGTGTACCTGGCGGCGCTCCGCGATCGGGCGAGCGTCATCGGAATGGACGACGATCGGGAGCGCCTCGCCCTCGATCGGGCCGAGCGAGCGGTCCGTCTGGCCGAAGCGAAGCTCGATGCGGCCGTCGCGGAGGAGCGCGGCGACCGCCGGGCGGAGGCCGAGGCGAACCGACAAGGGGCGCAGGTCGTCACTCACCTCGAAGAAGCCGAGGACGACGACGACGAGGAGTCGCCTCCCGGCTGACCGCGTCAGGAACGCTCGCATGCCGAACCCGAGCCTCGCCTCGTCCCGATCGCTGTGTTAAGCGGCGCGTCGCGACCACGGCGAGATCGTTGAACTCCTGACAGCCTCGTCCCAGTCGACGTTCAGTCGCCCTCGCGCGCCGCGCCGAGGTGCCCGGCTCGCCGGCGGGTGCGGCTACTCGGTGGGGAAGGGGAAGCGCCGAATGAGATCACCGATGGCGTGCCGGACGCTGGGGCCGGACTGACGAACAGACGTTGAGCTCGTTTCCCTTCGTCTGGGCTGGAGAGAAGGAGGCGAACGAGGAGCCTCGGTCAGCTCCAACTCCTTCCTCATCCAGAGTTCCCAGTCGGACGATCCGTGGGCACCCCGCCCTATGATGCTCGCTTGACGCCACCGCGGGGCACCGGCCGATCTCGCGGCGGCATGCAGCCGCGATCTGTGGGAGCGAGATGGTGGGCACGGCGACTCCGCGTGGCGGCGCTGATGAGGAACCTGCCGCCGCGGAACCGGTCCCCGCTCGGGACGCGACCGAGGTCGTCATCGGCGTGTCCACGATGTGGCGAGCCGCGGGCGTCGTCCTGTCAGTGCTGTTCCTTCTGTGGACGATAAGCCGGGCCCGGGCGCTCGTCTCGATGCTGGCCATCTCGTTGTTCTTCGCCCTGGCGCTGGTTCCGGGAGTCGACCACCTCCACGAGAAGCGCGGCTGGAAGCGGGGTGTCGCCGTCTGGTTCATCTACCTGGTCGGCCTACTCATGCTGGCCCTGCTGACGCTCGTGCTGCTCCCGACCGTCGCCCGGCTCGCGAACGAGATCGGCCAGAACGGGACCCGCTGGCTGACGGACCTGGACAGGTGGGCGTCCGTCACCCTCGGCATCCACATCATCAGCGCGGAAGCATCGAGAGACGCGGTCGTTACGGTGAAGGAGTTCCTGCAGCAATGGTCCGGCAAGCTTGCGGGCGCGGCGGGTGGCGTCGTGTCGACGGGTGTCTCGCTCGTGGTCAGCGTGGCCACCATCGCCACGTTCACGTTCTACTTCGCCGCGGATTTCCCCCGACTCCAGCGAGGACTCCTCGCCTGGTTCAGGCCCTCCGAGCAGCAACGTCTGGGATGGGCTATCGACCAGTCCGTCACCCAGGTCGGCGGATATCTCTACTCGCGCCTGCTGCTGATGCTCATCAATGGAGTCGGCCTATTCGGCGTGATGGTCGCGGTCGGGATGCCCGCAGGCCTGGCGATCCCGCTGGCGATCTTCGGCGGGTTCGTCTCGGAGTTCATCCCGAACATCGGGACCTACATCGGCGGCGCGATCCCGGTCGGGCTGACGGTCGCCGTCCGGGGCCTCGCGCCGGCGGGGATCGTGCTCGGCTACATCGTCGTGTATCAGCAGATCGAGAACTATTGGCTTAGCCCGAAGATCAGCGCTAAGACGATGGAGCTGAACGGCGGGCTGGCCTTCGGCTCGGCCTTGGCCGGCGCCGCTTTGTTCGGGCCGATCGGCGCCTTCATGGCTCTGCCGGTGGCCGCGCTGATCTCCTCGTTCATCGAGAACTATGGCCACAGATACGAGGTGGTCTACGAGTCCACGTACGGTGAATCGTAGCCCGCACCTTCGGAAGTCGACACCTCCGAAACGAGCACGATAGGCGCCCGGCGGCGAGCCCACGGCGATGTCGACATGTCGCCGCGGCCCATCGTCTCGCCGAGCCAGACTGACTGCCTGCCGGATCAGCCCTCCCAACCGGCGGCACCGACGAGCGGCGGGACCGGGCGCGCCGGAGCGCCACCGACGGTTCGTGCGCTCGGTCGCCTCCATCATCGTCGGGGGAATAGCGGTCGCCTCCATCATCGTCGGGGGAATAGCGCTGTATCTGTTCCTGCCGCGCTCCCTGTCGGCGGCCCCGTCCTGGCGCTCCGTTCGGGACGTCGACTGGCCGCACGCGCTCCTCGCCCTCGTGCTCTAGCTCATCAGCTGCGTTTGGCTGTGGGAGCTCGACGGCATCGCGCTCCGGTACCGCGGCTGGTTCACCGTCGCGACGCGCAGCTCGCCGGGAAGGCGCTCGCCCGGATCGTCCCGGGATCGGCGACGCCGTTCAGCGTCGCGCTGCTGGGCGACGCCGGCATCGACGGCGGGCAGGCGGCGGCGGCCCTCACGCTGTGCACGCTCCTCCAGATCGGGACCGCGCTCGCGCTCCCGGACGGGTCGGCGACGGCACCGGCGTTTCGACCAAGACGACGACGGCGATCTCGAGGACACGTGTCCGCCGCGAACGGTCGCGGCTCGCCTTGCTGGACATGAGGCAGGGGCGATGCGAAAGCCGCGCGATGCTGTCCGACGTCTTGCAACGGCTCCAACACCAGATGCCCTTCGGCCCCGGTGTGCAGCGGACGCTCTTCCAGGGCACGGCAGCCCGAGCGCGTATCGTGCCAGCATGGACGCGTGGGTGTTTCCGGCCCGTGCGTCTGGAGGGAGGGTCCGGGCCGACGGCGGCCTTTCGCTGTCGTTTCCAGCAGCCTGGTACGGAGCGTGGGAATGGACACCGTGATCGTGGTTCGACCTCGATTGGGAAGGGCCGCTGCCGATCCGTCGTCCAGCCGGAATCGGCGCACGGAAGATGGGGGAGGTGTCCCTCGCGCTGCTTCGACGGGACCTGGCGGCAGAGATGCGCGGTACGCGGACGTCGTCATTCGGCCGCGATTCGGACGCGAGGTCAAGTGGGACGGGTTCCCGGAGCCGTACGACCCGATAGCGGCGGGCCTACGCGATGGCCGCGCAGATGGCGAGGCTAGAGACGACCGTCGCTAGTGCGAGAAGTCGGATTGGGTGACCGGCAGCTGCGGCCGGACGGATCCGGGAGGACCTGAGGCCAATGGTCCGCGCGGTCGTCTTCGCCTCCGTGAACGCGGGGTCGCTCCTGATCGGCGCCGCGCTGGGCTCATTCAGGCAGCCGCGCCGTGCGCTGATCGCTTCGATGCTCGCATTCGGAGCCGGTGCGCTCATCGTCGCGGTGGCCTTCGAGCTGTTCGTCCCCGCCCACCACGATGTGGGCCTCGCGAAGGCATCGGTCGGGCTCATCGTCGGGTCGGCGGGTTTTGTCGCCGTCGACCTCCTGCTGCAGCGCTACACGGGCGGTGAGGCGACCGGGCTCGCTCTGGTCGCGGCGGCGACACTCGACGGCATCCCGGAGAGCTTCGCGCTCGGCGTCGGGCTCGCCGAGGGGGGCTCCCTGGCGCTCCTCGCGGCGATCGTCGTTTCGAACGTTCCGGAGGCGTTCGGCGGCGCGGCGGAGATCCGCTCGGCCGGCGGGTCGGCGGCGCGCGCGTTCGGTGTGTGGGTCCTCACCGCCGCGATGGTGACAGTCGCGCTCCTGGCAGGGAGGCTCGCCGTGGACGTGGCGACCCCGACCCAGCTCGGCATGATGTCCGCGGTCGCCGGGGGGGCCGTGCTCGCCGCTCTGGCGGACTCGATGATGCCCGAGGCCTACGCGAAGGGCGGACCCCTGGTCGCCTTCGCGACCAGCGCGGGCTTCCTCACGGCCTACGCGTTGACGACCTTCGATTGACGCTCGATTCCACGGAACCGTGAGCTGGCCCGCCTCAGACCTGGGGTGATCGCCGAGCCGTGGGCCGACTCGTACGCGGACGTCGCCGCGCTGGTCGAAACCGAGCCGGCGAGCGCGTTGACGACGCCGAGGTCGCGCGAGTGGACCCCTCGTCAACAACCGCTGTGCCGTCCAGAAGGGGACAAGCTTCCTGGCATCCACCGCGAAACCGAGCCCGGAACCGTTCCCCGCGAAGCCGAGACTAGTAATCCCCACCACCATGCCAGCCTGATCGAACGCCGCTGAGTTCGCGCCGCTCGTCGCCAAGGTTCGGTACGCGAGTTAGCTGAGCTAGCGGCTCGTCAAACGCGCCTGAGTATCGCTAGGCCCTACACCGACATCGACATCGACAGCGACCGGCAACTCTCGCAGGCGACAAACGCGCGGACAACATCTGGGCTGTTCTGCTCACGCATACCGTTCGCATTCCGAGCAGGCGTACCATCCCGCCCGATCCTGCAACGTGAAGGTCGTCCGAGCCCCACAGTGCGCGCAGGTGCGCGTTTGATACGCCGGTAGCTCGCCCACCTTACGCATGTAACGCTCGGCCGTGGCTAGGGTGGACCGTTCACTCTCAGACCGGATGAACGGTTCCGTCTCAGACACGAACTTTGTTCGTTGCACGTTCCCTCCTCTCGTTGAACGCGGCGCTCACGCGCCGCGTTCGTCTTCCCAGGCCAGGCCAGAGGAAGGGTGGTCCTCGCTTCGCCAACCGGGTCCAGAGCTCAACCCATTACCCTCGTCCCGTGCCGCTGGTCCGTCTGTCGCGCGATCCGGGCCAGTCGGCCCCGCGATCTTCTGGACGACCGAGTACCGACATCCCTCGGTCACGAGCTGGTCGATCCGTCGTCGTCGAGGGCGATGGCGAAACGGGTCGAGTAGCCCCGAACGGCCTCGTACTCCGGCCGGGTGAGGCGGACTCGTTGCGGTCACGCGACCGCGCCTCGTTGCGAATCTCCTGATCTCGCCAGTCGTTCACAGGCGCACCGGCTCGGCAAGCAGGTGCTCCGTTGCGGTGAGCTCGAAGATCCTTCGGATGTGTTCGGGTGCGTTCTCGAGCCGAATCTCTTTGTCCCAGTCGTGGACGCGGCGTTCGTAGGCCATCACTCCCAGCCACCCGGCGCTGTCCATGAACGTGATCCCCTCGAGGTCCATGGTGACGTCACGGTGCTGGAGCACGCCGATAAGGGCATCGAGCGCCGCGACAGCGGCCTCGTCGAATCGACCCGTCAGACGGAGACGGGCCTTGCCGGTCGAACGCTTGACGCGAACCGTGAAGAAGTCCGAGCGAACCCGCATCGCGGCCCCTTCCAGGGAGGTCGTTCACCTCCGACGGGGAGCGGGTCTCTGGGCTCCGGGAGTGCGCCTCGTAGACAGGCGTCGCGGGCCAGGGGACTCTGGGGTCCGCTCGGTCAAGATAGCCCTGGTCGTCCAGCCCGTCAATCAGCCGATCAAGTGTCTGGCTGCGCCGAGTCCCCTACGCGAGGGTCCGCGTTGGAAAGCCCGCCAAGAACGCGGATGAGGGAAGCGTCGAGCGCCTTCGAATCCTCGTCGCCGACGGGCGTAAAGAGGTCCTCGACGAGGTCGCTCGTACCGTGGCCGGCCTCGGTCACGAAGTGGTACGCGAGGCGAGCCTGGACGATGCCGCCGCCCTCACAGCCTCACTTCGCCCCGATGCCGCGATCGTAATCTTCGGCGAGAGCTCCGAGCGCGCGCTCACCCTCATCGGCCGGATCGCCACGGAGGCGTCGCCCCCGGTCATCGCGATCCTGGACGTCGAGGACGAGGCCTTCATCGCGAAGCCGCGAGGCGCGGGATCTCGCGTACATCACGATGGAACGTGAGGTGGCCGCCTTACAGAGCGGAGACGAAGTCGCGATCGGCGCTGTACGGTCGAAGTCCGGGAGCATCAGGACGACGTGGAGAAGTTCGGCCCGAGCGGGGGCGGGAAGGCGTCGAGCCGCTCGCGGAGGAGTCGCTCGAGCTGACGCACCGTCGCACGGGACGGACGCTGCCCACCACGTCGATCTGGCGCACGACGCCCGGTTGTGCGCAGCTCCGGCGCGGCTGCGCGTAACGGATGGACCGGTGGCCCCCTTGACGCTCGTTCGCACTCATCCGAGGCTTCGGGTGGGCGGAGGGCTGCGGCCTCGACGCTCCCTTGGGAGGGCTCATGCACCCGACGTTGATGCGGCCTTCGGGCTAGCCCTCCGCCCATTCTTTATAACGTTCGAGGGTTGCTTTCGTGCGGAGGGCGGGGCACCAGGCATCAACCCGCCCTCGCCTGCCGTAGATGTCGCTCAGCTGGAGGCAACTCCCCCGGCTGCGACTCGTCACGAGGGTTCCGTGACACGTCTCACTGGGAGCACCGCCGGGCCGATCAGGCATCGGTGCATTACGCAACCGCCGGATGACGGCTATCGTCTCGGTACGGCTTCATCC
>JBKOWM010000012.1:0-11968 GCA_046724395.1 Actinomycetota bacterium
CACCTCGAGCGGCGGGCCGATCTGCTCCACGCGGCCGGCCTGCATGACCACGACCAGGTCCGACATCGTCATGGCCTCGCGCTGATCGTGCGTGACCATGATCGTCGTGATTCGGAGTTTCTGCTGCAGGAGTCGCAGCTCGACCTGAAGCTGCTCACGCAAATTCGCATCGAGCGCCGACAGCGGCTCGTCGAGCAGGAACAGGCGCGGCTCGAGCGCCAGTGCGCGCGCCGTCGCGACTCGCTGGCGCTGGCCGCCCGACAGCTGCGAGATCCGTCGATCGGCCGTTCCCTCGAGAGAGACCAGGCTGAGCAGCTCGTCGACGCGCGCCCGGATCCGCTCGCGCGGAACGCCGCGGATCCGGAGGCCGTATCCGATGTTGCCGGCCACCGACAGGTGCGGGAACAGCGCGAGCGACTGGAACACCATCCCGATGTCGCGTGTGTGTGTCGGCGAGTCGGTCACGTCCTCGCCGTCCAGGTGGATCCGTCCCTCGGTCGGAACCTCCAGACCGGCGATCATCCGCAGCAGCGTCGTCTTGCCGCAGCCGGACGGGCCGAGGAACGAGATCAGACGTCCCGGCGGGAGTTCCAGGTCGACGCCGGCGACGGCGGTCAGGTCGCCGAAGCGCTTGACGAGACCCTCGAGTGTCAGCCCTCCGCGAACGTCCGCATCCATCGCCGAAGTCCATCCGATCGCGCCGTCGACAGCATCAGCCGGACAGGATCATCTCCGTCCATTTCTGGTCGATGAAGTCCTCCCACTCGTCGTACATCTCGTACTTCGGGCGGAGGGCGGCGTCGGGGCCCGGCCCGCCGACGGCCTCGTACTCCTTGTCGCTGAGGTCCATCGTCTCCTTCTTGGCCGTTGGCGTCGTCCCCAGCGTGCGCGCGAGCTCCGCCTGGATCTGCGGCTGGCACATGTAGTCGATGAATGCGACGCACGCGTCGAGGTTCTGCGTGGTCTTGGTGATCGCCCAGTAACCGGAGTCGAGGATCGCGCCCTCCGTCGGAAAGACGCTGCGAAGAGGCTCACCCTGCGACGCCGCGTACGTCGTGATGTCGTGATAGAACTGCCCGAGCGACACCTCGCCAGTGTTGTACTGCTGCTGCGCGGTGGCCTCGTCTCGGAACCACAGCTTCACGTTGGGTTTCACCCCCTGAAGCTTCGTCAGGACCTCGACCACGCCATCCTGCGTGTCCAGGATGTCGTATCCGTCGAAGTAGCACGTGGCGCATGTCTCGATCAAATACGAGTTCGCGGCGTTCTTGAGCAGCGCGAGCTCGTCCCGCCACTCGGGATCCCAGAACGCCGTCCACGAATCGGGGCTCTGCGGCACGCGGTCGGTGTTCGAGACCAGTGTGATGTACCAGGACACGGCGCCTACGCCGCTCACGAGCCCGTCCTCGCCGAGGCGCACGTATCCCTCCGCCAGGTTCTCGGCCTGCGTGAGGTTCGACGGGTCGTACGTCGAGAGGATGCCGCCGTTGACGGCGCGCTGGATGCCCACGCCCGACAGCATCGAGACGTCGGCGGGCGGCGGCGTGCCCGCCTTCACCGACTGGTCGAGCTCGTTCACCCAGACCTCCGAAGTCGGCTCGGAGATGGACTCGACCTCGACGCCGGTCTTCTTCGTGAACGCGGGATACATCTTCGAGAAGTTCTCCTCGAAGAAACCGCCGTAGGTACTGACCTTGATGCGATCGCCGGAGATATTCCCGGTGTCGATCACCTTCGGCGCCGCCGAGGTTCCGCCTCCACCGCTCGACGGGTTCTCGGGCGCGCACGCCGCGAGGATCCCCGGGATCGTGAGCGCCGCGGCCGCCGGCGGAACGCGCCGCAAGAAATCCCGCCTGCTGTACCTCCTGTCCGACATGCCGCTCCCCCTTCTGTCGTGGCGATCGCGTCGCGCCGATCGTGGCCGCTACCGTTCGCCCGTCCTCGCCATCAGACCCAGCAGCTCGTACGCGGCGTGGCTCGCGGCAAGCGAGGTCACCTCCGCGTGGTCGTAGGCGGGTGCCACCTCGACGATGTCGGCGCCGGCGATCCGCATCCCGTCCATGCCGCGCACGATGCCGAGGAGCTCACGCGAGGTCAAACCGCCGGCTTCCGGCGTCCCGGTCCCCGGCGCGTGCGAGGGGTCGAGCACGTCGATGTCGATCGAGACGTACACCGGCCGGTCGCCGACACGGCCGCGAATCCGCTCGACGACGTCTCCGATGCCGCCCGACTCGAGGTCCATCGCCGTCACGATCCGAAACCCGAACCCCGCGTCGTCCACGAGGTCGTTCCGGTGGTACAGGGGACCGCGGATGCCGACGTGAATGCTCGCGTCGTCGGCGAGCAGGCCCTCCTCGAAGGCGCGCCGGAACGGCGTGCCGTGCGTGTAGGGGGCGCCGAAGTATGTGTCCCAAGTATCGAGGTGTGCGTCGAAGTGCACGAGCGCGACCGTGCCGACGCGCGCCGTCAGAGCACGCAGCAGCGGCAGCGCGATGGTGTGGTCGCCGCCGAGGGCGAGGAGGCGTCCGGCTGAATCGAGCAGGCCGGTGGCGCCGCTCTGGATCTGCTCGATCGCCTCGGCGATGTCGAACGGGTTCGTGGCGATGTCGGCCGCGTCGGCGACCTGCTGGTCGCCGAACGGGTCGACGTCGAGGCCGGGGTGGTACGTCCTCAGGAGCCGCGACGCCTGGCGGATCGCCGACGGGCCGAAGCGGGCGCCGGGCCGGTACGTCGTGCCGGTATCGAACGGCACGCCCACGACGGCGACGTCGCATGAGCCGATCCGCTCGAGCGTCGCCAGGCGGGCGAAGGTCGTCAGACCCGCGAACCGGGGGACGCTGGTCGCGTCGACCGGGCCGATCGGGGACACGCGCGTCCTATCGCCGGCGTCGGAGCGGCGACCGTCCTCGACGTCCACGTTTCCCCCTCCTCGGTCGGACCTCCGGCGCCACAGCTTCGCCGCGGAAGGCGGTGGCGGTCAATGCCGGGCGAGCGCGTCTCCGCGTCGTCGTTCACACTGTCCACGTGCGCCCACCCGGGGACGTCGAAGTCTCGAGACCGGATAAGCTCCTGTGGCCGGACGCCGGAGTGACGAAGGCCGGATATCGCGCGTATCTGGACGCAGTGGTCGATCACATGCTCCCGTGGCTGCGCCGGCGACCGCTGACGGTGATCCGGGCGCCGGACGGGGTCGAGGGGGAGCGCTACTTCCAGAAGTCGGCGTCCTCGCATACGCCGCCGTGGATCGCTACGATCGAGATTGCCGCGCCGAGTGCCCGGCGCGACGTGCGCTACCTGATCTGCGATCAGCGCCAGACGCTCGAGTGGCTCGGCAACCAGGCCGTCGTCGAGTACCATCCGGCCCCCGTGCGCGTCGACCGGCTCGACCGTCCGGACTGGCTCGTGTTCGACGTGGATCCGCCGGAGGGACGGTTCGACGACGCCGTCGTCGTCACCCGGCTCGTCCTCGAGGTGCTCGACGAGCACGGCCTCGCGGCCGGTGTGAAGACGACCGGTGGCAAGGGGCTGCACGTCTTCGTTCCCGTCGAGCGCCGGTACGGCGCGCCCGAGCTCCGCGCCGCCGCCGCAGCCGTCACCGCCATCGTCGCACGGCGCGACCCCGAGCTCGTCACCGTCGAGTTCCGCAAGGCCGATCGCGGCGGGCGGGTGATGCTCGACCCCTCCCGGAACGCCCCCGGCGCAACCGTCGTGGCGCCGTACTCGCCGCGCGCCCGGGCCGAAGCGAGCGTGTCGTTCCCGGTGCCGGCATCGGACCTGGACCGGGTGCGCCCCGAGCAGTTCACGATCTCCTCGGCGCCGAGGCTGCTCGACGGCGCCGGACCCCGTGCGTGGCTGAACCTCGTCGACCGGCGGTTCCGCCTGCCGTCTGTCCTGCTGCGGCGGGCGCCGCGCTAGGCCGTCGCCCGGCGACGTCCTATCCTCGAGCCATGAGCGACGCGGGGCTCGCGATGCAGCTGTCCGTCCGAGCCGACGCGATCGAGGGTTGGCGCGCGTGGAGGCTCGTCCGCGCGGGCGACGGGACGGTCGGCCTCGGCTCGCTGTTCTCGCCCGAGGAGCGGTGGCGCGCGCGATCGGCGGCCCGCGCCGTGTGCGCCGTCGAGGGTTCGTATCACCCGGCGCCGGCCGTGGACTGTCGGTGCGGGTACTACGCGTACGCCGACCGCGCGCGGGTGGCCGGCGCGAGCCGTCGGAGCGCGGTGGTCGGCGCCGTGTCGATGTGGGGCAGCGTCATCGGACACGACTTCGGCTTCCGCGCCGAATACGCGTATCCGCAGCGACTGCGCCTGGTGTGCGGACCGTGTCTTCGCATCGGTCGGGACCGCACGCCGCGGTGGGTCGTCGTTCGGCGCGAGGAGCTGACCGCCGTCTGCGCGCGGCACGCGCCGCGCCTCGGCCGTCGCGCCGAGAGGATCCCCGCCGAGGCCGTGCAGGCCGATCTCCTCGGTGCGTACGCCGTCGAGCTTCTGCCCCCGACGGGGCTGTCCGCGCCGTCGATCCACCGGCGGTTCGCGCACGGGCTTCGCGCGCTGCTCGGGGCGCAGACCTCGATCGGCTGGCTGTTCGTCGCGATGTTCGTCGCCTTCGGCGCGTTCACCGCCGCCTCTCCGTCGCACGACGGAACCCAGCCGCGGCTCCGCACCGCCGCGGGGGCACACGGATCGCCGGCGGCAACCTCGGGCGCCGGCGCGAGCACGGCCGGGGTGCCTCGCCACCCATCCACGGGGGTCGTCGAGCGAACGGCATGCGGAACTGGCCGGGCGCCGCACATCGTGGTCGTCCCGTGCTCGGCCGAGCATGAGTGGGCCTCCACGGCGATCTTCCGCGCGTCCGTTCTTCCCAGGTGCTTCGGCGCCGTGGTCCAGACACGCCCCAACGGTCGTCGCGTGTGCTGGGTTCCGGTCGAAGCGGCGTCGTCCCCGTGACGCACATCGCGGCCACGCGGTTCGGCCGGCCGCTCCCGCCGGGCGGCACGATCGGTGTGTGCGCTCCCTCGGGGCCGTACTACAACCGCAGCGACGTCCTGCGACCGGTCGAATGGTGGGAGGCGCAGGGCTACCGCGTGAAGCTCACCGAGGGCGTGTGGAGCAAGGACGATTACAACGCCGGGCCGCCCGCGCGACGCGCCGACGACCTGCACGCGCTGTTCGCCGATCCGGAGATCGACGTCATCCAGGTGCTGTGGGGCGGAACCGGCGCCCTCTCGCTCCTGCCGCTGCTCGACTTCGACCTGATCGCCGACAACCCGAAGGCGCTCATGGGCTACTCCGACATCACCAACCTCCACACGGCGATCCGGCAGCGGACCGGTCTTGCGACCTTCCACGGGCCCGGCCTCGGCTCGATGGGCATCGAGGAGCGGACGGCGTTCACGTGGAACTCGGTGCTCGACGCGTTCGCCAAGGGCGGTGCCGGGCAGGTTCCGCGAGATCCCGACAACGGCTACGTCCGTGCCATCGCCGGCGGACGGGGGAGCGGCCCGCTCGTGGGCGGCAACCTCTTCACGCTGTCACACCTGCTGGGAACGCCGTGGGAGCCGGTCTTCGACGGCGCGATCCTCCTGCTCGAGGAGGTCGACGAGCCGTCCTACGTCATCGAGACCGAGCTCGAACAGCTTCGGCTGGCCGGCAGGCTGGACGGGATTGCCGGGGTCGTGGTCGGCGAGCTGAAGGGGTGCGGCCGGGCGGACCCGGAAACGCCGCGCGATCGCTCGCCCGAGGACGTCCTGGAGCGGCACATCGGATCGCTCGGCGTGCCCGTGATCTATCCGCTACCGCTCGGTCACGGCAAGCACCTATGGAGCGTCCCGCTCGGCGTGCGAGCAACCATCGACGCGGACGCGCGGACGCTGACGATCGACGAGCCGGGCGTTCGCTGACCGGCCGCGTCCGACGCCCAGAGCCTCCCCCGGTCAGACGACGCCATCACGCACTGGGTGGACGAAGCCACCGATAACCGTTCCCGTCGATCTCGACCTCGTCGGTCTCGGGGGCGTCATACGTTCGGTTCGCGAACACGTTCCAGGACCCGGCCGCTCCGTCGATCGAGACGCGACGTTTACGCCCGCCGAGGTTGTGCACCGCGATCGTGCGCTGTGATCGATGCCGGTAGCGGATCGCGATGACGCTCGGCGTGCCCGTGTCGAGGCTCTCCCACTCTCCGTAGGCGAACCCGGGCGCCTCGGACCGCGCGACGACCGCGCGCTCGAACCAGTTCAGCAGCGATGCCGGATCGCGCTGCTGATCGGCCACGTTGACGGATCGGTAGCCGAACGGACCCGACGAAACCACGGGTACGTCGAGGTCCGCCCGGCGGGCCGAGGAGAACCCGCCGTTCGGGTCGTCTGACCATTGCATCGGCGTCCGAACGGGGCCCCGCTCCGGGATCGACAGGTCCTCGCCCATGCCGATCTCATCGCCGTAGTACAGGACGGGCGTTCCGGGCAGCGAGAGCAGGAGGCTTAGAACGAGCTCGATGCGCCGACGGTCACCGTCCAACATGGGCGCCAGCCGCCGTCGGATGCCGCGGTCGTAGAGCTGCATCGACGGATCGGGCGCAAACCGCGTGAACACGTCGGCGCGTTCGTCGTCGGTCAGCTTGCCGAGATCGATCTCGTCGTGGTTTCGAACGAAGGTCGCCCACTGATCTGTCTGAGGAATCCCCGTCGTGATCTGCAGCGCCTTCACGAGCGGACGCGCGTCCTCGCGCGCGAGCGACAGCCAAAGGGCGCGGTTCACCTCGAAGTTGAAGAGCATGTGCATGCCGGATCCGAAGTACCGCTGGACCTCGTCGCGCTCGACGTTCGCCTCGCCGAGCAGGGCGGCGTCGCCGCGCCGCCACGAAAGATGCGCGCCGAGCGTCTGCAGGTACTCGAAGTTGGGTCCCGGCTCGATCCCCTCGGCACCGGCGGGCTCGATCAGGAACGGGGCGGCGTCGAGCCGGTACCCGGCGATGCCCAGCTCGAGCCAGAAGCCGATGACCTTCTCCATCTCGTGACGGACGGCCGGGTTGGCGATATTGAGGTCGGGCTGGAAATCGTAGAAGCGGTGGAAGTAGTAGCGCCCCGCCTTGCGATCGTACGACCACGTCGACTTCTGCACGCCCGGAAAGACGACCCCCTTCGTCGCATCAGGCGGCCGCCGATCCGCCCAGACGTAGAAGTCGCGGTACGTTGGGTTACCCTCGCGGGCCGCGCGGAACCACGGGTGTTCGTTCGATGTGTGATTGAGCACCAGGTCGACGATGATGCGGATCCCCCGGTCCCCGGCCGTGTGCACCAAGTCCACGAAGTCGCCGAGATCGCCGAGGTCCGGGTGCACCCCGTAGTAGTCGGTGACGTCGTAGCCGTCGTCGCGCCAGGGGGACGGATAGAACGGCAGCAGCCAGAGGCAGTCGACGCCGAGTCCCGACATGTAGTCCAGCCGACTGATGAGGCCGCGGAGATCGCCGATCCCGTCTCCGTTCGAGTCCTGGAACGTGCGGACGGACACCTCGTAGATCAGGGCATGCCGGTACCAGCGGTCCTGCACGGCGATCACTCCCCGGGCGTTGGCCGCTCTACGATCGCGGCGCAGCCGCGTTATGCCCCGATCGAGCCGACCCTAAGCGCGGCGGTTCGCGCGTGGGGCCACGTCCGGATGCGATCGGGAAGCAGCGGGACCGTGGCACGCAGGGCCGAGGCCATCGCGCGGAAGGCCGCCTCGGCGCCTCGGCTCCATCGAAGGCGGAGCTCGCTGCGGATGCGCGGCGGCAGGAGACCGACGCTCGCGAGCCCGCCGAGCAGGCCCGCCGGCACGAGGATCCTGGGCATGACGGGGGACAGGACTCGCCTCGCCACCGCACGAGACTCGTCGCCGACGACGAGCCCGTCGACCGTCGCGTCGACGTACGCGCGGAACTCCGCGTAGGTCGGCGGGTGCACGTCCTCCGGCACGCCGAAGGCCGTCCCCATCCGCCGCATCTCGAGGTAGTACCGCTCCCGCACCCGGATCGGCATCGGGCGCACGAAGGCGTCGTACGCCGCGATCGACGAGTCGACGAACGTCGCGTGGACCCACAGCAGCAGCTGAGCGTCGAGGGCGGAATACCGGATCGGCCCGCGCGAGCCGTCGACCTGCTCGTGAATGAGGTGAACGCGATCGACCGCCGCGCGCCACTGCTCGGTGTCCCCGAATATCACCGTCAGCGCGGCGTCGATGGTCCGCCAGAGCCGGTCGAATGGGTTCGCCGTGAAGTCGCTGTGGTCTGCGACCCCCGCCGCCACGAGCGGGTGCGCGACCTGCATGAGAAGCGCCCGTCCGCCGCCGAGGAGCAGGACGGTCTCTCGGTTCACGCGCCACGCCAGCGATCGCGGGCCGAACAGCCCCGGGTCGCCCGAGCGCCCGGGCTGCGCGTACGGGAAGCCGTGAACGGCGTCGCTCAGCGTCCCCACTTCGATCCATCGTAGGCGGCGGTGCTCGAACGGATCCGGCCCGCGACGCCCGTCCGGTCGGACCGCGTATCGGCGTTCGTCCGCGGGTATCCCGGCCGTATACGAGAGCTTTCCGCGGAAGGCGGAGAGCGGTGAGAGGAGGCAGCATGAGCGACGAGACCGTCCGCCGGACCGACGATGGGACTGCGACCGACACGACCGCCGTCGACGACTCGCTTGTCAGGGTCCCCGAGGCGGGCCAGCGCCCATCCGAGGGCCTCGATGTGAATGAGCGGATCGACCTTCTCGACGAGGAACGATCCGGGTCCCTCCGTCGCCGGTGGGAGGAGATCCAGGCCGGGTTCGTCGATCGGCCGCGCGAGTCCGTCGAGGAGGCGGACCGGTTGGTGCTTGAGCTGGTGGAGGAGCTGCAGGCGGCATTCGGCCAGGCGCGCAAGCGGCTCGAGTCGCAGTGGGATCGCGGAGACGACGCCTCGACCGAGGACCTTCGGCTGGCGCTTCGACGGTACCGATCGTTCTTCGACCGCCTGCTCGCGGCGTAGCGCCGCGGCCCCCCGCCCGGTCGGCCCCCCTGCCGTCGGACCTTCGGCCCGCCGTCGCGCCTGCTTCGCCGGATACGCTCCAGGCACCGGCCAGGCACCGGCCAGGCACCGGCCAGGCACCGGCCAGGCACCGGCCAGGCACCGGCCAGGCACCGGCCAGGCGGTCCGGCCGGACGAAGGCGAGGGATCGTGATGGCCGCGCCGGTGTGGATTCATTCGCTGAGGCCCGAAGCGCGTGTGCGGCCATACGCCGGGGCGGCTCGGGCGTCCGTTGCGCTCCGCGTCGCCTACGCGTTGTCGGCGCTCGTCGTCGTCGTCACCGTTGCGAGCTCGCTCCTCGGCCTGTTCGTGCGCGGCCTCTACGACGAGGGGGCGTGGGCGGCGGCGGCGTTTCGCGGTGGTGACCTCGTTACGCTCGTCGTGGCGGCGCCGCTGCTCGCATTCTCGCTGGTGAGAACGATGCAGGGCTCGCGGCGCTGGCCCGCCGTGTGGATCGGCATGCTCGGATACTGCGTCTACAACTACGCGTTCTACGTGTTCGGGGCCTCGTTCAATGATGCCTTCCTGCTGCACATCATGGCGATGTCCATGTCGCTGTACGCGATCGTGCTGGGTCTGCCGACACTCGACCCGCAAGCGGTCGGCGAGCGTCTGCGGCTCGACCGGTGGGCGGGATGGATCGGCGGCATCCTGCTGGCGGTCGGAGTACTGCAAGGGTCCGTCTGGATCGCGCCGATCGTTCGCAACGTCCTCACGGGCGCGCTGCTCGAGGACATCCCGATCCGCGGCCAGCACGTCGTGTTCGCGCTCGACCTGACGCTGATGATGCCCGCGCTGATCGTCGCGGCGGTCCTGTTGCGGAGGCGGACGGCGATTGGTTACCTAGTCGCAACGGCCGTCGCCTTCCTCGGGGCGGTCTACTCGCTCAACGGCAACGCCGCCGCCTGGTTCCAGGTGCAGGCCGACGTGGTCGGCGTCCAGGCCGTCTCACCTACGAACGTGGCCATCACGATCGCGATGTTCGTTCCCGCCGCCTGGCTCTGGCTCGGGACGCGGCGTGCGCCAGCAAGGGCGGATCGGATAGGCTGAACGGGTGACCGAGTTCTACCGGACCGAACGCGGGGCCACACTTCGGGTGAGCACGTCGAACGAGGGTGCCCTCGACGTGCAACTCCTCAAGGACGGCAGCTGGGCGCCCGCTCCCGTCGGGATGGTGGGACTGCGTCTGTCCCCCGGGACCCGGCGCCTTCGTGCGTCCGAGATCAAGCACCTCCCGAGCTAGACGACTCGGTGCCTCCCGGCCGTACCCCGTGGCGTGCGTGTGCATCTTGTCCGCCGCCGGAGCCGGTGCTTGGATACGGCCCCACATCGCCCGCGGGCCGCGACGCCGCGGTGGAGGAGGGGACATGAACGAGGAAGGCCGTCGTCTGCGCACCATCGCGTTGGCGCTCGTCATCGCCGCAACTGCCGCATCGTGCAGCGGTTCCTCCGAAAAGCAGGAGTCGACCCAGCAGGGCGGAACCCTGCGCCTCGGCACGAGCTCGGGGCTCATCTCACCGAACCCGTTCGTCGGGTTCAACCAGGACGACTACTCGACGTGGATGTACATCTATCCCAGCCTGCTCCAGTACGACACGACCACGCCCACGTACGAGTACATGCCGAGCTTCGCGACCGACTGGAAGCAGTCCGACGACGGGCTGACGGTCACGTTCCAAACGCTCCCGAACGCGGAGTGGTCCGACGGGGAGCCGCTGACGGCCGCCGACGTGGTCTCGACCTTCCAGATGATCAAGAAATACGCGAACGGACCCACCGGGGCGTGGGCGGGAAGCGTGACGTTCATGCAGAGGATCAAGGCTCCCGACGACAACACGGTGGTCGCCGAGTACGAGCAGCCGTCGGGAACGGCGTTCTTCGACCTCGGGCTCACGCCGATCCTGCCGCCGCAGGTGTGGGATCAGTATGCGACGGGAGACGGCAAGGACCTGAAGACGTTCCCGAATGTGCCCGAGAACGGGAAGCCGCTCGTTGGGGGTGGGCCCTTCGTGATGACCGAGTACCGGAAGAACGACATCGCGCTCTTCGAGCGGAACCCGCATTGGTACGGGACGAAGCCGGCGATCGACGGGTTCGGCCTGCAGTTCTTCCGCGACGAGGACGCGATGATCACGGCGCTCAAGACGGATCAGCTCGACGCGATCAACGAGATCCCTCCGACGAGCGTCGACACATTGAAATCGGCCGGGATGCACGTGTACGTGGGGCAGGCGCTCTCGCTGCGGGACTTCATCATCAACGTCGATCCGAACAAGTCCGAGCATCGCGAGTTGCTGAATCCACGGGTCCGTGAGGCGATGGAGTACGCGATCGACCGCGACTCGATCGTGAAGACCGCCTGGCTCGGGTACGCCTCCCCCGGCACGACGATCGTCCCGGCCGGGAACGCGACGGGCGGTACCGAGTGGCACGACTCGAGCATCCAGCCGCTCCCGTACGACCTCGACAAGGCCAACGAGATCCTCGACTCGCTCGGCTACCGTACCGGGCCCGACGGGGTTCGGGTCGCGGACGGTCATCCGATGTCCTACCAGGTCGTCTTCCCCCAGGACGAGGAGGGCGCCGGTGACCGCGCGTTCCAGATCATCCAGCAGGGGTTCAAGCAGATCGGCATCGAGATCTCGCAGCAGCGGCTCGACGACAACGCCGCATGGAACGCGATGTACTGCGGCGGCAAGTGCGGCTACGACTTCGACCTCGCGATGTGGGACTGGTTCCCGGCCGCTGACCCGGATTTCATCCTGTCCGTACTCACGTGTAGTCAGTACGGCTCGTGGAACGACTCTGGATACTGCAAGGACGCATACGACGCGCTTTACAAGCAGCAGAAATCCGCGGTCGATCCCGGGCAGCGGCAACAGATCATCTTCCAGATGCAGGAGATGGCGTACCAGGATCGCCCGTACATCATTCTGAC
>JBKOWM010000134.1:0-18740 GCA_046724395.1 Actinomycetota bacterium
TCAGCCAACCGCAGCCGCAGATGGTTCATCGCCGGGTCGACCCTCGACGCTGCGCCGCTAGCTGACAGCCCGTCGTGCGTCGCGCTCGGCCCCCGTTCGCTCACGCGACCGACCAGTATGCCGGCGGCCATGGCGACAACGAGCATCGCCGACAGCGCGATCAGGTGCGTCCACCGCACTTGTGAACCTGCGATCCCGATCGTCACGCCCCTCACGCTCAAAACTCTCTCCTCCGATTGGCACCCCGCCCCCATGACGGCGGTCAGCGTCGCGCTCGGAATCATCGTTGATCGCGCGCCCTCGGCCGGTCGAACGCACCCGACCCTAGGAAGATGCGGAACGTTCGGAATCGGTCGTCGGTGCTAATTAATGAGCGAGCGATGACCTATGAATGAGCTGAGGATTCGTCGAGCAGGGCAGAGATGCGGCCCAGCTCATTGCGCGACCGGATCCCGACCTTCGCGCTCGACGGTGAGGACGTCGCGTTTCGTGACGGCGAGCAGAGCTTCGAGGCACTCCAAGGCGTGATGCGTCGGCGGCTGGGAGTGGAGGATGGCGCGTTCCTCGCCGTTGACCTGCTGGCTGTGTGGGCGGTCGCTCCAGCGAACCCGTATGCGGAACGGGCGCGAGGGGCTCGAGGCCTACAGTTTGAAGCTCCTGTCGCGATCCCTAATCGGTTCGACCAGGAGCACCGGACCACCCTGCGTACGTACTACGAGCGGTCCTCTCGTCTCGCGCCATTCGCTCACATCGTGACGGCCGCTGCGATGATGCCCAGGGCGGCGATCGCCGCCACGGCTGCAAGTAAAGCCAACGACGCGCGAAGGTCTTCCCGTAGTCGTAAGTCGTCGTCGAGGTCGTTCACGATCCCTCTATACCCAGTGCCGTTCTGTCGATACCGAATAGAAGGAATGACGAAACTCCTGGTCGCTGCGATCAAGGCCGTCGGCGGTGGGTACCGGAAGCGAGTCGGGAGCGATCGTGTCTTCGTAGTAAAGGCGAAGTCCCAATTAGAGTCCGGCCGCTCCGTTCCCGCGCACTTGAGCCACCGAGCGCAACCGCAACTACGCCTTGCACTTCTGCGAGCCGGTCCGCGAGCCACTTCACGAGCTGACGATGCCGTCGCTCCCTCGACCGGCCGAGTGCCGCAAGTGGTGGACTTTGAGCTACGCCATCCTCGCTCTTCATGCATCTGAGCGAGCAGTTCCTTGGTGTCCTCACCTCCCTCGAAGGCGTCCACCTTGGCCATCGAACCGACGCTGAAGTAACGGCCGTCTGAGACCTGCGAGCAGGCACCGTACGGGAGGCTCGGGGGCCTTCCGGCCGGCACTTCCTCCACTACGGCAACAGGTTGGGCGTCGCGTGCGGTGCCGGGCTCCGCGTATGCTCAGTGGCCGGCCCGCACGCTAAGCCCGCCCTCGTGGAGACGACAGTTCGGTCTGACCCGTCGACGCCGGCCGCCATCGCCTCGTCGACGATCTTGCAGCTTTGACCTGCGGTCGGCTGCTTCGATCCGTCGAACTCGAACCCGACAAGCACGCTGTACTCGCGGAGTAGCGCGACGTGCCTTGTCCTCTTGCCTGCGTTCACGGGCTCGCTCGGTAGTTCTTTCCTGCTGAGACTTACCCATTTGAACGGGCACGGGGCCGAAGGGTTACCTGGTCGTCGTCTTCGACGGATCTCGACCCGCCGACCCTTGATCGAGTGCTCGTATGGCAAGTGTTCGCATCTCCGTGCGCCACAAGCCTTCGGAGACAGCAAACAGCGAGATTTCTTGTCACTCGTTTTCGGTCCGCGCCGCGTGGGTAGCCCCATCGACCGCGGGGGGCCGTTTTCTCCGAACAGCCCGTACGGGGACGACAGTCTCTCGGCACGGCTCCCCGCCCATATCTCGTCGGTGGGCGACGGTGGGGCCTGAGCCACCCGGCGAAGAAGCGGCGGGGTCCGGGTACGACCGGAATGAAGGTGGCCGTGCCCGGCCTGTCGTACGTCTAGGTCTGGGGACCGTCAAACAGCGCCGGGGCGCGGAGTGCGTCGGACGGCGACGAGTAAATCCTCATGTACTGACTGGCTTCGGCGAAGGAGGCCGGCAGCTGGACGTCGGCCTCCACGACCCCGGCCTCGGGCAGACGCCCCAAGGACGGTCACACCAGGAGATTGCGCCACGGCCGTTGCGTCGCTTGCTAAGGCGAGGACGTACCTACGTCCAGCAGCTGGGGCGATGTCGCGTGCGTCGGCGGTCATTGCGCTCCTTCTCAGTATGGGTTCGGGTTGCCGCAGGGCGATAGTCCGTTGGGACGTGAGGTCTCCACGGACGCCCTAGTCCATCGGAGAGTGCGTTCATTGCGTCTCTGATGCCCCCGCGACTTCGAGCTTCTGCTACGGCGAGACCCTTCGGTGTCGCGTGCGGTGCCGGTTCTGCGTGCGCCCAGTGGCGAGCCCGGGCGCCGAGTGCGCCCACGTAGTGCACGCGCTTCCCGCGGCCACGACGAAACGCTCTTGGCCCCATCCGCAGCCGAAGGGCAAGTAGACGTGGGCGGCGTCGGATGGTCGGGCTTTCGTCACCGGCCTGCTGAACGCCGACGAGGTAAGCGGCCGGGGCTGGCCTTGCTCGGCCCCATTACCCCACCCGCTTCTGGGTGGGCCGGTCATCCTTCCAGCACACCCGCATTGAGACGGCTCCGATCACCCGGGTCGCGAAGACAGCCATCGAATGGGTACACCCGCCGGCTCAGCGCCTTGCGGACGGCTTCGACCTCACCCAGGAACCGAGCCCACCGGTACATGGCGGATCGAAGCGTCATCGTGCCCCATGATGTTCCGGCGACGAGAGAGAAGACAACCGCCAATTCGCGAGGGTGCCGCAATACCAGAGATAAGGCGGCGACCCGGGCCACATAGGTCTGGGCTAGTGTTCGGCGCGTGACTGAGGCTCGGCCTCGAGGCTCGAGGAGGCGGTCGACCGCGTATGCGTGATTGGCTCGCGTACATAGGGGATCGCGTCGTGAAGACGTCCTCTACGTGGTCGGCGCGTTCGTCTTCGTGGTGCTCGTGATGTTGGCGATCAACGTCGCGATCTACTGGGATTTCGGATGAGCACGCTGCGCTCGTCGTGATGCCTCCGGACGGCGTTGGCGGGGCACACCCTACGCTATCGAGAGAGCTTGGGTGTCGCGTGCGGTGCTGGCTCCGCGTGCGCCCAATGGCCGGCGCGGACCCCTAGCCCGCCGACGTAGTGGACCGTCCGGCCGCATACAACGCAGTCGAGGACGACGCGCTCAAGTTCGCGCTCGAGGTCGGCCTTCACCGAGAGCAGCTCGGCGCGGATCATCTTCACTGAGACGACGAGCTTGTGCGAGCCGTCGAGCCCGGCGACCATCGCCTCGTCGACGGTCGCGTCGGTGTTCGCCGCCTGCTCGATGACGCGCCGGACGGCAGGCTCGAGAACCTCGCGCTCCTCCAGTCGCATCGCCGGACTGTAGGGAGGACGTCCCACACGCGCGGCGGGTCATAATCGGGTCATAACCGTCCCCGCTCGTCAGAGCCTCGGGCATCTGCCCTCCGTACGAAACCGCACGTCACGGCATACGGCGGTAAGTCGCGGAGCGGCACTCACCGGATTATGAGTCCGCTGCTCTGACCGACTGAGCTACCGCCCCGCCGCTCCTAAACGACGGATCGACACACCAAACCACAGAACGCTTGGTCCCTCGCGGCCTGCTTACGCGCCTCAGGCTCCCGTCTGGTCGTCCGCCTCCGGGAGAACGACGAGGTCGGCGTTCGCCTCGATCAGTGTCAGGTCGATGATCTCCTCGGTCGCGGTCTGCGTTCTGCGCTGAAACGCCTCCAGGCGATCGAGAACGTTGTCGTGGTCGAGCCGGATCGGCTCGTCGTCGTCGTCGAGTGGAGCTCGTCGTCCCACGTCGATCCCCTCCCGTTCGTGGACGCCACGTTACCCTCGCCACACAACCGAGTCGAATCTCACACCCCCCGGCGGCCTTCTTGGCATGGAGTTGCCCGAGCCTCGGAGCGGCCCCACGCGGTCGTGCGCGCAACGTACGTAGGCCGTTCTAGGTAAGTCCTACTCCCTTCGTCCTATTGTCCTGCGCCGCAAGGCGTCGGTAACGTCGAGCGCGTCACCCGAGTTGGAGGATGGATGCACGCATCTGGTCAAGGACGCGGCCGCGAACCGATCCGCCTGATCCTCATCGAGTCCGTAGGAATCGTGAGGGCCAGCCTACGGCTGACGTTCGCCGCGGAGCCCGACCTCCTGCTGCTGGGGGAAACCGCCCACGCCGACGACGGACTCGACCTCGCCGTTGCCGCCCGCGGCCAAGGCCTGGCCGTCGCGCTCGTCGGCCTGGAGCTCGCCGGAGATCACGATGCCTTCTGGCTGATCCGCTCACTTCGCCAGCGGTGCCCCGAGCTCGCCATCCTGGCGACCGGCATCGCCCTCGATCGCGGCGCGATATCCCAAGGCTTGTTCGCGGGCGCGGACGGCTTCATCCACAAGAACTCGCCTCCCGAACGATTCGTCGAGGCCACCCGTCGAGCCGCGGACGGAGAGGTTGTGCTGGAGGGTCTGCCGCGAGGCGCGCTCGGTGGCATCGTCGAGGACGTCGAGACGCTCGAGCGGCGAGCGACGGGCATGACGCTGACAGATCGCGAGCAGGCGGTGCTCGCCGCTGCGGCGGACGGCCTGACGGCGCGCGAGATCGGCCGGAGGCTCGGAGTCAGCGAGCGCACCGTGACCACGCACCTCAACAACATCTACCGCAAGCTGAACGTGAGCAGCCGGATCGCCGCCCTTTCCGCGGTCTCGCGAATGGGTGTGATCACGCTCCCCGCGTTTCAGGCCGAGCGTCTCGACGACCGGTCGGCCGCCGTCTCCTGATCCCGCGAGGCCGGTCCTCTTCCCGCGATGGTCTCCGCGATGGTTCTGACTTCGCGCCGTCGAATACGTAGGCGACGGCACGTACGCAAAGTCGCTCAGGAGAGCACGAACCCACTCCGGATACCACCTCCGTAGGCCGCCCGGATAGCGTCGCCGCCGACAACGCAGGCTCCGCTGGATGACGCCGCCGTCGCGACGTTCTCCGGCCATCACGTGGGAAGGGGGTGAGCATTCATATGCTGCTTGCGGCCTACACCCACGTTCGCGTCGTGGCCGCGGACCTCCGTTCGCGTATGCACGACCGCTTCGTCGAGCTGACGAAGAGCGAGGTCGGTGCGAGCGCTGCCGAGTACGCGCTGCTCGTGTCGCTGATCGCGATCGTGATCGTGGTCGGAGCATTCGCGCTCGGCAACGCCATCAACGATCGTCTCGACACCACGGCGGACTGCATCGGCGGTCCAGCCGGCGCTCCCTGCGTCTGAGCGTTGGAAAAGAGCGGCTCCGGCCGCTCTCCGTCTCCCGGCATGCCGGGAGACGGATGGAGGCCGGAAGAGGCAATGGAGGGAGACACGTGAAGGTGAGGCCGACAGACGATCGTGGTGCGGTCGCGGTCGAGTTCGCGATCCTGGTTCCGCTGCTCGTCGTGATCCTGTTCGGGATCGTGGCGGTCGGCGTCGCGCTGTTCCGGGTCGTGAACTACACGAGCGCCGCGCGTGAGGGCGCTCGCTACGCGGCGGTGCACTGTCGCCCGGAGGCGACGGCGTGCACCGGCGATCTCATCGCCGATCGCGTCGAGCAGGCGGCCAACGGCAATCCCGTCGGTCCGGGCTCCCCCACGGCCGACGTCGACTGCTCCGTCGCTCCCGGGGCGCCGGTGACCGTCTCGTGGGAGCAGATGGTCCCGCTGCAGATTCCGCTCCTGCCGGATCTCTCGTTCACGATGACCGTCGCCGGGACGTTCCGATGCGAGTAAGTCAACGGTGCCGCGACGAGTCCGGCGCAGCGGCCGTCGTGATCGCCCTTCTGATGCTGGCGATCGTCGGCTTGCTCTCCCTCGCGGCAGACGGCGGGCTCCTGTGGGCGAAGTACCGCGAGATCCGAACCGCAAACGACGCCGCCGCGCTGGCAGCCGCGTATTCGTGCGCCGTCGGCGAAGGTCTCACCGGCGCCGACGCGGAAGCCAACAGCATCGCTTCGGCGAACGTCTCCGATGCCGCGCCAACGCTGTCCGCGAGCTACCCGGAGGGCTGCACGGTTTCCGGTGGCCACGTCACGGTGTTCTACGGAGGCGAACAGGCCCTCATGTTCGGCCCGGCGATCGGAGTCTCGTCGCCGCGGGACGTCGCGGCGCAGGCGACGGCGACGTGGGGAGGAGCGGGCGGCGGCACCAATGTCGCACCGCTGATGCTGTCGCTCGACCGGCTCTCGACATGCGACATCCCGGATGGTCCGAATCTCGTCATCGGCGTCACCAGGTGCTTCTTCTGGTGGGACAACGGGACGCAGAGGGACACAACGGCGCTCACGAACGCCGAGTGGGGTCTCGTCGACCTTCGCACCTGGGGCGTAGATCCGGCGGGACCGTGCGGCGGCAACGTCAGCCAGAGCGAGGTCGGATCGTGGATCGGGGAAGGCTTCCCGGGCTCGCTGCTGATCGACCCCTCACCCGAGTACGTGTGCCGAGGAAGCGGGTTCCAGGGCAGCGCCCTGAACAACGACATCGACGCACAGGCCGGCAGCATCCTGTTCTTCCCGGTCAATGACCCCATGCAACAGGTGCAGTCCGGCGGCACGCTCTGCCGCCCGGACGGCATCGACGGCTCGTGCACGGTCGAGAAGTACGCCATCGTCGGGTTCGCCGCGCTCGAGATCCTGAACGTCTGGACAGGCCAGCAGGCGCAGGACCGATGCGGCCATCCGGCCGCGAACAACGGCAGCATTCGCTGCCTCGAGGTCGTCTGGCAGGGCTTCCAGCCCGGCGGCCTCGCCCCGAACCCGAACGTGCCGAACCTCGGGCTGTTCGCGGTCGCGCTCACCGGATGAGGTCGAGGAGGAGATCGACGTGAAGAGAGGCATGCTCACCACCCTGGTCGTCGTGCTGCTCGCGCTTGCGGCGGCGGCCGGAGTGTTCCTGTTCATGAGCAGCGTTCGCGACCGGGCCGAGGCCGGCCGAGTGACAGTCGACGTGATCGTTGCGTCGCGGGACGTCCCCGCCGGCCAGGACCTCGACCCGCTGATCGACGGTGGGGTCTTCCACTCCGAGGCCGTCGATCGCGAGGACCTGTTGCCCGGCGTCATCACGGACGTCTACCAGCTCCGCGGTCAACGAACCGCCTATCCGATCCTCGCCGGGGAGCAGATCGCGAGTGCCAGGCTCGCCGGACCGCTGCAGGCCCCCGGCGGCACGCTCGGGATTCCCGACCACTTTCAGGCAGCCTCGATCACTCTCGAGCCGCAGCGCATCGTCGCCGGCGCGCCGGAACAGGGCGATCGCGTCGAGGTCTTCGGAACATTCAGCGCAAAGGCAAACGGAAACCAGACCACGTACGTCGTCATCAGAGACGCGTTGGTCCTCGCCGTTGCCCGGCCCGACGCGGACGTCGGCTCGCCGACGTCGGCGAGCGTGACGGCGACGCTCGCGGTGACGCCGGAGCAGGCCGCCGCCCTGATCTTTGCGCAGGAACAGGGCCACGTCTGGCTCACGCTCCTTCCTCCGAACCAATCCGGCGTCGAGGTTCGCCCCGTATCGCTGAGGGCGCTGCCATGACGGAGCCTCGCATCGTCGCCGTCGGCGGCGGGCCATCCTTCCCGGTCGACGTCGCCCGGGCGATGGGCGGATCCGCAGACGCCATTCCCTGGCTGCCCTCGCCGTCGAGTGCGCAGCGGGCAATGACGGACGGCCAGCAGGGGTTCGACGTTGTCGTGCTGGCGCCCTCTGTCAACGACGACGAGGCCATCGCGCTCGCGGAGTTCGCGGCAAAGGAGTCGCCGACCACGGCTGTCCTGCTCGTTCGCGATGTCCCGGTGGACGGGTCGTTCCCGAGACTCGTCAGGGGCGGCGTTCGCGACGTTGTCGACCTGACCAGGGGCAAGAGCGAGTTCAGGGATGCGATGCACCGTGCGGTCGAGTGGGCGGCCGGGATGCGAGGGACGGCGAGTTTCAACCGCTCCGCCGGCAGGGCCGGCGTGATCGTGTCGATCTTCTCCACCAAGGGAGGCACGGGCAAGACGTTCCTCGCGTGCAACCTGGCGGCGGCGCTCGCCGAGAAGTCGCGCTCGACGGTTGGGCTCCTCGACCTCGACCACGACCTTGGTGATGTCTTTGCATACTTCGGAGGGGAGCCGAGTAGAACGCTTCAGGAGCTGTTGGACCAGGACGGCGCGACCGATGCCCAGGCCATCGCACAGCTCGGCACACCGCTAGCCAAGGGCATCACGGGGTTCGGTTCCCGGCCGGATCCTAGGGCCGAGCCGATCCCGGGCGCCGCGATGGCGAGGTTCCTCGGCAAGCTGAGAGTGGCGTTTCCGTTCTCGGTGATCGACGCCACGTGCGAGTACTCGGATCATGTCCTTTCGGCGCTCGATCTGTCCGACGCCATCTGTCTGGTGAGCGGACTGGATGCGATCGGTGTCCGTCATCTGTCGATGGCGATGCAAACGTTGGAGAACCTGGGGGTACGCCGCGACCGCCTCCGTTACGTGGTGAACCGAGCGGACAGGAAGGTGAGCCTGGAGGTCCAGGACGTCGAGCGACTCCTCGGCATCCAAGTCGACGGCCGTATCTCTTCGAGTCCTCTCGTTCCCCGCTCCATCAACCGGGCCAAGCTCCTGTGGTTCGACGAGCGCCGGTCCGACGTCGCGCGGGAGATCGACGCACTTGCGAACCGCCTGATGGCAACGCTGGCTCCAGCGGCGGGCGAAGTTCGACGCAGCCGTCGTCTGGCGAGGAAGGGGTAGGCCATGTCGATCGCGGACCGGCTGTCACGGCAGGAACTGCCCGATCGGGGCGCGGAGGTGCGCGACCGGATCCAGGAACGACTCGTCGAGGTGCTCGGGTCGCGTCTGCGCGACGACGCGATGACGGACAGCGATCTTCGCCGCCTGGTCGATGGCCGGATGCGAGAGCTCCTGGCGGAGGAGGCCGTCCCGCTGTCGGTCCAGGAAAAGGCGCAGATCATCCGGCAGATTGGAGACAACATTCTGGGTCTCGGACCGCTCGAGCCGTTCATCCGCGATCCGGACATCACAGAGATCATGGTAAACGGCCACCGCGCAGTGTATGTCGAGCGCGCCGGAAAGATCCACCGCACCGACGCGGCGTTCAGGACAGAAGACGACCTTCGGCGGGCGATCGACAAGATCGTCGGTCGAGTGGGACGCCGAGTCGACGACGCATCGCCGTATGTCGATGCGCGTCTGGCGGACGGGTCTCGGGTGAATGCGATCATCCCGCCGCTTTCGGTGAAGGGATCGGCGCTCACAATTCGCAAGTTCTCGGCCGATCCGTTTACGGCCAAGGACCTCGTCGACTTCGGCACGTTGACGCCGAAGCTCGTCGGTTTCCTCGACGCCTGCGTTCGCGGCAGACTCAACATCCTTGTCTCGGGGGGAACCGGCGCGGGAAAGACAACTCTGCTCAACTCCCTCTCCGGATCCCTTCCCGAGGACGAGCGGATCATCACGATTGAGGACTCCGCCGAGCTGCGGCTCCAGCAGCCGCATGTCGTCTCGCTGGAGTCGCGACCGCCGAACATCGAAGGCGAAGGCGAAATTACGATCAGGGACCTCGTGCGAAACGCGTTGCGAATGCGTCCCGACCGGATCGTCGTCGGTGAGGTCCGCGGCGGCGAGACGCTCGACATGCTGCAGGCGATGAACACCGGTCACGACGGTTCGATCAGCACCATCCACGCGAACTCCCCGCGCGACGTCCTGTCGCGTCTCGAGACCCTTGCGTTGATGGCGGGGATGGACCTCACGATCCGAGCGGTCCGAGAGCAGGTCGCGGCCGCGATCGATCTGATCGTCCACCTCGCTCGCCTACAGGACGGGGTTCGCAGGGTGACGAGCGTGACCGAGGTCGTCGGAATGGAGGGCGACGTCATCACGCTCCAAGATCTGTTCCAGTTCGAGGTCGAGGGGGGACTCGACGACAACGGTCGGCTTCGGGGTCGGCTGGGGCCGACGGGACTGCGCCCCCACTTCCTGGAGCGCCTCGCCGATCGCGACGTGCACCTGGACGCGTCCTGGTTCGCGCCGTTGCCGGGGAGGCAGCCGTGGTGACCCGACGCCATGGCGTGCTCGCTCTGTTCCCGTTGGCCCTGCTCGTTGCGTTGGTGCTTCCGGGTCGGCGCGCCGAGGCGCAGCCGGGTGTCTCCATTCGCGACGTCGACGTCTCGAGGTTCCCCATCGTCCGGGTGGTCGTGAGCACGCCGCAAACGGTCTCGCTTGGCACGCGCAACGTGAGGGCGATAGAGAATGGCGCCTCGGTGGCGGTCACCGACGTCTCTCCGCTCGGCCGTGTGAGCGGCGGCGTGGATGCGGCGCTCGCGATCGACGTTTCGAACAGCATGCGCGGCGACCCCTTGCGAACGGCACTGGCGGCGGCGCAGACGTTCGTCGCCGGTGTTCCGGACTCGATGCCGATCGGCGTCGTGACGTTCTCGGATCGGCCCGTCGTGCTGTCTCCCCTGTCGGATGACCGGGCATCGGTCGAAGACGCTGTCCGATCGATCGGTAGCTCCACGTCGGCCGGAACCGCCGTGTACGAGGCCGTCGCGGCCGCCGCGGGCATGTTCCAGGGGGACGCGAGCCGTCAGCACAACCTGGTCCTCGTGACGGACGGGCGCGACACGGCCGGCGACCTCGATCTCGCCGGGGCGGTGTCGGCCGCGAAAGCGGCTCACATGCACGTCTTCACGATCGGCCTGGCCGGACCGACGACGGACGAGACGCCGCTTCGGGCACTCGCGCGCGCGACCGGCGGAACCTATGCCGCGATCTCGCAGGACGAGCTGAGCTCGGTCTACTCGGGGCTGGCGCGTGAGTTCAGCGGCCAATACGTCGTGACGTATCGGTCGAAGGCCCCCCTCGGCGTCGAGGTCACGCTGTCGCTGCAGCTTCCCACCGGTTCCACATCGGCCGGGTTCCTCGCACCCGGACCGACAGGACAGCCCAATGAAAGCGCTGCGTCTTCTGCGGATGGACCGGGCTTCTGGACTGAGCCGATCGGGATGGGCGTGATCGGCGCGCTGACGTTCTCGACCGTCGCCGGTCTGGGTCTTTCCCTCGCGCACGGAGATGCTCGTCGCCGGCGAGAGCGGGCCCTTCGCTCGCGACTTGCGTCACACGTCGGCGAGCCCGGCTGGACGACCGACGCGGGGACGGCGTTCGGGCGCGCGGGTCTCGTGCCCGCGCCGGTCGCGCAGTTCGCCGACACGGTCGTCGGCGAGACGGCCGCCGGCCGCAGGCTCGCCCGCCGACTGGAGCATGCGGGCTGGTCGATCAAAGCGGGCGAGTTCATCGCGATCCTGGTCTTCGCGGCTGTCGTGCTCGGAGTGATTGGCTTCGTGCTCGCGGATGTGATCGGCGCGGTCGCCGGCGTGGTCGTCGGAGCGCTCACGCCTCGCCTCGTGCTCGGAAACGCCGTGGCACGGCGCCAGGCGGCGATCCAAGCCCAGCTCGCCGACACCCTGATGGTGATCGCGAGCTCGATGCGGGCCGGTCATAGCTTCCTCCAGTCGCTCGACTCGGCGAGCAAGGAGATCGATCAGCCCGCGGCGGGCGAGTTCGGCCGGGTTCTGCAGGAGATCCGGCTCGGTCGCGATACAGACGCCGCCCTCGAAGCGCTCGTCGAGCGCGTCGGGAGTCAGGACCTCGAATGGGCCGTCACGGCGATCAAGATCCAACGCAAGATCGGGGGCAACCTGGCGGAGGTCCTCGAGACCGTCGCGAACACCATCCGGGAACGTGACACGCTCCGCCGACAGATGCGTGTTCTCTCGGCGGAGGGACGGATCTCCGCCGCGGTGCTCTCGGTGCTGCCGGTCCTCATCGCGAGCTATCTCATGATCGTGAATCCCGACTACCTGCGAACGCTGGTCACGACGACCCCCGGGATCATCATCTCGGTCTCGGCCGCCTGCCTGATGGCCATCGGTTACGTCTGGATGAGAAAGATGGTGAAGCTCGATGTTTGAGCAGACGTACGCGATCGCCGCCGTCGCGGGGACGTTCCTCGCGGTGTTGCTGTCGGGTCTCATGTTCGTAAGCGTCTCGCAGAGCCGGCGGTCCGCCCGCGTCCTCAAGAGGCATCTCGAGACGGCAGGAGTCACCGTCGGAGGCACCGGTGCCACTCCATCATTCTCGGAGCGCGTGTTCGAGCCGGCGATCACCCGGTTCTCTCGAGCGGCGTCCCGCCTGACTCCGGCCGGTCTGCGACGAGGCGTCTCGAGGCGGCTGATCCTCGCCGGCAGCTCCGCGCGCTGGACGGCCGAGGTCTTCCTCGGAGCACAGATAGCCGTAACCATCGGCTTCGGCGTGTTGGGCTTCGTCGTCGGGTCGACAGGGCAGCCGCGCGTACTCGGGCCGTTCTGGATCCCCCTGTTGGCGTTCGCGGCCTACGTCGCGCCGTTGGCGGCGCTCGACAGGAGGGCGCAGCACCGACAGGAACAGATCCGTCGGATGATGGCCGACGCGATCGACCTCCTCACGATCAGCGTCGAGGCGGGCCTCGCGTTCGATGCCGCGTTGCTCCACGCACGCCGATCCATGAAGGGACCACTCTCGGAGGAGATCGGCCGAATGCTCCACGAGATGCAACTGGGGGTCAAGCGAAGCGAAGCGATGCGGCACTTGTCCGACCGGACGAACGTCCCCGAGCTGCGGAGCTTCGTCCTCGCCATGGTGCAGGCCGACGTCTTCGGCGTCAGCGTCGGCAACGTGTTGCGGGCTCAGTCACAGGAGCTACGAACGAAGCGTCGGCAGCGAGGGGAGGAACGCGCGATGAAGACGCCGGTCAAGCTGCTCTTCCCGATGACGATCTGCATCCTCCCAGCCCTGCTGGTGCTGGTGATCGGTCCCGCCGCGATCCGCATCGCGCACGTCCTGTTGTGATCGAGTTCTTACGGCGATACGAGGACGCGGGCGAACGCACACTCGTCCAGAGCCGTCGCGCGTTCTGGGAGTTGAGCGCTGTTGTCGATCCCGTTTAGCACGTACGGCGGTGTCCCGCGTGTCGCGGGTGCTTCAGCGATTACGTGGCGGCGAAGTTGTCGATCACGTTGATTGGGGCGGGCACCATCCCCGCCTCCGGCGTCTCCATCACGCACAGCATCCGGTCGTCGTTGATGTCGAATCCGACAAGAACGCCTTCCGGATCGGGAAGGTCGGGCGGGGGCGGCCACCGATCCATGATCTCCGCGAACGTCAGCGGCCCTTGGAAGGCCGGCGGGCATCCCGCCGACGGACCAGCAGCGTGTGCGACCGGGACCGAGCCGACGACGACGGATGATGCAATCGCCGCCACGAGGAACAGCCGCTTGGAACTCATCTGCACCCCCTCCTGCTCGGTTTCGGAATAACGCACCGCCTCTCGGCCGACAGCCCCATCTCGGGTAGTCATTCGTGGGCCGCATGTAGATCGGCTGAACATCGATGCGCTTCGGAACCGACCGCTGAAAGGGCTACCGTTCACCGGCCCCGGTGGACCCCAACGCTCAGTCTCGTTCAGTGGGGAACTAGTCCTGCGGGCCTTTGCCGACCCGGAAGATCAAGTAGTACACGGCGTACGCGGCGGCCACGACCAGGCCAATCGTGGCGATCACCCAGAGCGCGCCGGGTATGCGCGCGATCACAACCGTCGACTCGAACCCGCCAGGCATCGGAAGAATCCTCTTGCGCGACCCTGCCGCAAAGCGTCCGTGCCGTCAAATGGACCGCTGGCGCCTCCGTCGGCTCGCTCCTGCTGTCGCAACACGTGCTCCTCGCCGCGCGAATGCCTCTTGGACGGACCGGCATATGACGGGTTGGACTTTGACTGGTTCGATTCGCGCATCGGACGCTCGTTCCCTCTTGACCCTGATCGGCAGCCAGAGCCAGGATGACGGAGCCGACATACGGGAGGGACCATCATCGTTCGCCGTAAGGGAATCGTCGTTGTGTTCGTCATGCTCTCGACCCTCTTCCTGACGCCCGCGGGTGTCCGCGCGGATACCTACTACTGCTTCGGAAGGCAGGCAACGTGGGTCGGCACCGGCGGGCCGGATACGTTCACCCCGACGACGCAGACGGGTGACAATGTCATCGTCGCTCTCGGCGGCGACGACCAGATTGCCGCAGGCGGAGGAAACGACCTCATCTGCAGCGGACCCGGCAACGACTACGCCAACGGGATGCGGGGGAACGACCGGGTCCAGGGCGGCCCAGGCGACGATGGTCTGGAAGGTGGGCTGGAGTCCGACGTCCTTTTCGGTGGTGCAGGAAACGACCAGATCATCGAGAGCCTTCGCGACTCCGGGACAGACTCGAACGTGCTGCACGGCGGCGGTGGCAACGACACGTTGGTCGGGGGAGACGTGAGCGCCAACCGGCTGTACGGCGAAGGCGGGAACGATGACCTGACCGGGCTCTCCCCAGGGTTTGAGGCTCTGTACGGCGGGGTGGGAGCCGACCAACTCGATACGCGCGATTGGGATCAGTTTGACGGCCAGCCGGCAGCGACGCCGGGACCCGACCTGGCCGATGGCGGCACCGACGCGCTTGGCAGCCTGGACCGGTGTTACGTGGACTCCGTGGATACCCACCCGAACTGCGAGCAGGTCACGGTCGGTTGGCCGTGAGGTGGTGAACGCCCAAGCCGGCGGGTTGGCGCTCGCGTCGGTAGCGTTGTCCAACCCCGACCCGCGCCCGAGGACGATGGCTCCCGACGAGGAAGAAATGCCATTCGTCTGACCTAGCGAGCGCCCCAAGTCGGCGACGCGGTCGGCCGTCTGAGCCTCGTCACAAGCCACCAGTCAGCCGTTTGGCTGACTGGTTTCGGCGCACGGAAGGGGTAAACCGATGGCTGCGGAGGACCGGAAGCCGCTTTCGGGCTGGCTGGCCTTTCCCCTGCTGGCTCTTGCCGAGTCGGAATCAGAGCCACGGCGCCGCGGCGCCGAGACGGCCCTCCGCGCCAGGACCTAACCCTCCTCCGGGTGGGTCCTGGCGTCCACCCTCATTTGGGGGAGCATCACGAGACTTGAGGGCTTCGCGTGGTTCTTGTCAGTCGCGGCGCCTGTCGTTTGGACAAATCCGGCGCCCGTACGGATCCGCCACAGTACATCCCCTTCGGCCAGCATTTGCAGGGCACGACAGCCGCCTTGCGCACCGACACCCGTCCGATTGCTCCTTCGGTCGGCGTCAACGGCTGGGGCAAGTTGTTCAACTATGCCTGATCGCTCGGCAGGGGCAAGGCGGCCTGTGGTGGGCGTGGGCGTCCTTACGAATCATTCCCGCAGGCATCGTCGCGATGCTCGTGACGCCCGCCGGGCTCATATACGTCCGACTCGTTCTCGCCGGCACGCTGGAGGACGTCTTCGTGTTTGCGAAGGACGTTGGATGGATCGCGCTCGCTCGTGAACTCGTTGCCCGACTTGGGGCGCAGCGTTCGCCGCGGCGACGCTGGCGCACCAAGTCCGCCGCCGCGGTGCCTGCCGGCGCTGCGGCCGTTCGTAGCGAGATGTGGCCGGCGCGAGGGAGCGCACCTGCGCGATCCCATGGCGAGGTGACGAGCTGCTCGCGACACCCAGGAGGCGACCTGGTGGAGCACGATCGGAGCGACCGCCCGCTGCCGGTCGAGATCCCGAACGCCGCAACGGCCGCGGCGCTGCCGACGATGAACCGCAGGTTCCTCGCCTTGACCACGGCGAGCAGGATCGCCGCCTCGGCCGCCTAGGCGGGCCGCGAAGCCCTCGAGCGTGCATCGATAGGCGTCGCGACAGGCTGCCGCTCCTACGATGTTGTCATGGACATCCCTTCCGCGTCATGGCTGGATGGCAGGATCGCGGTCGCGCGCTCTCGCATTCACGGCCGTGGGCTCTTCGCGTCGCAGCCCGTCGGCGTGGGTGAGATCGTTATGCGTCTTGGAGGGACTCTTATAAGGGACGCAGAGGTGAGGGACCAGATCGCACGCGGCGAGCGGTACGACGGACTCGTGCTCGAGGAGGACCTTAACCTCAGCATCCGGCCGTCGGGGTGGCCCGGTATCTTCGGGAATCACGGGTGCGATCCGAACATCTGGTTGGCCTCATCGCTGGAGCTTGCTGCCCGGCGCGACATCGATGCGGGCGAGGAGGTCGTAAGCGATTACGCCACCTACACGATGACGCCCGAGTGGTCGATGGAGTGCTTCTGCATGGCTGCCGACTGCCGCAGGATGGTGACCGGGAACGACTGGCGACGACCCGAGCTCCAGCGCAGGTACGCAGGCCACTTCGTCGTTCCGATCGCTCGGCGGATCGCCCGCGAAGGACAAACAAGCGGCGATCGCCGTGCCGCGAGCGACCGCCTCGATCTGTGATCGCCTTGAGCGCGAGACTTCACTTCCGCATGGTTATCTCCACCGCCTCAAGCGAGACACTCCGCACTTGGCGCGCGAGTTTCAAATCGCCTTCGAATCTATCCACCGCATCGAGGTCGCCCGGCTGCACGGTTCCACAGGTCTTGTCCTCCACACACCCGAAGCCGAGGTGTGGGTCTTCCTGAAGGGAGTGAGCCCGACCGGTTCGTGGCTGCAGTTGACCTGCCATGCCCCCTCCGCGCTGACCGTGACAATCGCCACATACTCGGTCGCCGGGCAGCTCTTACGGCGATGTGCCCATCTCGCCTGGGATCCCTTCCAAGAGGCGAAACATTACCCGAAGCCGGGCACGTCGAGGCCCAGAGGCCAGCTGACCCAGATCTACAGATTGACTCCGAACGATCGTGACGCCGGACGAGCGCGAAGTTCTTGAGCGAGCCATCCAGCGCGGGACCGAGGAGGCTGCGAACGCCAATGCGATCGCCGACGAGGCGATGGGAGCGGCCTGGATGGGCCAGACAGAACCGTGATCAGCACCAAGATGCTCCGCTCTGAACTCCTCTCGATGAAGGCCGACCTTGAGCGCGAAGCGATCCTCCGGGCCGATAGGCGAATTCAGCAAACGTCCTCGTCCTCGGCACGGCCTCACGAATACCTACCCCACCTGGGGGGTGTTGGGTCTCTCTCCTCGTTGAACAATCCTTGCGGAAAGGGGGGGCTTGCAAATGCGCAAGAAGCTTGCGATTGGCATGGCAACGGCTCTGGTGATCGGCACGGTCGTTGCGTTGTTCACGCTGTCGTCCTCGGCGACAGCGGCCACCACGCTCACGGTCGTCGAACATAATGTGACCGAGCACATCACAGACGTCGGGAAGGCGGGCCCAGGCGCGGGCGATCTTCTCACGTTCCACAACCCGCTCTTCGACTCGACAGACACCAGCAAGGTCGGCACGGATCAGGGCAGCTGCATTCGGATCACCAAGTTCCTCGACAACAACAAGGGCTCTTGGGAATGCGAGTGGACCACGTTCCTCAACAGCGGAGCCGACAGCATCACCGTCGAGTCGCCCTTCTTCGACAATGGCCTAGGTCTCGGGGCAATCACAGGCGGCACGGGGACCTACGTGGGAGCAAGCGGCTCGCTCGAACTCAACTGCTCTGAGTCTGAGAACGAGTGCACGCTCAAGTTCAACTTCTCGTAGCCGGCAACGGGGACGGCGGGCATCGGCCGTGGGATCCGCTCCCATGCGTCCGGAGGAGCGCCAGGTCGTTGAACGAGCGATCTGGCGCGTGACGGAGCAGGCGGCGAACGCCGATGCGATCGTCGACGAGGCGATGGCGGCCGGCCTCGACGGGTCCGACCGCCTCACGCTCGGCGTCAAGGAGCTGCGCGCCGAGCTCCTGTACGTAAAGGCGGACCTCGAGCACGAACTGGAACGCGAGATCCTCGACTGCGCCGTCTGCGGTCGGACGGTTCACTACGTCGGCGGACTGACGTCAGGCATGGTCATTGGGCGCACGCCGAACCGGCGCCGCACGCCACACCCAAACTCTCGCCGTAGCACACGTCGCCTCGGGATCGCCTTGAGGCGCTCTCGCGAAGCACCTCGATTTCGGGCGGCGCCGGCACCCGGACAACGCTATCGGACTTCGCTATCGAACTTCGCCGACCCTTGACGAGCCGCGGTGGGGCGGCCAGCACTTGACCGCCCACCGACGTTCGCGACAGTCCGTGCCGTTTGGGGGGAGGTGACGCCCGCGGCCCCGCCGCGACCTTACGTCTGTTTCCGCCCCAGGGACTTCACGCTCGTTGCTCCATCAGGTGCTTCGCGTGCCAACGGGAGGTCACGCGAAACGCCCGAACCGCGTCGACGGTGCGTGACGCTCAGCAAGAGACGCTCCTACGACCTGTCTGATCCACTGGGTTCAAAGTCGGCGGGGCCTGACGGCTTGTGTTCGTGCTCGCCAGGGGCGTGCGCTCCCGCCTGCGAGTGGGCTCCCGCCTGTGAATGAGCTCCCGCCTGGGAATGGGCCCCCGCCTGCGAGTGAATCTCGCGCTGCTGCTGCCCGAGCCGCCTGGCGAACTCGCTCACGCACTGGCCGATGCCATGCTCATTCGGGCCGAGGTTGTTCTGGCACTTGTTGACCCGAGGGAGCGGCGGGCGGGTGGCGCAGGTAGATGGCCGGAACGCCTAGCTTCGTGGGTCCTCTTCGGTCGCCACCGCGGCCGGCTCCCCCTCGCGCTTAGCGACTACCACGAAGCGATCGTTCTCCTCGACCACAACCTCG
>JBKOWM010000131.1:0-33785 GCA_046724395.1 Actinomycetota bacterium
GGGTGTTGCCACGAAGGCGGTGTCGTCCTTCCTGCGTCAGGTCCAGACACGTCCTCTCTACGCGCACGTGGCGAAGCACAACGTGGCCTCACTCCGCGTCTTGCAGAAGTGCGGGTTCACGATCGTCGAGGAGGAGCCGCCTGGGGCCGGCCGGGTCGCCGACGATGTCGAGGAGCTCGTGATGAGGCTAGCGTGATGTGAGAAACGCCGACCGCCCGGGCATGATCCTCCTCGTCGACGGCCGGTGTCGTCCCTGGATGCCTACTGGAGGGCGGAGGCGGTGCTCTTTACGGACATCGTTCGTTCCACGGAGAAAGCCGCGGAGCTCGGCGGCCAGTACGAGGCCTAGCGCCGAAAAGGGTTCCAAATCGGGTCTGCACCCAGCTGCCGTCCGACAGTCGAGCATCCACCCATGGTGATGACTCATCGACCCGAAGGCCAAGCGGGGCCACGATGCGTTCGATCACGTGAACGACCCCTGCTCCCGCTCAAACAGACGGCCATCACGTTCTCGATCCGTCCCTTCCGCTCGAACACGTCGTCCGGCCCGTTGACCATGACCTCGGTCATCGACGCCAAAGACCCTCAATGACGAGCAGGACGCGGTGGGGACGGGTACGTTCGGCAGCGAGCGAGGTGGAGTGGGGGAGATGAATCGAGTCCGGATCGGCCCCGCACGCCGTGCAGATGGCCGGAGCCATTCGACGTGCGAGAGAGCGACGAGAGATGGCCGCCAAGAATGCGGGCATCGGAGACATCACCTGGCGCGTTCGAGTGTGCGTGGAGTGGGAAGGTGACGAGGTCGAGACGCTCCGATCTAACTTCGACGCGCCGCAGCCCCCTTCCGCCCCGGCCTGATCGCATGCCCGGCCGCTATCCGCCGATCGAGCCGTACGAACATGGCATGCTCGACGTGGGTAACGGCGACGCGGTCTACTGGGAGACGTGCGGCGACCCCCAGGGCAAGCCCGCCGTCGTGCTGCACGGCGGCCCCGGCTCGGGCTGCGGGTCCTGGCAGCGTCGGCTGTTCGATCCCGCCGCCTACCGGGTGGCACTGTTCGACCAACGTGGGTGCGGCCGCAGTACGCCTCACGCGAGCGAGCCCGACATCGACCTGTCGAACAACGACACCGCGCACCTCGTCGCGGACATCGAGCGGTTGCGGGAGCATCTGCGGGTGGATCGATGGCTGGTCCTGGGGGGGTCGTGGGGCAGCGAGCTGGCGCTCGCCTACGCCGAGCAGCATCCCGACCGCGTCCCCGAGTTGGTGATGCACGGCGTCACGGCCGGTCGGCGCGCCGAGTACGACTGGCTGTTCCGCGGCGGGCTGGCGGCGTTCTTCCCCGAGCAATGGGAGCGCCTGGTGGCCGCGTTGCCCGCCGGTGACCGCGGCGACGACGTCGTCGATGCCTTCCACCGTCTGCTGTTCGATGCCGACCCCGCGGTGCGGGCGCGGGCGGCGCTCGCCTGGTGCACCTGGGAGTCCGCCACCCCCGCCTGGCCGCCCACGTCCGGCCTGGACGACCGCTTCGGCGAGCCGGCGTTCGCGCTGGCGTTCGCGCGCCTCGTCACCCACTACGCCCGCCACGACGGCTGGCTCGGCGACGGCCGGCTGCTGCGAAACATCGCCAGCATCGCCCACATCCCCGCGGTCCTGGTGAACGGCCGGTTCGACTTCCAATCGCCGATCGGGGGCGCATGGGAGCTGCATCGGCGCTGGCCACGCTCGGAGTTGGTCATCGTGGACGACGCGGGCCACGGGGCCGACACCGGCGGCATCGTGCCGGCGTTGGTGCGCGCCACCGATCGGTTCGCGGCGCGTTCCTCAGACCCCCGGTAGTAGCGCCAGCAAGTCCCGAAGATCTGCACTGTCGCGCCGCCCCAGTCCTCGCCCTCGAAGCGGTGTCGGTGGGGCTCCTCGTCGGGATCGCGGATCAGGCACGGCGTCATCCCCACGGCCCGTCGCCCGTGGCGAACAGGAACAGGCCCAGCGCGGCGAGATTCTTGAATGTCAGCATGCTTCACCCTTCCTTCGTCGACTGCCTCGCGTCTGAAGATGGCGCCGGCGGCGTGGACGCGTTATGGGTATCTGGCCCTGCCGACCTGGCCTTCCACCGTGCTCGACCGGGCGCACCCGCGCTACATCGCCTACTGAGCGAGTGAGAACGGGGGATATCTGTCGGTCGTCAGCAGGAAGGCGTAGCTAACGACTCTCTGTCCCCACCGGATGACGCCTTCGACGAAGTCGAAGAGCGATCGCGGATAGCGCCCGGTGAACAGGATCGCGAACCAGGCGATGAAGACGACGACCAGGACGGCGATCCACAAGAACGAGAGCACGACGAAGTGCGGGATGGCCAGGAGCCATTTCACTAGCGGCAGGAACCGGTTGAGGTCGCGCCTGGCGTCCGGATAGACATAGTCGAGATGGAGCGACTGCTCCTCATCTGTGGACGGGTATCGGTCGTCCAGGAGCAGAACGTACAGGAGCACTCGGTTCGTAAACCGCTGAAGCTCGACGTTCCAGTCGAACCACCACCGGGGGTACTTCTGCCGGAACAGAATCATGAGCAGAGGGCCGGCAAACAACAGTCCGCCCGCGCCGGCTACCACGACGTATTCCGGACCGCCCGGGTAGCGTTGCGCCGAGTACACGACCGCGCCCGAAACGGTTCCGAGCACGATCATGATCGGGATGGCAACGAAGATCCGCAAGGCGGTCGTCAGCCTGTTGAGCGGTCGATCCGGATAGTCGATCGAGAAGCGCACAGGGTACGGCGGCTGCGGTAGAGCCATTTGACGTCCCCTTCCACGAGAGGCGATTGCGGCAATTCCACGCCTAGCGCCTCCGCCGTGCAAACGGGAAACGAGTCGCGCCGGCGCGACGAGCGTGCCGATCCATCGAGACGACGCCTAGGATCGCTCCTCCACGCGCGGCGAGCCCGTCTGGCGGCCCTCGGTATTGTCACGCCACTCGCGGTCGAGAATCGAGTAGATCAACTCACTCTGCCACTCGTCCTTGACCCACTCGTTCTCGAGGAGGTGCGCCTCTCGTCGCATCCCGAGCTTCTCCAGGACGCGCGCCGACGCGCCGTTGCGCGCTTCCAGCCGGCCCACAACTCGATGGAGCCGGAGCTCGTCGAAGGCGATCCGAAGCAACGAACGCCCTGCCTCGGTCGCGTATCCGCGGCCGTGCACGTCCGGATGGACGACGAGCCCGATCTCCCCTTGGCGGTGATGCTCGCTGATGAGATGGACCATGCAGTCGCCGACCACCAACGAGGCCTCCCGCAGCTCGATCGCGAAGCTCGCCGTGTCACCGTCGGCCCGTATGGCGGCGCTCCCGATCTTGCGATCGAGCAGCACGCCGGTCTCGTCGCGGGAGCGAGGATCGTCGTGATCGGGCCTGCGGCGTACTCGATGCTCATCGCCGAATCTTCTCGCGGAACCCGGAACAACCCCCGAGGTGGTGAGCACGAAACATACCGGGGGCTTGTCTCGGGCAGGGGCGCGTCCGAAAACCGAGGTATGCGGCTCACGACGCATCGAAGCCTTGGCGAGCGTCTCGCGACCTCGGTTGTCGGCGCCCTCGTGGGTGCGGCCGCCGGCCTCACGGCCGGGCTGTCTTTGGCGTTGGTGCTGACGCTGGTCATCGACGCGGCAGGCAGGATGGACGACGAGGGGTGGGGCTTCATCGTGCTGTGCATCGCCGGTGCCTTCGTCGGGACCGTGGCCGGTGCCGCCGTCGGTGTCGTTCTTGGCTACGGCCGACGACCCATCCCGCGGGTCCCCCCTCGACCGGACGCCTAGCGCCCAGGTGGCCTTTTGCCCAATTGCCTTCGGCCTGCGAGAACGGCTACACCACGCGTGCGGAGGACCGGAAGCCACCCTCGGGTCGGCTGGGTGCTTCCCCGTTGCCGGGCTTCGGACAAACCGCAGCGAGACCCACGGCGCCCGCGGCGTCGAGACGGTCCTCCGCGCCACGAGCAACGATCCGTCCGGGTCGTCGTGGCTGTGGCCGCTCACAACGCCGGCGCGCAGGCTGCGAGACCCGAAAACACATGATGCGCTTCAGGTCTCAGGCGAAAGCTCCGATGCCAAGGTCTCAAGGAACCGTGGTGGGGGCCGGGAAAGCGCATAGGACCCGCCTTTGTACCCCGCAGCCCACAAGCGCCCGGCCTCCACCGCCCAGCCGCGCAAAGCGATGTCGCCCGCCGAACGTTTGAGCTCCGGACGGCCGATCGGCTGACGTGGCGCGGCGCGACGGTTCGCGCCTACGGAGCCGCGAGCACCTCCGCGAGCGCTCGCAGCGCCCGCCCGCGGTGGCTGATGCGGTCCTTTTCCTCCGCCGACAGCTGCGCCATCGTTCGGTCCCAGCCCGCCGGGACGAATATCGGGTCGTACCCGAACCCGCCGGTTCCTCGCGATCGCGTTAGCAGAAGACCCTCGCAGGTTCCCTCGGCCCAGACGGCGTGGCCGTCCGGCCATGCCACCGCCGCGACGCAGCGATACCGACCCGTCCGTCCGGACGCCGGTACGCCCGAGATCGACTTGAGGACCGCCCGGAGATTCTCCTCGTCGGTTGCGCGCTCCCCGGCATATCGCGCCGAGCGAGGCCCCGGTGCGCCGCCGAGCGCGTCGACCTCGATGCCGGAGTCATCCGCCAGCGCGGGTGTCCCGCTGACCGCCGCGACGGCCGCGCCCTTCAGAAGCGCGTTCTCGAGATACGTGACGCCGGTCTCGTCGACATCGGGCCACCGCTCGTCGGCATTGAGCCATTCGACCGGCCACGCCGCCCCGATCCTGAGGATCTCGCGGATCTTTCCGGGGTTTCGCGAGGCGATCGCCAGTTGCTCGGGAAAGCTCACACGTCGAGGACCTGGCGCTGGATCTCCGTCAAACGCGCGATGCCGGACTCCGCGAGGTCGACGAGCGCCGCGAGCTGCTCGCGCGAGAACGGCGCACCCTCGGCGGTGCCTTGGAGCTCGACGAGTTTTGCCGAGCCGGTCATCACGACGTTGAAGTCGACGTCGGCCGCGGCGTCCTCGTCGTAGGAGAGATCGAGGACGGCCTCCCCGCCGACGATGCCGGCACTGACCGCGGCGACGCTATCCGTCAACGCCCCGGGCCGCACCACGCCCCGCTCGGCGAGCGATCGAACGGCGATGGCCAGTGCGAGGTAGCCGGCCGTGATCGATGCGGTTCGCGTCCCCGCGTCGGCCTGAAGCACGTCGCAGTCGACCCACACCGTCGCATCGCCCAGCTTCTGGAGATCCGTGACCGCGCGCAGTGAGCGACCCACGAGCCGCTGGATCTCCTGGGTCCGGCCAGAGGGCCGTCCCTTCGCGACCTCCCGCGACGTCCGCTCCGCCGTGGCCCGGGGAAGCATCGAATACTCGGCCGTCACCCACCCCCGACCGGTCCCCTGGAGGAACTTCGGGGCCCGGTCCTCGTACGACGCCGCCACGAGGACCTTGGTCCGGCCCATCTCGAACAGCACCGAGCCCTCGGCCCACTCCTGGAAGCCGAGCTCGACCTTGACGGGTCGAAGATCGAGCGCCCCACGGCCGTCCGGTCGCTCGGTCACTCGCCGACCTCCAGCGTCAACCCCTCGACGGCCGCGTCGATTGGGCCGTCGTACACGCTCGCCGCCTGGCGTATGGACTCGGCCTTGTCGTGCGTGGGCAGGATGTGCGTGAGGATCAGCCGCCCGACCCCCGCGTCGCGCGCGTGCTCGGCCGCCTGGCGCGACGACAGATGAAATCCCGTGAGCTCGTCGCCGTCCTGGTACGTCGCCTCAGCCAAGAACACGTCCGACCCGCGAGCGAGTCGAACGACCTCGTCGGTAGGGCCCGTGTCCCCGGTATACGACAACGACGTCCCGTTGTACTCCAGGCGGAACCCGAGGGCCGGAAGCCCGAGGTGCGACATGCCGCGTGCCGACACGCGGAACGGCCCCACCTCGAATCGCTCCCCCGGCTCCACCTCGTGCACGTCGAAACCGACGCGGAAGGACTTGATGCCCTCCTCGGACAGCAGTCCGTTGAGTCGTCCGCCGAACCCCTTCGGGATGTGCAGCGGCATTCCGTTCGCCCCCTGCCCTCCGTAGTACCGGGCGTAGAACAATGGATAGATGTCGACGCAATGGTCGGCGTGCTCGTGCGTGATGATCATCGCGTCTACGTCGGAGATGCCGATGTACTTCTGCAGGTTCGCCATCGTGCCCGAACCGGCGTCGACCCAGAGGTTGAACCCATCCTGCCGGATGAGATAACCGCTGAGCGCGCCGCCCTCCTGCGGCCATGTCCCGCTCGCCCCGAGGACGATCAGCTCCAAGTCGCTTTCCTTCTTCTTGTGGCTACCGCACGCGCCGCGGCCGCGTCCTCGGCTTTCACGCGCGCGACGGGCACGGATGCGACACGACCGACGTCCGGCCCGAGAAAATGGTGCGCGATCGCGATGAAGGCCGCCGGGTCTCCCGTGGTGACGAACTCATGCTGGGGGTCGCCACGCTCGTCGCGTAGCACGTCGGCCTGGACGAGCGTCGCGTACACGTCCTTGGCCGTCTCCTCGGCCGAGGACACGAGGACGACCTCGGGCCCGATGACGTACTGAATCAACCCGGACAGCATCGGGTAGTGCGTGCAGCCCAGGATCAAGGTGTCGACCCCCTCCGCCTTCAGCGGCTCAAGATACTCGCGCGCAACGCAAAGCAGCGCATCGCTCGAGGTGTCGCCGGCCTCCACGAAGCCGACGAAGGCAGGGCACGCCCTCGAGAACACCCGCGCCGAGGCGTCCGCGGACGCAACCGCCGTCTCGTACGCGCCGCTTCGAACGGTCGCCTCGGTTGCGATGACGCCGATTCTTCCGTTGCGCGTCGCGCGAAGCCCGGCCCGCGCACCGGGCTCGACGACGCCGACGACGGGGACGCCCGCGGCGTCGGCGACGTCGCGGATGGCCGCCACCTCGACCGAGTTGCACGCGACGACCAGCATCTTCACGTCCCGCCCGACGAGGTATCCCGCGATGTCGAGGGCGAAGGACCGGATCTCCTCGTTGGGTCGGGGCCCGTACGGGAACCGGCCGTTGTCGCCCAGATACAGGATCCGCTCCTGCGGGAGCAGGTCCAGGATCGCGCGGACGACGGTCAACCCTCCGACGCCAGAATCGAAGACGCCGATCGGCCGGCTATCGCCCATGCGATCGATGCCGCCCGTCCGCGGCGGTCCACGGCGCTACCACCAAAGCGTCTCCGCCACGCGCTTCTCGGCCTGCTCGAGCTCGGCGGCCCACGCATCGGTCGACAGATACTTCCAGCCGCCGTCGGCCAGCAGACAGACGATGTCGCCTCGCTCGATTCTCTCGGCGACACGCTGGGCGACGTGCACGACGGCACCCGACGAGATGCCGGCGAAGATCCCCTCCGTCTGCGTCAGCTCGCGCGTCGCCTTCAACGAGTCCGAGGAGTTCACGAGGAACTTCGCGTCGAGCACCGACTCGTCGAGAATCGGCGGGACGAACCCCTCATCGAGTGAACGCAGGCCGTAGACGAGATCGCCGAGTTCGGGCTCGGCCGCGATGATCCTGATGTCGGGATCGTGTTGGTGGAGGCGTCGTCCGGTTCCGGTGAGCGTGCCGCCCGTCCCGAGCCCCGCGACGAAGTGGGTGACCTCGGGAAGGTCCGCGACGATCTCGGCACCCGTACCCTCGTAGTGTGCCCGCGGATTTGCCTCGTTCCCGTACTGGAACAGCATGAGGTACCGATCGTCCTCGGCGAGCCGGCGGGCGATCTCGATCGACCCGTTGGTGCCCTTGTCCCCGGGCGAGAAGACGATCTCGGCCCCGAACAGCTCCAGGAGCCGGATCCGTTCGTCGCTCGCGTTGTCGGGGAGGACCACCGTCAGCTTGTAACCCTTGCGCCGAGCGACCATCGCGAGCGCGATCCCGGTGTTGCCGGAGGTGGGCTCCAGGATGGTCTTCTCGGGCGTCAAAAGCCCACGCGCCTCCGCGTCCTCGACCATGGCCTTCGCGATCCGATCCTTGGTCGAGCCGGTCGGGTTGGTGCCCTCCAGCTTGGCCCAGATGCGAACGCCCGGCTTCGGCGACATCGTCGGAATCCCGACGAGCGGCGTGTTTCCGATGGCGTCGAGGATGTCGTTGAACCGCATGCGCGGATTATCGCAGCGTGCTGACGAGACCCGTGCAGCTAACGCCGGCCGCCAGCGACCGCCGGCAGCAGCGAAACCGTGTCGCCGTCGGCGAGGGGGGTCTCGAGCGAACCGAGGTAGCGGACGTCCTCGTCGTTCACGTAGACGTTGATGAATCGGTGAAGCGCCCCGTCCTGCGAAACGACGTTCTTCGTGATGCCCGGATACTGCGACTCGAGATCCTTCAGCGCCTCGCGGAGCGTCGAGCCGTCCGCCCGGACGACCGCCTCGCCGCCCGCATGCTTTCGCAGGATCTGCGGGAGCTTGACCTTCACGGGCATCTCGTTGCGTCTCCCGTCATCCGTTCGCCGACACGCCATGCTCGGCCTCGGGCGGCGCCTGCCCGGGAGCCAGGCCGCAGAATGCCTCGTAGTCGATGAGCTCGGTGATGGAGGGGTCCTTGCCGCAGACCGGGCAGTCCGCGTCCCAGCGCACCTTGACGATCGTGAAGTCCATCTGGAGCGCGTCGAAGATCAGGAGCCGACCGATCAGCGGATCGCCGATGTCGGTGATCAGCTTGATCGCCTCCGTCGCCTGGATGCTCCCGACGATCCCGGGCAGCACGCCGAAGACGCCGCCCTCGGCGCACGACGGAACGGTGCCCGGCGGCGGAGGCTGCGGAAACAGGCATCGGTAGCACGGCGCGTCCCGACCGGGCATGAATACGGTCGCCTGGCCGTCGAACTGGTAGATCGAGCCGTACACGAGCGGCTTCTTGAGGAACTGCGCGGCGTCGTTCACCAGATAGCGCACGGGGAAGTTGTCCGTGCCGTCGACGATGACGTCCCACGGGTCGAGGACTTCGAAGGCGTTTCCGGAGTGCAGGACGGTGTCGTAACCGACGAACTCGATCGTCGGGTTCAGCGCGCGCAGGTGGTCGATCGCGCTCTGCACCTTCGGCCGGCCCACGTCGGCCGTGGTGTGCAGGATCTGACGCTGCAGGTTCGACTCGTCGACCTTGTCGAAGTCGAGGATCCCGAGCGTGCCGACCCCCGCCGCCGCGAGGTACATCGCAACCGGCGAGCCGAGCCCGCCGGCGCCGATCACGAGAACCTTCGAGTCGAGGAGTTTGCGTTGTCCCTCCCCGCCGATGCCCGGCAGGATGATGTGGCGCGCGTACCGGCGGACCTGCTCCTCGGTGAACGGCGCGCTCATGCGATCGTCAGCTCCTCCTCGGTGATCGTCTCCTCCGCGATCCGGAACGCTCGGAGTACCGGGTCCTCGCGATCCGTCAACGACAGCAGCAGGTACAGCGAGTCGGGGTAGAAGGCCAGCCTGGTGTCAGTCTCCGACGGAAAGGCCTCGGAGTGCGTGTGGGAGTGATAGATGCCCCACAGCTCAAGACCCTCGGCCTCCATCTCGTCGAACACGTGCAGCTGCTCCTTGGGATCCAGGCGGTACGAGGCGGGACTGGCGTCGAGGTTGCGCATCGCGTAGACGCGTACCGGAACGCCGTCCCGGGAGGCGACGAGGCCGCAGCACTCGTTCGGGAACTCACGGAGACCGTGGTCCACCATCTCCTTGACGAGGACGCCGTCGAGCTCGGGCATGTCGCACCTGCAACAAACCCTACCAGCGCGGTGGTATTCCTCCGTCGACGGTTCGATCGGCCGTTTCGTCGGCGTCGCCGCGCTCGTCTACGAGCCGACCGCGGACGCGGATTGCCGGCGCACCCGGCCGCGAGCGCTCGCTCCGGCCGATCCGCCAGAACCGAACGCCGCGCAGAGACAAGGCGGTCTCGAGTCGATCCGGGCGGGTCGCAGCAATGAGCAGGCCGCCGGAGGTCTGGGCGTCGGCCAGGACGGCCTGCTCCGGCCCGGTCAGGTCGCCGAAGTCCGTCGATGGACGCGCCGCCGCGAGATTGCGCTTGGTCCCGCCGGGCACGACGTCGGAGCGCGCGAGATCCATCACACCGGGCAGGAGTCGGACCGCCGAGGCGTCGACGACGGCGGCGCAATGCGAGGCCGACGCCATGCGCTGGAGGTGTCCGAGCAACCCGAACCCGGTGACGTCGGTCGCGGCCACGGCGCCCGCCTCGAGCATCGCGTCCGATGCCGCGTCGTTCAGCGCCGTCATTGCGTCGACCGCGGCCCGGATCTGCTCCTGCGTTGCGACACCGCGCTTGATCGCAGTCGAGATCACGCCGAGCCCGAGCGGCTTGGTCAGGTACAGGTCGGCGCCCGGCTCGAGCGTCGAGTTCCGAACGATCCGGTCGGGGTCGGCGAGGCCGAGCGCGACCATGCCGTACTTGGGTTCGGGATCGGTGATCGAGTGACCGCCCGCCACCGTCACACCGGCCTTGGAGGCGGCGTCGATGCCACCCTGCAACACTTGACCGAGCATCTCGAGCGGCAGATCGTCGACGGGCCAGTTCACGATGTTCAGCGCGAGGAACGGCGTTCCGCCCATCGCGTAGACGTCCGACAGCGCGTTCGTCGCGGCGATGCGTCCCCAGTCGTAGGCGTCGTCGACGATCGGCGTGAAGAAGTCGAGCGTGGCGACGAGCCCCTGGCCGCTCGGGAGCCGGACGACCGCGGCGTCGTCGCCGGTATCCGCCGCCACGAGGACGTCGTCGCCGATCCCCGGGAGCGAGAGCGTCGACAGCACGCTCGCCAGTTGGTCCGGGCCGAGCTTGCAGCCGCAGCCCGCGCCGTGGCTGAAGCTCGTAAGTCTTCGGTGGTCCCGCACGTACCGAGGATACGCTCCCCTCATGCGGACGGCGGTCGTCGGTCACACCGAGTGGGTCGAGTTCGCACACGTCGGTCACGTGCCCGGGTCCGGCGAGATCGTGCACTCGACGGAATGGTGGGAAGAGCCGGCCGGTGGCGGTGCCGTCGCCGCGGTTCAGCTCCACAAGCTTTCGGGCGACTGCACGTTCTACACGGCGTTCGGGCGTGACGGAACCGGTAAGCGGTCGCACCTCGAGCTCGAGTCCCTCGGGCCGCGCGTCGAGGCCGTGATCCGGCGCCGGCCGACGCGGCGGGCCGTCACCTTCATCGAGCCCACGGGGGAGCGGACGATCACCACGCTCGGGGAGCGCTTGCACCCCGAGGCCGGCGACCCCCTTCCTTGGGACGAGCTCGCGCGGATCGACGCCGTGTACTTCACCGCCGGCGACGCCGGCGCCGTCCGAGCGGCGAGAAACGCGCGCGTCCTGGTGGCGACGCTACGCACCCTCGAAGTGCTGGCCGATGCCGACGTTTCGTTCGACGCGGTGGTCGGCAGCGGCCGCGACCCGTCCGAACGCTACGACCCGAAGGCACTCAGGTACCGGCCCGGTCTGGTCGTGCTGACGGACGGCGCTCGGGGCGGCGTCTTCGCGACAGCCGACGGCTCGAAGGGTCGATACGAGGCCGTCGCGCTACCGCGTCCGATCGTCGACACGTACGGGGGCGGCGACTCGTTCGCCGCGGGGCTGACGTTCGCCCTGGGCGCGGGGTTCGACGTGCGCCGCGCCCTCGACTTCGCGGCTCGCTGCGGGGCCTGGTGCGTGGCCGGGCGCGGCGCCTACGGCAACCAGCTCACCGCCGCCGACGTCACGAAGGCGTAGACCTGCCGTACGCTGCGGCGGTGGACGTCGCGGCGTTCCTCGGTCGCCATCCGCCGTTCGACTCGCTCGACGAGTCCGCCGTCGCCCGGGTAGCGGCGAGCGTCGAGATCGAGCACTTCTCGCCGGGCGAGGTCATCCTCGAGCAGGCAGGAGAGCCGTCGAGGCACCTGTTCGTGATCCGCAAGGGTGAGGTCGAGATCCTGGACGGCGGGCGCGTCATCGACCTGATGTCCACCGGCGAGGCGTTCGGGATGTGGTCGCTGCTCGGACGGTTCAGCCCGACGGCCACGGTCCGGGCGCACGGCGACACCCTTTGCTACTTGGTGGGCGCCGACGTCGCGACCGAAGTGCTCGAGTCGCCGCCCGGCGTCGCGTTCGTGATGCGCAGCCTCCGTCGCCGGCTGGCCGCGCTCGAGAGCGATCGCGTCGCCGAGCGCGCCACCGACCCGTTTCGCATCGTCGGTTCGCTCCTGCGGCGCGAGCTCGTCACGATTGCATCGGATGCGTCCGTTGCGGACGCGGCCACGACGATGACGACCGAGCGCGTGTCGTGCCTGCTCGTCCCGGACGGCGACGGCTGGGGCATCGTGACCGATCGCGACTTCCGTACCAAGGTTCTCGCCCAGCGCCGCGACGGCGCGTCGACCCGCATCCACGAGGTGATGACGCGCCCGGCCTTGACCGTTTCGACCGACGCGATGGCCGGCGAGGTCCTGCTCGAGATGCTCGACCGGGGCTTCCACCACTTCCCCGTCGAGCGGCCGGATGGCGTCGTGGTCGGCGTCGTTACGGACACCGATCTGATGGGCCTCGGGCGTCACACGCCCTTCGCGATGACCAGCGCCATCGAGCGCGCGTCGACGGTGGACGGGGTCTCCTCCGCGACCGCCGACCTGCCGAACGTCATTCGCACCCTCGTCGACGCGAGCTCCGACCCCGTCGACGTCGGCCACGTCGTGGCAACGACGATCGACGCCGCGACGCGCCGCCTCGTCGAGCTCGGCATCGATCGCCTCGGCGAGCCACCGGTCCCCTGGGCCTGGCTCGCCCTCGGCAGCGAGGCGCGACAGGAGCAAGCCCTGCGAACCGACCAGGATCACGCCCTCGCGTACGACGCGCCCGAGGAGCGAGAGGACGAGCTCGACCGGTTCTTCGGCCCGCTTGCAGCGTTCGTCACCGACGGACTCGAGGCGGCCGGGATCGCTCGGTGTGACGGCAACGTCATGGCGTCCAATCGGGCCCTCCGTCGGTCGATCGCCGGCTGGATTCGGCAGTTCGGCGAGTGGATGTCGACGCCGGGCACGGGCGGCAGCGTCCTGCTTTCCATCGCCTTCGACTACCGCCGCGTCGCCGGGCCGCTCGACGCGGATCGGCGCCTGAATGGCATCGTGACGACGGCTCCCCGATTCCCGCTCTTCCTCCGGCAACTCTGCAGGCGGGCTCTCGACGATCGGCCCCCGACCGGGTTCTTCCGGGATCTCGTCGTCGAGGCGCGCGGAGAGCACGCCGGAACGCTGGACGTGAAGCACGGGGGCATCACGATCATCGGGAACCTTGCGCGCGCCGCCGCGATCTCACGCGGACACACGCCGAAGCGAACGATCGAGCGGTTGCGCGCCGCCGCGACGGCCGGGTCGTTGGACGAGGATCTCGCCGACGGCCTGGAGGAGGCCTTCCGGTTCCTGTGGGAGATCCGGCTTCGGCACCAGGTCGCACAGCTCGACGCGGGTCGCGAGCCGGACGACTTCGTCGACCCGCGTGAGATCGGCCCCGTGGCGCGACACGGTCTCAAGGAGGCCTTCAAGGTCATCGAGCGGGCTCAGCGGATGCTCGCGACGGATCTCGGCGTCACGGTGCGCTGAGCCTCTCGACGCCGTCGACGGCGGAGAGCCCGCGTCGATCGTGCTACACCCCTTCGCCGGTGGGATCCGCGACCGGCGTCGAAAGCGCCGCTCCGATCGCGTGGTAGCCGCCGTCCACGTGGACGATCTCGCCGGTGATGCCGCCGGACCACTCCGAGAGCAGGAAGACCGCCGCGCGCGCGACCGGCGTCGGATCCCCGGTGTCCCAGCCGAGCGGCGCCCGGCCCGCCCACGCATCGGCCAGGTCGTCGAACCCCGGAATCCCCTTCGCCGCCACGGTCCGCAGCGGCCCCGCCGAAACGCAGTTCACCCGGATCCGGTGGGGACCCAGGTCGCGGGCGAGGTACCGCGTCACAGCCTCCAGGCCCGCCTTCGCGACACCCATCCAGTCGTACAGAGGCCACGCCACCTGCGCGTCGAAGTCGAGGCTCACGATGCCCGCGTCCCGGCCGTCCATGAGCGGCAACAACTCGGCGGCGATGGCCTTGAGCGAATACGCGCTCGTTTGCAGCGCCACGCCGACGCTCTCCCAGGGCGTGTTCAGAAAGTTGCCGCCCAGCGCGTCCCGTGGCGCGAACGCGATGGCGTGCAGGAACCCGTCGAGCCCGCCCCACCGCGCCTGCAGCTCGGCGCGGACGGCGCGCAGGTGCGCGGGGTCGTTCGCGTCCATCTCCAGAACGTCGACGGGCTGCGGCAGCCGCTTCGCGCTCTTCTCGGTCAGGCTCATCGCGCGTCCGAACGACGTCAGGACGATCTCGGCGCCCTGCTCCTGGGCGGCCTTTGCGACGGCGTAGGCGATGCTGTCACGTGTCAGCACACCGGTGATGAGCAGCCGCTTGCCTTCGAGCACGCCGGCCTCCTGCGTCCGGAACGGCCCGATGGTAGCGGGTCCGTCGTTCGCAGCGAACTTCGAGGCGTCGTCTAGGACGCGTCCGGCGCGAGGACGAAGCTCCGGCGTACGATGCGCCGGTGAAGGGAGACCGCGTCGAGATCGTCGTGGACACGGGAAACGGCGCTCAAACGTACGAGATCGCCGCGACCAAGGCCGGGCGCCGCGTCGACGTCACGACGGGCCGCGGCGTCGTCGAGGTGTCCGAGGTCACCCGCAGCGGCCGACCGGTGCGCACCGGACGCTTCATGACGACCCGCGTGATCGCGCTCGTCGAGCACCCGTCGGACGAGGCACCGCCGTCGCGGCGCCGATCGCGTGCACTGCGGGACCAGGGCTCGCTCCTGTAGCCGCGGGGCAGGTGAGGGACGCCGACGGCGACCGGTCAGGCGGGCGGACCCGAACGGGACCCGGGCCGGACCAAACGGACCGACCGCACGCCCCACGTGGGCCAGCCATCGTCGCTCGGCTCTGCGACGAACGAGACGTAATTCGTGCGGTCACGATTCAGCAGCCGCGGCGGCACCGCGATCGACAGGACGTCGCCCCACGCCCCTGCCGCGCCCGCAGGTACCTCGGCGACCCGCCGCCAGTTGACGAGTAGCGTGACCTCACCCGCCTGGATGTCGAAGCCAGCGTATGCCACTCGGTAGCGTCGGCGCCGGCCGCCGACCTTGTAGACGACCTCCTTCGGATGCGATGTATCGCGGCCAGGGACGTTCCCGAGGGCATCCTCGTACGGGATGCCGACGGGCAGCGCGGGCCGCTGATCGGGTATCGGAATGACGTGCTGCAGAGGTTGCCAGTCGATCGGGGGCGTGATCGGGAACGTGTAGTAGCTCGCGCCGATGATTCCGCGCTCACGTACCGCTTCGACGAACCCTCTCGTCTCCGCACGCGAAGCCCCGATCCCGCCGATGACGTGGATCGCAACCGTCTGGTCGCCCGTCCGCCGCCGGATGATCCCGATGTTCTGCGCGGTGTACCAGTGGGCGGCCTCCTCTCCACTGACGCGCCACGTGAAGTACGTCATCGGAAGAAACACGTCGTACGTGCGGGCAAGCGATCGGAAGGGAAACCCCGGCCAGTACGTGCCCGAGTAGTCCAGGCCGCGGGGCGATGGGATGATTGCGCCGAGGGCGTAGTGGGCGCCGACGGCCTCGCGAAGCCGGGTCGAAAGCGCGAGGAGCCGGCGCGTCCTCGTCGAGGACCGTCGAACCTCCGGCGACTCGATGTCGAGCGCAAACGAGTCGAACGCGTTTCCGTGCGGTGAGCGAAAGCCGACAGCGGCGAGCGATCGATGCAGGTCCAGCGAGACGTCTCGGAAGCCGGGCAGGTACCACGCAACGACATCGATGCCCTGTCGATGAGCCGCGTCCACGAATTCGCCGATCGCGTCCGGGTAGACAAAGGGTTTGCCCCTGTTGAAGTTCGATGTCTCGAGGTACAGCGTTCGAATGCCCTCCGTGGCCATCTTCCGCACGGCAGCGCCGGGGTGCGACCATGCCACGTCGTAGACGTCGATCCACGTCCCGAGGCCCCGGTACATCGCGATCCGGTCGTGCCGCGTCACCTCGGCTACCGATTCCTCCAGACCGCCCAGTTGCGCCGCGCCACCCCTACTCCCCCGATGCGTTGCACTGGAAGCGCCGAGGCCCCCTCGCTGCGCCGGCTGCAATAAGCGGAGAACGAGGACGGCAAGCAGCGACGTCACGAGTGCGACGATCGCCGCCCGGGCCCCCGGTCGGGCGTCGAACATGGAGCCGTACAGTACGGGATCGGGCGGACGCTGTGGGGGACGTTCGCCACTAGGATGGGCGCGGCGGCACGCGAGGACCGCCCAAACGGAGTCGCCAGACCACGCCGGTAAGACCGAAAGGAGTGGAAGTGAGCGACGCCGTCGCGGCGCGCGCGCTCGTCGATCGGTATTGGGAGGGCCTGCTCGAGACGGAGCCACTCCTGGGCACGCAGGTCGGCGACGAGCGCTACGACGACCGCCTTCCCGATCCCAGTGAGGCCGGCATCGGCGCCCGCGAGGCGTTGCATCGCGGGGCACTCGAAGAGCTCGCCCTAGTGGATCGCGACGTCGACGACCTGGGCCTGCGAACGACGCTCGATATGCTCGAGGCGATCGCGCTGCGCGACCTGACCGAGATCGAGCACCGCCTCGACCGGCTTCAGGTCGTCAGCCACTTCTGGGGACCTTCCCAGCTCCTCGGCGAGCTCGGATCAATTCAGCGAGCCGACACCCCGGACCGTCTCGGGCGGTACCTCACGCGACTGCGAGCGGTTCCCGCCTACTACGCGGCCGTGAGCGACGTGGCCCGCTCCGGCCTCGCGGTCGGCATCATCGCGCCGAGGGTCGTTGCGGAGCGGACGATCGCGCAGATCGAGCGGTTCCTGGCGGTGCCGGTCGAGGACTCCCCCGCGCTGATGTCGGTCCCCGAATCCGACGCGGCGGGCCGGGACGCCGTCGTCGACGTCCTGCGCTCGGACGCGCTGCCGGCGCTCGCGTCGTTCCTCGCGGTTCTTCGCGACGAGTACCTGCCGCACGCAACGGAGACGATCGGTCTGCTCGCGCTGCCCGGCGGCGAAGCGATCTACGAGGCCGAGATCCTGTCGTGGACCACGTTGCCGTTGTCGGCGCGTCACGTCCACGATCTGGGTGTCGAGGACCTCGAACGAATCCAGGAGGAGCGGCGTTCGTCGGCCGAAGCGCTCGGGTCGCCGGATCCGGCGATCGCCGTCCGTTCCCTGAACGAGAGCGGTCGCAACGCGATTGGCTCCAAGGAGGAGCTGAAGGAACTCGCCGAGGAACAGATAGGACGCGGCTGGGATGCCGCGCCGAGGTTCTTCGGTCGCCGTCCTCGGCAGAACTGCGAGGTACGACTCGTCGAGGAGTTCCGCGAAGCGGACATGGCATTCGCGTTCTATCAGCCGGCCTCAGAGGACGGGTCCCGACCTGGCATCTACTACGTCAACGGGTTCGGGCTCGCCGACCGGCCGCGCCATCACTTGGCCACGACGACGTATCACGAGGCGAACCCCGGTCATCACTTCCAGATCGCGATCGAGCAGGAGATGGGCGACCGCCCGGCCCTCCGCCGATTCGGCGGGCTGATGGCGGGCAGCGCGTTCGCCGAGGGGTGGGGCCTGTACAGCGAGCGACTCGCCGATGAGATGGGGCTGTTCGTCGACGAGGCGGAGCGCTTGGGGATGCTCGATGCGCAGGCGCACCGTGCAGCGCGATTGATCGTCGACACGGGAATCCACGCGCTCGGCTGGTCTCGCGACCGAGCGATCGCCACCCTCGAGGACGCGGCCGTTCCGCACACGGATGCGGTCATCGAGACCGACCGGTACATCACGATGCCCGGGCAGGCGCTCGCCTACAAGATCGGTCAGTTCGAGATCGAGCGACAGCGCGAGGAGGCGGCCAAGCGTCTCGGGGATGGATTCTCGCTGCCCGCGTTCCACGACAGACTGCTCGCGCTCGGGTCGCTTCCGCTACCGGCGCTCCGCCGGGAGCTGAGCACCTAGCTCCCGGGGGGTTTCACCGCGTCCAGCAACAGGTAGTCGATCAGCCGGTGACGTCGTAGGAGCTCCACCTGACCGACGCCCATGCGGGCGGCGAGGCGAACGACGCGCGGGACCGTCCGGTCGGTCTCGCGCAATCGCTGCCGAGCGAACGTGAGAGCCGGGTCGATCACGCGCGTGCCGACGAGCGTCGCCTCGACGCCCTCGAACCCGGCGGCGATCGCGGCGTCGAGAATCCGACCCGGCGACGCCGAGGCCGACAGGCGCAGTCCCCACACGCGCAGCTGGGCGAGTCCGGCCGCGAGCTCCGGGATCGTTCGAGGCCGTCGCAACGTGGCGACGTCCGACATTGACAGGACGCCGCCGGGCCGAAGCACCCGGAACGCCTCGCGGAAGAACCCCCCACGTGAGGAGAAGTGGAACGCGGCCTCGACGCTGAGCACGGCGTCCACGCTCGCATCCGCAAGCGGAATCCTGACGGCGTCCGCGTTCACCGCCAACGCGCCCGCGCGCGCGAGTCGGTCCCGGCCGGCGACGAGCTGCGCCAGCGCGATGTTCATCGCGACGAGGCGACGCGGGCGCAGGACCTCCGCGATGAGCTCGTCCTGGGCGCCGAGACCGTTGCCGACGTCGAGTACCTCACCGTGTTTCGGCAGCGGCTCGGCCACCCGCGCGACCAAGCGACGGACCGCGACGGGCGCCTCCGTCGGGTCGTCGCCGAGCCCCTCCCACAGACCGAGGTTCAGCCACCCCTCGTCCAGGGCGAGGAAGAAGTCCGGCCCAATGCTGTCGTACACGGTCGAGGTCGGGCGTCGGCCCCGCTTCAACAGCCGCGCGGCATGCCGGACGTTCGCAGCCGTGATGCCCTTCGTCACGCCGCGACCGTACCTCCTCGACGCTCGGGCTGTTGACGCGCGCCGCCACGGTCGGCAACGCTCACCCCGACCAACGCGAGGAGGCCCGACGCCATGGAGAGCACCGTCGATCGAGCGCGGCTGCGGGAGCTGATGCGCCGGGAGCAGGACCGGTTCGTCGCCGACCACCCCCGGTCGAAGGAGCTCTTTGATCGCGGCCGGGCGAACCTCCTCGCCGGCGTCCCGATGCCGTGGATGACAGAGTGGGCCGGCCCATACCCGATCTTCGTGGCGGAGGCGGAGGGCGCGCGGTTCACAGACGTCGACGATCGCACGTACGTCGACCTGTGTCTCGGAGACACGGGCGCGATGACGGGTCACGCGCCGAAGGTTGCGGTCGACGCGATCGCCGCGCAGGCGGGCAAGGGAATCACCCTGATGCTCCCGACCGAGGATTCGATCTGGGTCGGCGCAGAAATGCAGCGCCGGTTCGGCCTCCCCTACTGGCAGTTCTGTCTGACCGCGACCGACGCGAACCGCTTCACGTTGCGCTTGGCCCGCGCGATCACGGGACGGCCGAAGATCCTCGTGTACTCATGGTGTTATCACGGTTCGGTCGACGAGACGATCATCGCGATCGAAGGAGGCGTCGCGCGGCCCCGGCCGGGCAACATCGGGCCGGCGGTGGACCCGACGGTCACGACGCGTGTTGTCGAATTCAACGACGTCGAGGCCCTGGAAGACGCGCTCGGACACGAAGACGTCGCGTGCGTCTTGGCCGAGCCCGCGCTGACCAACATCGGCATCGTCCCGCCGGACCCGGGTTACCACGAGACGCTCCGCGCCCTGACACGCAAGCACGGGACGTATCTGGTGATCGACGAGACGCACACGATCTGTGCAGGGCCAGGTGGCGCGACGAAGGCGTGGGGACTCGAGCCGGACTTCCTCACGATCGGCAAGCCGCTCGCGAGCGGCATCCCGGCGGCGTGCTACGGCATGAGCGAGGAGGTCGCGGCTCGAGTCGGCTCCGCTATGGCCGGTGCGCCGACGACGGACGTGGGAGGCATTGGCGGGACGCTGTCGGGCAACGCGCTCTCCCTCACCGTGATGCGTGCGACGCTCGAGCACGTGCTAACCGACGAGGCGTTCGAACGGATGATCGACCTCGGCGACCGGTGGGCGAAAGGGGTCCGGGACGGGATCGAGAAGCACGGGTTGCCCTGGACCATCCAGCGGATCGGCGCGCGCGCCGAGTACTGGTTCACCCCGACGGCGCCGCGCACCGGCGGAGAGGCCGCCTCCGCCGACGACCACGAGCTCGCACGGTTCACCCACCTGTACGCCCTGAACCGTGGAATTCTGTTGACGCCATTTCACAATATGGCGTTGATGTCGCCCTCGACGACCGATGAGGACGTCGACGCACACACGGCGGTGTTCGATGAGATGGCCGCGGACCTCACCGCCTGATCGGCGCGGCGACCGAGGGGCTCAGGCCACCCGCTCGGAACGGAACGCGTCCCGAAGCCTGACCCGGCCGCTTTGGAGCACCGCGCGCGAGTAGGCCCGCGTCGCCACGGGGATGAGCAGGAGGGCGCCGGCGACGGTCACCGCCGCAGAGAGCGCCCCGGTCGCGAGCGACGCCTGTCCGAGCACCAGCCGCGACGGCATCGCGAGCGGCGCCGAGAACGGGATCAGGGACGCGACCGCGGCGAGCGTAGACGAGGGGTTCGCAACGGCCTGCATCCCCAGGATGAAGGCGACGACGATGACGAGCGACAGTGGCGTGATCGTTGCCTGAAGGTCCTCCTGCCGAGAGACCAGAGCGCCGGCGACGGCGAACAGCGACGAATAGAAGGCAAAACCGAGGAGGAACCAGGCGATCACATACACGACCGCGAGCGCGGCGCCGGCCGGAAACTCGAGCGCACCCGTCGCGAGGGCGACGCAGATGCCGGTCGCCCCGATGAGCATCAGCTGGCACAGTCCGAGCGCCCCGATTCCAAGGATCTTGCCCCGGAGCAGCTGAGCCGGGCGGATCGTCGCGAGGAGGACCTCGATGATGCGCGAGGCCTTCTCCTCCACGACACCGGAGGCCACCCAGTAGCCGTACGCGAAGAGCTGCCCGTAGAGCGCGAGGACGCCGACGAACGCGACGGACGCTGCCTGGCTCCGACGAGGCGGCACCGGCTCGGTTGACCGCACGGTCGGCGGCGGGCGGTCGAGCGCGTTCGAGATCTGATCGGACGACAGTCCCTCCTCGGTCAGCACCCGACGAACCTCCGCCTGCTGGATCGACACCTGGAGGGCGGCGACGAGCTGCTGAGGTGGCGTCGACTTCACGACGATCTCGCCGTCGACGATGGCGGCCTGAACGTCGCCCTCCCGTACGGCGGCGGTCGCGGCGGAGGAGGTTCGGTACGTGCGCGTGGAGAGCGAGAACCCGAGCGACCGCGCGGCGGTACGCGCCAGGCGCATCGACGACACCGACTCGTCGCCGACGACGCCGACGCTGAATCGCTTCGGGCCGCCCGAGAGCGAGGCGACGAGGATGAACCCGACGAGGAACGCGAGCGTGACGGCGGTCGAGATCTTGAAGCTGCGGTCGCGCGCGCGCTCGACGAACTCCCGTCGGGCAACGAGCAAGAAGGCGCCGCGATCTGTCGTCCGGCGAACGGGAGCACCGCCCGCGGGCGCGGCAGGCTGAGCCGCTGCCTCGGCGACGGGTGCGCTCATCGGGCCGCCACCATCCGGCGAAAGATCTCGGGCAGCGACGGCTGCACCACGGCGAACGTCCGGACCGACCCCGCGGCCCGGGCTGCGTCGAGAAGCGCCTCGGTGGACGTCCCGTCGCGAAGCTCCACGACGGCGCCTTCGGGAAGCGGCTCGATGATGCGGATGCCCTCGAGCGCGTCGATCCACCCCAGAGCGCCGCCCGTCACCTCGACGCGAACGAGCCGCCGCGAATCCGCACCGCGGAGGTCGGCGATCCGCGCGTCTGCCACGATCCGGCCGCGGTCGATCAGCACCACGGAATCGCACAGCCGCTCCACCAGCTCCAGCTGGTGGCTCGACAGCACGACGGGGACCCCCGCGGCCGCGCGATCGCGAAGGACGCCGGACAGCAGGTCCACACCGACGGGGTCGAGGCCGGAGAACGGCTCATCCAGGACGAGCAGCTCGGGACGGTGACCCAGGGCCGCGGCCAGCTGAACGCGCTGCTGGTTTCCGAGCGAGAGCGCCTCCGTCCGATCGGCCGCGCGGCCCGCAACACCGAGCGTCTCGAGTGCCCGCATCGACTCGCGCCGAGCGTCGGCCCGCGCGACGCCGTGCAGCTGCGCGAGGTACACAAGCTGATCCAGAACCCGCATCTTGGGATAGAGTCCGCGCTCCTCGGGCATGTAACCGAATCGGCGACGGACCGTTCCATCGATCTCGGCGCCGCGCCAGCGGACGAACCCGTCGTCGGCGGCCAACACCCCGAGCACGATGCGCATGGCCGTCGTCTTCCCGGCCCCGTTCGGCCCGACGAACCCGATCATCTGACCCTCGGGCACGGAGAACGAGACATCGTCGAGCGCCACGACGTCGCCGAACCGGCGCGTCACGCGAACGAGCTCGAGCGTCACCGGATCCGAAGGACCGCCTTGCCGGCGATCCGGCGATCCAGCAACGCGTCCACGGCCGAGGCGGCGTCTTCCCAGGGGGTCACGAGGTCGATATCGGCACGGAGGTCGCCCCGGCTAACCATGTCGACGAGGAAAGCGAGCTCCGGCGACCCGAGACGCTCTTGCAGCAGCTCCCAGACCACGAAGAGCCCTCGCATCCTGGGGGCACCACGCCGGTAGAACGTGCGCGGATCGAATTCGGTGGTGGAGTTCGAGGAGTTGCCCAGGGTGACCACCGTGCCCTCGGCGGCGACGCGGCCGAGCGCGGCCGCCAGGGAGGCGCCGCCCACCGACTCGATGATGAGGTCGAACGGCTCGCCGTCGGACTCGAGACCGACACGGATCTCGTCGGCTCCGAGCTCGGACAGGCCAGCCGCGCGATCGGGTGCGGTGACGATCGCCACGACGTGCGCTCCCTGGGCCTTCGCGATCTGGATCGCGAAGCGCCCCAGGCCGCCATTGGCCCCGGTGACCGCCACCCGGCGCTGGGACAGGTCGCCGCCGAGTCGCGACGCCGCGACGGCGGTGACGCCCGCAACGGGAAGCGTCGAGGCGATCTCGAACGAGAGGACGTCGGGGAGCTCCGCGAGGTGCGCCGTGCGAACGGCGGCCCGCGCGGCCCACGCCCCCCCGTTCACCCAGCCGACGACCCTCGCGCCCCGGGGCGGACCGGTTCCGTCCGCCGCCGCCGCCGCCACAACCCCAGCGAGGTCCCAGCCCGGCACCGACCCCCACTCCGCCGTGCGCAGCGCCGCGCACTCGCCGCGATTGAGCGACGCCGCGCGGACGTCGACGAGCGCCTGCTGGTCCTGGGGCTCGGGCTCTAGCACGTCGCGCATCTCCACGAGCGACGACGTCGACGGCGCCGCGACGAGCGCTCGCATCACGAAACGGACGCGAGCGTCGCCATCTCGTCCTCGCTCAGGCGCAGCGATGCGGCCGCCACGTTCTCCTCCAGATGGGCCGGCGAGGACGTGCCCGGGATCGGGAGCATCACGGGCGATCGCTGGAGTAGCCACGCCAGGGCGACCTGCGATGGCGTCGCGCCGGTTCGCTCGGCCGACGCTGCGAGCGGCCCGCCGGCTTCCGCCAGTTTCCCGACGGCAAGCGGGAACCACGGCAGGAACGCGAGCCCCAGCTCTTCGCAGCGCTCGAGGACGCGTTCCGACTTGCGGCTTGCGACGTTGTAGAGGTTCTGAACGCTCACGAGATCGACGACGGCGCGCGCCCGATCGAGCTGCTCCGCCGACACCTCCGACAGGCCGATGAAGCGGATCTTGCCGCGAGTCTGCAGCTGTTTCAGCGTACCCAGCTGGTCGTCGGCCGGGACCTTCGGATCGATCCGGTGCAGCTGGAGCACGTCGATCCGCTCGACGCGCAGACGTCGGAGCGACGCATCGACCGCCTCCCGGAGGTGGTCCGGGCGTCCGTCTTCCAGCCACTCGCCGGGACCCGGTCGAACGAAGCCCGCCTTCGTTGCGATGACGAGGTCCGGCGGGTAGGGATACAGGGCCTCAGCGATGAGGTCCTCGCTCACCCCGGGCCCGTACGCGTCGGCCGTGTCGATGAGGTTCACGCCGAGCTCGACGGCGCGGCGTAGCACGCGGACGGCCCCGGCGGAGTCGCGCGGTGGACCCCAGATCCCCGGGCCGGTGATCCGCATCGCGCCGAATCCCAGGCGAGCGACCTCGAGCTCGCCCCCGATCCGAAACGTCCCCGCAGCACGCGCGTCGATCGACATGTCTCAGTTCCGCTCGGTCCGATGCCGAAGACCTTAGGATGCACGCCATGCGACGGGGCGACACCAGCGGAGCCAGAAAACGTGGAGTTCTCGCTGCCGCGGTCATCGCGTTGATCGCGGACGTGGCCGTGGTGCTCCTCCCGATCTATGGGCGCGGCGGCGATGAGTTCCTTTGGGTGGGACGACCGGTGAGATCGGTCGCGGCGATCCTCATCCTCGAGCTGGGGAGCGCCCTGGCCGTTCTGATCGGCATCCTGCTGCTCGCCCGGTACCGGAGCGCGCTCGCCGCCGGCGTGTTCATCGCCACCGCGCTCTGGGCCGCTACGCCTGTCGTCGCCGCCGTTGTACGCGCCCCGGTTGAGTTCGACCGGTACCAGACGCTGCTCGTGCTCGGCCTCCCGACACTCGAGGCGATCGCGCTCGCGATCGCCGCGTCGATCGCCGTACGGCGATGGTGAGCCCGCTCCGTTAGGCCGAAGCGGCTACCGGCGCCTCGGCCGGCTGCAAAGCGACAGCGAGGACCTCGTCGACGGTCTCGACCGGGTGGAACGTCATCGCCTGCCTCACGCTCTCGGGCACGTCCTCCAGATCGCCCTCGTTGCGCTTGGGCAGGATGACCTCGGTGAGGCCGGCGCGGTGCGCGGCCAGCACCTTCTGCTTCAGGCCGCCGATGGGAAGCACGCGTCCCTGAAGGGTCACCTCACCGGTCATCCCGACGGCCGGACGGACCGCCCGCCTCGACAGCAGCGAGGCGAACGCCGTCGTCATCGTCACGCCGGCGCTGGGGCCGTCCTTCGGCACCGCGCCCGCGGGGACGTGCAGGTGGTATCGCCCGCCCATCGACGATCGATCGATTCCGAGCTCGTCGGCATGAGACCGCACGTAGGACAGGGCGATCTGCGCGGACTCCTTCATGACGTCGCCGAGCTGACCGGTGAGCGTCAGGGCCTCGCCGTCGCCGTCCATGCGCGTCGCCTCGATGAACAGAACGTCTCCGCCCGTTCCCGTGACGGCCAGCCCCGTAGCCACGCCGGGCACGCTGGTGCGCTCGGCCGCCTCGAAGAAGAACCTCGGGCGTCCCGCGTACTCGCGGACCTCGTCCGCGTCGATGCGAACGGGCGGCGAGAGGACACCGCTCGCGAGCCTGGTCGCGACCTTGCGCAGGACCTTGCCGATCTCGCGCTCGAGATTTCGAACCCCCGCCTCGCGCGTGTAGTCACCGACAATTCTCCGAAGCGCGTCGTCGGTTATCTCGACTTCGTCGGCGCGGAGACCGTTGCGCTCGATCTGACGTCGGAGCAGGTGGTATCGGGCGATCGCGAGCTTCTCGTCCTCGGTATAGCCGTCGAGGCGGATGACCTCCATCCGGTCGAGCAGCGGCCCGGGAATGGTCTCGGAGACATTGGCCGTCGAGATGAAGAGCACCTCGGACAGGTCGAGATCGACGTCGAGGTAGTGATCGCGAAACGTGTGGTTCTGAGCGGGGTCGAGCACCTCGAGCAGCGCGGAGGACGGGTCGCCACGCCAGTCCGCGCCGACCTTGTCCACCTCGTCGAGCATCATGACGGGGTTCTTGGTGCCGGCGTCCTTGAGCGCACGGACGATGCGACCCGGCAGGGCGCCGACATACGTGCGCCGGTGCCCACGGATCTCGGCCTCGTCGTGGATGCCGCCGAGCGACACCCTGACGAACTTCCGGCCGAGCGCGCGGGCGACGGACTCACCGAGCGACGTCTTGCCGACGCCCGGGGGCCCGACCAGCGTCAAGATGGCACCCGAGCCGCGGCCCGTTGCCTCGCCCAACCCCCGCTCGTGGCGCAGCTTGCGAACGGCGAGGTACTCGACGATGCGGTCCTTCACATCCGCAAGGCCCTCGTGGTCCTCGTCGAGGATCCGTCGGGCGTCGGCGATGTCGAGGTTGTCCTCGGTGCGGACGTTCCACGGAACGTCGATCATCCAGTCGAGGTACGTCCTGATCCAGCCCACCTCGGGGTTCTGCTCGCCCATCCGCTCCATCCGGGACAGCTCGCGCTCGGCCTGGACGCGGACGTCTTCCGGCATGCCGGCCTCCGCGATCTTGCGGCGGTACTCCTCCACGACGTTCTCGTCGTCGTTCTCGCCGAGCTCCTTGCGGATGGCGTCCATCTGCTGCCGCAGGATGTACTCGCGCTGGTTCTTTTCCATGCCCTCGCGGACGTCGGAGCGGATCTTGTCCTTGAGCTCCAGCTCGGCCAGCGCCTCCTTGGCCCACACCAGGACCTTCTCGAGGCGCTGCTCCAGGTCGACGGTCTCGAGAACCTCGACCTTCTGCTCGAACGACAGATCGGGCGAGTAGCCCGACATGTCGGCGATCTGGCTGGGATCGGTCATGCCGCGGAGCACGTCGACAACCTGCGGGACACCGCGCGCCTCCGCGATGTTCTCGATCGTCGCCCGGTACTCGCGTGCCAGCCGATGTGCCTCTGAGGTCGCCTCGCCCTCGTCCACCGGCTCGACCTGAACCCAGATGGCGTCACCGGTGCCGGGGACGCCCTGGCTGACGATGGCGCGATAGAGGCCACGCATCACGAGCGCCTCCATCCCGTTCTGCAGGCGCCCCACGTCCTCGATGCTCGCCACCGTTCCGACCCGCGCGTAGCGGGAGCCGACTCGGGGCACGAGCAGCAGCTCCGACCCGCCGTCCCTGGCGACCGAGACGGCTCTGCGGGCGTCGTCGGACTCGATCGTGAGCGTGACCACCATGCCGGGCAGGACGACCCCGGTGGTGAGCGGAAGCAGGGGCAGGACCTTGGTGTCGAGACCGGACACGGCGTCTCCTTCGAGGTTGAGCGTTACTGACTCAAGAACCCGGAGGGTGCGACATCTATTCCAACGCCGTAAGCGCGATTACACCGCCGAAGTCGCAGGTCAAGGCCTGTTTCAGCCGTGTGTCGCCCCAGCGCGCTGCCATGCGTCGAGTGGAATGGTCCAACGCAGGGTCGGCCCGCCGGTCGCGTTCACATTGGCCTCGTAGGATCAGCCGGCATCCGCGCGAAACAGGGAGAACCATGGCGGACGCCGCCATCGAGACCGAGGGCCTCCAGAAGCATTTCGGCGAGGTCCAGGCGCTGAAGGGCGTCGACCTGTCGGTTCGCGAGGCGACCGTCTACGGCCTGCTCGGGCCCAACGGGGCGGGCAAGACGACGGCCGTTCGCATCCTGACGACGCTGCTTGCGCCCGACGGCGGGCGCGCGCGGGTAGTCGGACTGGACGTGATCCGCGACGCGGAGCGGTTGCGGGCGCGAATCGGCCTGGCGGGGCAGTCGGCGGCGATCGACGGCAACCTCACCGGGCGCGAGAACCTCGAGATGGTGGGCCTCCTGTACCACCTGCCGCAGTTGGAGGCCTCTAGGCGGGCGACGGACGTCCTCAAGCGCTTCGAGTTGACCGATGCCGCGGACCGCCCCGCACGGACGTACTCCGGCGGCATGCGACGCAGACTCGATCTGGGGGCCAGTCTGGTCGGGCGGCCTACCGTGCTGTTCCTCGACGAGCCGACGACCGGACTCGATCCACGAAGCCGGTTGGCCTTATGGGACGTCATCCGCGAGCTCGTGAGCGACGGCACGACGCTTCTTCTCACCACCCAGTACTTGGAGGAGGCGGACGTCCTGGCGGATAGGGTCGCGGTTATCGATCAGGGTCGGGTGATCGCGGAGGGCACGTCGGACGACCTCAAGGCGCAGATCGGCGGAGAGGTCCTGTACATCCGCCTGGCCGATCGCGCCCGCGCCCCCGACGCCGCCGGTGCCATCGTCGGAATCGTTGAGGGCGGGGCGCAGGCGGACAACAACACCGGGGAGCTGACGCTACCGGTCGGCGGAAATGGGCCGGCCGTTCTGACCGAGGCCGTTCGCCGGCTGGACGACGCCGACATCGCGTTGGCCGACATCTCGCTTCGCCGACCGACGCTCGACGAGGTCTTCCTGCAGCTGACCGGGCACGAGGCCGAGGCCGATGCCAAGGAACCGTCGCAAACGATCGGCAGACGTCGCGGCCGAAAGGAAATCGCATGAGCGCCGAGGTCGTCACGACGATGGGATCGCCCAGCGGCCTCGCCCAGCGCATCCGGTGGGCGATCCACGACGGACTCGTGCTCACACGGCGCAACCTGCTCCGGTACGTGCGCATTCCGACGCTGCTGGTGTTCTCGACGATACAGCCCGTGATGTTCGTCCTGCTGTTCCGGTTCGTGTTCGGCGGCTCGATCAGCGGGCTTCCGCTCGGGATCGATTACGTCAACTACCTGATGCCCGGTATCTTCGTGCAGACGGCAATCTTCGGCTCGACGCAGACCGGCATCGGCTTGGCCGAGGACCTCAACGCCGGCATCATCGATCGCTTCCGCTCGCTGCCGATGGCCCGGTCGGCGGTGCTCGCGGGGCGTACGACCGCGGATCTGTTCCGCAACCTGTTCGTCGTGATCCTGATGACGATCGTCGGATATCTGGTCGGTTTTCGGTTCCAGGCTGGCGTGATCTACGCGATGCTCGGGATCGCGCTCGCCGTGTTCGTCGGGTTCGCATTCTCATGGATCTCGGCGACCATCGGCCTGGCCATCAAGAACCTCGAATCCGTACAGGCGGCCAGCTTCATCTGGATCTTCCCGCTGACGTTCGCGAGCGGAGCGTTCGTGGCCGTCGCCCGGATGCCGGGCTGGCTGCAGGTCTGGGCGCGCCACAACCCGGTAACCATCTGGGCGAACACGATCCGCGCATACACGTTCGGAAGCCGCTTCGCGACGGCCATGGGTGAAACGGTGCTGACCCTGACGATAAAGTCGGCGATCTGGATCGCGCTGATCCTCGCCGTCTTCGTTCCTCTTTCGATCCGCGTCTATCGGCGCAGCTGACGTTCGCCAGATCGGGAACACCCCCACTGGGGGCGCGGTTGCCACAACCGATCGTATGCTGGCGGACCCTCACCCGCCCCCCGTACCCGGAAGGAGATCGCGTGCCGACGTTCGGATTCGAGGGCGAGAACGCCCGCGAGAAGGTGCTCGTCCTTCTCACGATGTGCTTCGCGTTGGCGATGGCCATGCTGGACAACACGGTCGTCAACGTCGCGCTACCGCGCATCAGCGAGGACCTCCATGCTGGCGTGTCCGGGCTGCAGTGGATCGTCGACGGATACGTGCTGGCGTTCGCTTCGCTGCTGCTGACCGGCGGCATCCTCGGCGACCGGTACGGCCGCAAGAAGACCTTCATGGTCGGCCTGTCGGTGTTCACGCTCGCGTCGCTCGCGTGCGGCCTGTCGCAGAGTACGGAGCAGCTGATCGCGTTCCGTGCGGTTCAGGGCATCGGCGCGGCGCTGCTCATGCCGGGGACGCTCAGCATCATCACCGTGACATTTCCGCCCCACGAGCGTGCGCGCGCCATCGGGCTGTGGGCGGGCATGTCCGGGCTCGCGCTCGCGCTGGGGCCGACGGTCGGCGGATACATGGTCGAGCACATCGGATGGGAGTCGGTCTTCTTCCTGAACGTGCCGATCGGCGCTGTGGCTTTCGTCGTCGCGCTCGCGACGGTCCGCGAATCGGTGTCGGAGATCGAACGCCGCCTCGACATCCCGGGACTGCTGCTCGGAACGTCGGCGCTCTTCTCGGTCACGTATGCGCTCATCGAGGCAAATCAGCTCGGCTGGAGCGACCCGCTGATCATCAGCGGACTCCTCGGGTTTGCCGTGTTGACCACGGCTTTCCTCGTCTGGGAGATGCGCAACGAACACGCCATGATGCCGCTGCGGTTCTTCCGGATCCCCGCCTTCTCGGCCGGCAACGCGGTCGCGTTCTCGGTCTCGCTCGGGCTGTTCGCGATGTTCTTCTTCTTCAGCCTGTACCTACAGCTCATCCGCGGCTACACGCCGTTTGAGGCCGGCTATCGGTTCCTGCCGATGACCCTCGCGATCATCCTCACGGCCCCGAACGCCGGGAAGTACGCGCAGCGGCACGGCTCGCGCGCCCCCATGACCTACGGGCTGACTCTGGCCGGTGGCGCACTGCTCCTGTTCGGACTCACGCTGAGGGTCGACTCGTCCTACTGGTACATCCTGCCCATCTTCGTCGTCCTGGGGCACGGTCTCGGCGCGACGATGGCGCCGATGACCGCGGCCGTGATGAACGCGGTCGGTCCACAGCGCGCCGGGCTGGGATCGGCGATGACCAACACCAGCCGGGAGGTCGGCGGCGTGCTCGGCATCGCCGTCCTCGGCACCATCCTCACCACCCGCCTCAAGCAGACGTTCGTGCCGGCGCTCTCCGACCTGCGACTCCCGGCACAGGTCGAGGCCAAGATCTCGGAGGCCGCTAGCCACGGAACGCTCGATCCCTCGCTCCTGCAGCCCCTCTCCCCGGAAACAAGGCTGGCGGTGTCCCAGGCCTTCGCGAGCTCGTTCATGGACGGGTTCCACCTCGCCCTCATCGTCGGCGCCGCCGTTCTGCTGAGCGCGGCCGTGGTCGCGTTCGCATGGATCCCGACCGGCGGGCACCATCGCGAGGAACCGGAGCATGAGGGCGCGGTCGAGCACGTCGCGGTCGAGGTCTGACCCGTCTTCGAAGACAGCGTCGCAGGCGTCGGTAGTAGGGTTCACGCGGGAGGTTGACATGGCAGACGAGGACGTCATCGATCGGATCAACGACCTCGCACACGAGGAACACTCGCTGTTCGAACGCGAGTCGAGCGGGCAGGCGAGCCGGGCCGAGCGCGAGCGCCTGCAGGAGATCGGGGTGCAGCTCGATCAATGCTACGACCTGCTGCACCAACGCCGCGCCCGCCGCGCGGCCGGCCTGGACCCGAGCGACGCGACCGTTCGCGACCCGGGCACCGTCGAGGGCTACGTCGGCTGACGCCTGCGGGACGGTCGATGTCGCACGACTCGATGCGCTCGATGCGCATCGGCGGCACGGAGGTCGTCGTTCTCTGCGACGCCGTCGTGCTCGCCTCTTCGCTGATCGCGGAGTCCTTTCCCGCCGTTCCGCAGGACCTTTGGCCGGCGATCCTCGCTGAGCACCCGGATACCGTCGCCGACGACGGACAGTGGCGGCTCCACGTGCACGCGTTCGTGCTGCGCGCCGACGGCCGGACGATCCTGTTCGACGCCGGAATCGGGCCGGCGTCGGCCCCGGCGTTCTCGTGGTCGCGAACCGAAGGGAACCTGCTCGGCGAGCTCTCCTCCGCCGGCGTGGGCCTCGCCCACGTCGATGACGTCCTCGTCTCGCATGTGCACGACGACCATCTCGGATGGCTGTCGACCGACGACGGACCCCGGTTTCCCAACGCCCGGTACGTCGTGAACCGCGCCGACCTCGAGGCGATCCGGGCGAGCGAGGACGAGGAAGACCGGGCGATCCACCGGGCGACGCTCGCTCCGCTGGAGCGCGCCGGCGTCCTCCAGCTCTCGGACGAACGGCTGCGGATCGGGCCGACCCTCGAGCTCGTTCGCGCGGCCGGACACACGCCCGGTCACCAGGTGCTCGCGATCGACGACCGAGACGCCCGCGCCATCCTGTCCGCCGACACGACGAACCACCCGGCGCTCGTCGAGGATGCGACGTGGTCCGGGACGAGCGACGGCGACCCCGATCTCGCCGCGCGGGTGCGCGCGGAGCTGCTCGAGCTCGCGGAGCGCGAGGCACGCATCTGGATCGGCTCGCACCTCGCCGATCCGTTCGTACGGATCGCCACCGACGACGGCAGGCGGCGCGCCGTTCCGGTCGGCCGCTAGGCCGATCGTTACCCTACGCGCCGGCGGCCTCGACGGAAGGACGGTGCCATGGCGCGGATCGACGTCTTCGAGATGGAGCGGATGCAGTCGCTCCACTGGTGGGAGGTCGAGTACGACCTCTCGGAGTCCGGTGTCCGAGCGATGTCCATTCGAGAGCTCCTCGGCGATGCCGCGGGTGAAGTCCTGGACGTTGCGCTCGCCTATCCCCTCTCAGAGGGCGGCGAGGCCTCGCGGGAGGCGATCGCGTCCTGGTATCCGGGCGCCAGCGCGGCCAACGTTACGATGCTCAATGGTGGCTCCGAGGCAAACCACCTGGTCCTGTGGTCGCTGCTGGATCGCGACGACCGCGTGGCGTTCATGGTCCCGAACTACCTTCAGGGCATCGCGCTCGGCCGCCATTTCGGCGCCGGCAGCGACGCGTTCGCGCTCGTACGAGGCGATCGACGATGGGCGCTCGACGTGGCCGCGCTCGAGGACGCCGTCACCCCGAGGACCAAGGTCGTCATGGTCTGCAACCCGAACAACCCGACCGGCGCCGTCCTGACGGGAGCGGAGATGGACGCGGTCGTTCGGGCGGCCGACTCCGTGGGGGCATGGATCGTCGCCGACGAGATCTATCGCGGCGCGGAGGTCGACGGCGACCAGACGACGCCGACGTTCTGGGGGCGGTACGACCGCGTCATCGTCACGTCTGGCCTTTCGAAGGCCTTTGCGATGCCGGGCCTGCGCGTCGGCTGGGTGGTCGCGCCGCCGGACGTGATCGAGGCCGTGTGGATCCACCACGACTACACCACGCTGACACCCGGGATGATCTCGGACCGCCTGACCGCGTTCTCGATGCGACCGGACAAGCGCGACCGCATCCTCGCCCGGACGCGCGCGATCGTGCGGGAGAATCTCCCGCCGATCGAGTCGTGGATCGAGTCGCACAAGGATGTGTTGTCGTACGTCCGCCCCGTCGCCGGCGCCATCGCGTACGTCGAGTGCGACCTGCCCGTGGCAACCACCGACCTGATCGATCGCATCCGTCGCGAACAGAGCGTCCTGTTGGTGCCGGGCACGATGTTCGGGCTGGGCGACGGATTTCGGATCGGGTTCGGGTTCGACCCCGACGAGACCATCAAAGGGCTCGACCGGATCTCGGCCTACCTGGCGCGGTGAGGTCGCCGCCCCGCATCTTCGGGATCCCGGCGACTCGCGCGCCCGTCGTGGCCGTCGTCGCCCGCCGGCCGAGCCGCTGGACGCGCCTGGGTCGGTGGGACCTCCAGCGCGAGTCGTATGAGCGCGGTGGGTGGCTCTCAGGCACTGTATACCCGCAGCGTTGCGATCTCTCGCCGGATGCCCGGTGGCTCGCGTACTTCGGGCTGAACCCGTCCTCGACGTGGGAGGCGGGCTGGACCTACATCGCGATCTCGCGGTCCGTGGTTCACGGCGCTCGCGGCGTGGGGCACCGAGGGGACATGGACGCGCGGGGTCCGGTTCGTCGACGACCCCTCCGTGTGGAAGCTGTCGGATCCCGACGAGGGCGATGCCGCTCCCCTGCGGCGGCGGTACGGGATGGAGGTTCGTCGCGCGCAGACGTTCGCCGTCGAGCGCGACCGGGGATGGACCCAGACCGACGACACACCGCCGCGCGGCGCCGACGACGCGTGGGGACGAGAAGCGCGCGAGGCGCGTCACATTGCAGAAGCCGCGGCCCGACGATCCCGCCACGAG
>JBKOWM010000121.1:0-8025 GCA_046724395.1 Actinomycetota bacterium
CGGCCTTCTCGTCCCGGTTGGCGACCGTGAGGCGCTCGCGGATGCCCTGGAACGGCTCGTCCGCGATTCCGCATTCGCGCAGGACCTCGGGCGCCGTGCGCGCGAGCGCGTCGAGGCGTTCTACTCAAGCACGAGCGTGTCGGCAGCGATGCTCGAGGTATACCGCTCGCTTGACAATTCGCACCGGGGTCATTCGATGTAGCCGAGGCCCCGAAGCGACTCCTCGATCTCGCGCTGCTCTTCCTCGCTGAAGGGGTTTTCGTCCCGCTCCTGCCCACGTCCGTCGACGGCGCGGCCCGTCGGGCCGGAGACGAGCCGCCGATCCCGGGTCCGGGCCGCGTCCGACATCGTCTCGGTCGCGACGCGGCCGTCGAGGTCGCCGGGGATCGGGAGTCCCGCGGCGTGGAACACCGTCGGCAGGACGTCGACGATCTCCAGCCGGCCGTCACCGACGCCTGCGGCGAACGCCGGTCCCGCCGCAACGAAGATCCCGTCGTTGTGGTGGTATCCCCACGGCCGGTCTCGATGATCGGTGAAGACAGACGCGGCCGCCGTCGTGTCGCTCAGCTCGTAGCGCTGGTCTCGACAGATCGGGAACAGATGCGGCGCGCGGCGCTCGTACGGGCCCCAGATCACGTCCTTGCGACGCTCGACCCGATCGACGACGCCTCCGCCGTCCTCGGGATCGCGCAGCCCGGCGAGCCGGTCGACGATCTCGTTCTCAAGCCGTTCCACGTCCGCCTCGGGAACGATGCCGGCGGGGAGCGCGTGCTCCTCGTTTACGTGGATGCCCTGCTCCGCGACCTGCGACGCGAACGCCCGGGCGCTCGTCCAATCGATCGAGCGGTTGATCTTGGCCTTGGCCGCGAGCAGCAGTTTGCGCGGAAGGATCTTTCGCGCGACCCGCTGCCCGACCCCCGCGACCATCCGCGTGCTCGTCACCCGCGCAACCGAGGGCAGCCGCAGGTACCCCCACTCGGCCAGGAGCAGGTTGACGTTCACCGTCTTCTCCCACGGTCCCGCGCCGTGATCGGAGACGAGGACCACGTTGCCGTCTGAGCCCGCCCACGCCGCGAGCTCGCCGATCGCCCCGTCGAGCTCCGAGAAGTACGCATGCGCGCGCTCGCGGATCCGCTCGGCGCCCGGCCGGAGGTACCAGTCCGAGCACTCGACGAGGTACTGGTAGTGCACGTGCTGCAGGCGGTCGGGACCCTCGAACACGGCGAACAGGAACGACGGGTCGTGCGTCTCGAGCAGCGCCAGCAGGACGCGGCGGCGGACGGCCTGGACACGTCGTGCGTGCTCGACGATCCGGTCGGACGACCAGTCGTTCTCGTAGGAGACGACCGTGTCGATCGGGTACGGCTCGTCGCCACACGCCGCGCGAATCTCCCGGGCAACTCGATCGTCGGATGCGACGTTGGCCATGCTCGGGTCCGTCCAGCCGGCGGCGAGACCACCCGAGACGAGGAAGCCGTCGACCGGTACCGGCGGATAGGTCATCGGGACGTTGAACACGCCCGCTCCGACGCCGTTCAGGTACCGCCAGAACGGAAGCGCCCGCAGCGTCCCCGAGTGGGCGATCCGCGTGGGTTCCTGCGGTGTGCTCGCGAGGAATCCGAAGATCGCGTGCCGCCCGGGGTTCACCCCCGTGATCATCGAGGTCCAGGCGGGCGGCGTGTACGCGGGAACCGTCGATGTGAGCACGGCCGATACGCCGCGCTCGCGGATCCGGGCAAGGTTCGGCATCGCGCCTGCCTCGAGCAATGGGTCCAGCAGTCGATACGTTGCGCCGTCGAGCCCGATCACGGCCGTGCGGGTGATCTCGGTCGACATGTGGCCTGGATCCTCGCTCCGTTTGTCTGGAAGGCCGGTCCTCGCTCGATACCCGACGCGCGATCCGGGTACGCGGCGGATGTTACGCGGAGTGGGTCGTCTTTGGGGCGTCGGCGGGCGCGTTCCGGTTCTCGGCCGTGGCTACCTCGAGCAGCGCGGCATGGATCGCGGGCGGGCCGGCCAGGATGTCTCCGGAGTCGATCCACCCTCGCTCGTCGCCGGTCCAGTCCGTGACGACGCCGCCGGCCTCCCGGATCAACAGGGCTCCCGCCGCGACGTCCCACGTTCCGAGTCCCAGCTCGAAGAAGCCGTCGAAGGTCCCGTCGGCGACCCAGGCGAGGTCCAGCGCCGCGGCGCCGGGCCGGCGAAGGTCCTCGAAGCGCTCGAACGCCCGGGTGAACACCATCAGATATCGAGCGACGTTCTCCTTGCGTCGAAAGGGGAACCCCGTCCCGACGACGGCCCGCTCGACGGGGCCCGAACTCACGCTGAGCCGATCCGCGCCCTCCCAAGCACCGCCGCCCTCCCACGCCGACCACGTCCGACCCAGGAACGGCGCGTGCACGACGCCCACGACGGGACGTCCCTCGAGCACCAGCGCTACGGACACGCCCACCGCGACGAACCGGTGAAGGAAGTTCGTCGTCCCGTCGAGTGGGTCGACCACCCAGTACCGATCGCCGCCTTCCGCGGCGCCGGTCTCCTCGCCGAGCACGGGCATCCCCGCTCCGGCGAGGGCTCCGCGGATGGCCGCTTCGGACGCGAGATCGGCCTGCGTGACGTAGTCGCCGGCGGCCTTGGCGCGGCGTCCCGCGTCCTCGTGGCCGCTCGCAGCCGCCACGACGGCGCCGCCCGCCAGCGCGGCGTTCGCTGCCGTTTCGGCCAGCGCTGCTAAGCTCTGCATCCGCGTCAACCTAGCTGAGGCGTTTGGCCGCGGTTCGTTGACGTACTGCGTTTGTGGCTAGTAATCTTGTTGGTTGCGTCTGGATCCGGCGGGTGGGTCCAGCATTCGAGTACTTTCAGGGGGTACCCCGAAGGGACATTCCTGCCCTGACGAGCAAGTCCCTGGAAGCCGGGCCCGCGGGTCCGGCTTTTCGCTGGGGGCCTCCCGAATCGGCCGGAACCGGCGGAACCGGCCCGGAAACGACGCACCGAAACCGACCACGGACGACGAGAGAGCCATGCCCACGATTCAGCAACTGATCAGGCAGGGGAGAGAGACCCCTCGCGCGAAGACGAAGAGCCCGGCGCTCAAGGATTCCCCTCAGCGCCGCGGCGTATGCACGCGCGTGTCGACCATCACCCCGAAGAAGCCGAACTCCGCGCTGCGCAAGGTCGCTCGCGTTCGGCTGACGACGGGCGTCGAGGTCACGGCCTACATCCCGGGGATCGGCCACAACCTGCAGGAGCACTCCATCGTTCTCGTGCGCGGAGGTCGTGTGAAGGACCTCCCGGGCGTGCGCTACAAGATCGTCCGCGGCACCCTCGACACCGCCGGCGTGCGGGATCGGAAGAAGGCCCGCTCGCGATACGGCGCCAAGAGGGAGGGCTGAGCCGTGCCGCGCAAGGGCCCCGCCGTACGCCGGGAGACCGAGCCCGACCCCGTCTACCAGAACCCGCTCGTCACGTCGCTCATCAACAAGGTCCTGCTCGACGGCAAGAAGTCCCTGGCCGAGCGCACGGTCTACAAGGCGCTCGAGGTGATCTCGGAGCGGACGGCGAACGACCCCGTCATCACGCTCAAGCGCGCGGTCGAGAACGTTCGGCCGATGCTCGAGGTCCGCTCGCGCCGCGTCGGTGGCGCCAACTACCAGGTGCCGGTCGAGGTCCGCCCGCCCCGCGGCACGACCCTGGCGCTCAGGTGGCTGGTGAACAACAGCCGCAACCGCAAAGAGCACTCCATGGCCGAGCGTCTGGTCGCGGAGATCATGGATGCGGCCAACGGGCAGGGCGTCTCGGTCAAGAGGCGCGAAGACATGCACAAGATGGCAGAGGCGAACCGCGCGTTCGCCCATTACCGATGGTGATGGCACAACCGGCGGAGAAGATCTCGGTGGAAGCGGTGCAGGACGTACGGCAGCGGCGGCCCGGAGGGTCCGGCAAGGACCTGGTCATCCGGGAGTATCCGATCGGGCGCACCCGGAACATCGGGATCATGGCGCACATCGACGCGGGCAAGACGACCACGACCGAGCGGATTCTGTATTACACCGGCCGCGCCTACAAGATCGGCGAGGTGCACGAGGGCACGGCGCAGATGGACTGGATGGTCCAGGAGCGCGAGCGCGGAATCACGATCACGTCGGCCGCGACGACGACGGTGTGGAAGGACCACTGGATCAACATCATCGACACGCCGGGCCACGTCGACTTCACGGTCGAGGTCGAGCGGAGCCTCCGGGTCCTCGATGGCGCGGTCGCGGTCTTCGACGCCGTTGCGGGCGTCGAGCCACAGACCGAGACGGTCTGGCGCCAGGCCGACCGTTACAACGTGCCGCGCATCTGCTTCGTCAACAAGATGGATCGCACGGGCGCCAACTTCGAGCGCACGGTCGAGATGATGGTCGACCGCCTGCACGCGGATCCGCTCGTGCTGCAGCTTCCGTGGGGGACGGAGCAGGACTTCACCGGTGTTATCGACCTCGTTGAGATGAAGGCCCACAAGTGGACGTCGGAGATGGGCGAGGAGTGGGAGACCGTCGAGATCCCCGAGGAGCACCGCGAGCGGGCCGAGCGCGCCCATCGCGAGCTGTTCGAGAAGCTCGCGGACCACGACGAATCGCTCATGGAGAAGTTCGTTCTCGAGGACGAGCCGACGCTCGAGGAGCTTCGCCGCGCCATCCGTCGCGCGACCCTCGCCAACGAGGGCGTGCCGGTCCTGTGCGGCTCCGCCTTCAAGAACAAGGCCATCCAGCCGCTGCTCGACGCGATCATCTACTACCTGCCGGCGCCGAGCGACGTGCCTCCGGTCCAGGGCCATACGCCGCGCGGAGAGCCGGCGGAGCGGCCGGCCGACGACCTTGAGCCGTTCGGCGGCCTCGTCTTCAAGATCATGTCGGACCCGTACGTCGGCCGGCTCACGTACGTCCGCGTCTACTCGGGCGTCCTGCGCGCGGGCGCGCACGTGCAGAACTCCACCTCCGATCGGAAGGAGCGCATCGGCCGGATCCTGCAGATGCACGCCAACCACCGCGAGGACAAGGAGGCGGCGTTCACGGGGGACATCGTCGCGATCGTCGGGCTGAAGCATTCCAAGACCGGCGACACGCTGTGCGACCCCGCCAATGCGATCATCCTCGAGTCCATCAGCTTCCCGACACCGGTCATCTCGGTGGCCATCGAGCCGAAGACCAAGGCCGATCAGGACAAGCTCGGTGCCGCGCTCGGCAAGCTCGCCGACGAGGATCCGACGTTCGTCGTCAAGTTCGACGACGAGACGGGCCAGACGGTCATCTCGGGAATGGGCGAGCTGCATCTCGAGATCCTCGTCGACCGCCTGACCCGCGAGTTCAACGTCGCGGCCAACGTCGGAAAGCCGCAGGTTGCCTATCGCGAGACGATCCGCAAGCCGGTCAACAAGGTCGAGGGCCGGTTCGTCCGGCAGACGGGTGGTCGCGGTCAGTTCGGCGACGTGTACATCGATCTCGAGCCGACCGGGACCGGTGGCGGCTACGAGTTCCTCAACAAGATCACCGGCGGCGCCATCCCTCGCGAGTACATCCCGTCCGTCGATCAGGGCATCCAGGAGGCATCCGAGTCCGGCATCCTCGCCGGCTACCCGCTCGTCGACATCCGCGCGACCCTCGTCGACGGCACGTACCACGAGGTGGACTCGAGCGAGATCGCCTTCAAGATCGCCGGCTCCATGGCGCTCAAGGAGGCCGCGCGCAGAGCGGACCCGGTCCTGCTGGAGCCAGTCATGGAGTTCGAGGTGGTGACGCCCGAGGAGTTCATGGGCGACGTGATGGGTGACGTGACGGCCCGCCGGGGGCGGATCGAGCGGATCGACGAGCGCACCGGCCAGAAGGCGATCCGGGTCCTCGTGCCGCTGGCCGAGCTGTTCGGCTACGCCACCGAGCTGCGGTCGCGGACACAGGGCCGCGCGGCGCACACGCCGATGCAGTTGCACGCGTATCAGGAGGTTCCCGCCGCCATCTCGAAGGAGATCGTGGCGCGGGTTCGAGGCGAGTAGGGGAGAAAGCGACAGCGATGGCGAAGCAGAAGTTCGAGCGGAACAAGCCGCACGTCAACATCGGGACCATCGGTCACATCGACCACGGCAAGACGACGCTGACGGCGGCCATCACGAAGGTGCTGGCGGAAAAGGGCATGGCCGACTTCACGCCCTTCGATCAGATCGACAAGGCGCCGGAGGAGCGCGAGCGGGGCATCACCATCGCCATCGCGCACGTCGAGTACCAGACGGAGTCCCGGCATTACGCGCACGTCGACTGCCCGGGCCACGCCGACTACATCAAGAACATGATCACGGGCGCCGCCCAGATGGACGGGGCCATCCTGGTTGTGTCCGCGGCCGACGGGCCCATGCCGCAGACCCGCGAGCACGTCCTCCTCGCGCGGCAGGTGGGTGTCCCCTACATCGTCGTGGCGCTCAACAAGTGCGACATGGTGGACGACCCCGAACTCCTCGACCTCGTCGAGCTCGAGGTTCGGGAGCTCCTCAGCTCCTACGAGTTTCCCGGCGACGACGTGCCGGTCGTTCAGGTAAGCGCGCTGAAGGCCCTCGAGGGCGACGCCGAATGGATCGCAAAGATCGAGGAGCTGATGGCGGCGTGCGACCAGTACATCCCGGAGCCCACGCGCGACGTCGACAAGCCGTTCCTCATGTCCGTCGAGGACGTCTTCTCGATCACCGGCCGCGGCACCGTCGTGACCGGTCGCGTGGAGCGCGGAGTGCTGAAGAAGATGGAGGAGGTCGAGATCGTCGGGATCAAGCCGACCCGCAAGACGGTCGCGACCGACCTGGAGATGTTCCGCAAGCTGCTCGACGAGGTCCAGGCGGGCGACAACGTCGGTGTGCTGCTGCGCGGCATCGACAAGGACCAGGTCGAGCGCGGGCAGGTGCTCGCGAAGCCCGGAACGATCACGCCGCACACGGACTTCAACGCCCAGGTGTACGTCCTGTCCAAGGACGAGGGTGGCCGCCACACGCCGTTCTTCAACGGGTACCGCCCGCAGTTCTACTTCCGGACCACGGACGTGACCGGCACGGCGAACCTGCCGGAGGGCGTCGAGATGGTGATGCCGGGCGACAACGTCGAGATGCACGTCGAGCTCATCGCGCCGATCGCCATGGAGGAGGGCCTGCGCTTCGCCATCCGCGAGGGCGGCCGGACCGTGGGCGCCGGACGCGTCACGAAGATCAACAAGTAGCGGCAGGGACGGGCGAGGAGACCAGGGGACGCAGGTGGCCGGGCCGAAGATCCGAATCAAGTTGCGTGCCTACGACCACCGCATGCTCGACGTGGCCGCCCGCGAGATCGTCGAACACGTCACCCGCACGGGCGCCAAGGTCGTCGGGCCGGTTCCGCTGCCGACCGAGCGATCGATCTACACGGTCGTCCGCTCGCCGCACAAATACAAGGACTCGCGCGAGCACTTTCAGATGCTCACGCACAAGCGCGTCATCGACATCGTCGACGCCACCTCCAAGACGGTGCAGGAGCTCCAGCGGTTGAACCTGTCCGCCGGCGTCGACATCGAGGTGAAGCTCGGTGGGTGACGTGAAGGGTCTGCTCGGGACCAAGCTGGGGATGACCCAGATCTTCGAGGACACCCGCGCCATCCCCGTGACCGTCGTCAAGGCCGGCCCCAACTTCGTGTCGCAGGTCAAGACGCCCGAGCGGGACGGCTACTCGGCGGTCCAGCTCGCCTTCGCCGAGCCGCGCGACCGCGATCTCCCGCGCCCGATGAAGGGACATTTCGACGCGCACGGCGGTCACCCCGGCCGGTACGTGGTGGAGGTTCGGACCGACGACGCGTCGCGCTACGAGCCGGGCCAGGAGCTCAGGGCGGATGTGTTCGCGCCGGGCGAGCGCGTCGACGTCGTCGGGGTCTCGAAGGGCAAGGGGTTCGCCGGCGTGATGAAGCGACACGGGTTCGGCGGCCTGTCGGCCAGCCACGGCACCGAGCGCAAGCACCGCTCGCCGGGCGCGATCGGCGCGTGTG
>JBKOWM010000155.1:0-21600 GCA_046724395.1 Actinomycetota bacterium
CTTCTCGACGGGACCAACCTGCGGCTGGCGGAAATCGAACCGTACTCCGATGAGTCCTACACGAAGAGATGTGCGTTGGACGAGGCGATGTTGTACCTCGCCTGCCTCGTTCGTTCGCTCGATACCCCGGTGGCGCCCCCGATCCCGTCGTGATCGCTCGCTCCCGAGCTCACCGTTCGTCGCCGTTCATACCCGAACGATGGGCCGCGTCAGGCATGTCGGTCCGCCGTCGCCCTTGCGAGAGATCTCGTCGCCGCGATACGTCCGCACATCGACGCCGGCCGCCTCCATTCGGCGCTTGGTCTCGTCGTTGCCCTCGAGCGCGAGCGCCACGCGTGGGCTGAGCGCGAGGACGTTCGGCCCGATCGTCTCGTACTCCTCCTCCGGTACCTCGACGATCTCGACGGCACGTTCGTGGAGCAACTCGACGAGCCGGATCGGCATCAACGGGAGGTACGAGACCACCAGGTTCGCGTCGAGCGGGCTGAGCAGCGAGAGGAGGTGCAGGCACTCGCCCGGACCACGCTGGTGCGGGAGGTCGAACGCGACGACGTCGCAGTCGGGCAGGAGCGCTTGCAACGCGGCGATGCCGGCATCGTTGGTTCGGTACGACCGCCCCGCGATCAGGGTTTGCTCGTCGAGCCAGAACAGGTCACCGCCCTCCACGGTGCCGGGCGTCTCGACGCGACCGACGATGTGGACGCCCGCGTCCTGCAGATCGCGACCGAGCGCTTCGGGCTCGGCGCGACGACCGGGCTTTCCGGGTCGCAGCAGGATCGCTCCGCGATCCGTCGTCAGGAGCGGGTCGTGGACGTAGATCGCGTCGGGGTCGCCCTCGACCGGCGTGGTTCCAATGACGACCTCGGCGCCGGCGAGCTCGAGCTGCGAGCGAAACGCCTCGTGCTCCTCGGCGGCGCGCGTCGGATTCGGCGCGCCTCGCCAGCCGTACTCCCGCCACGCCATGTGATCGTCGCGCTGCGGCGCACGTACGAGCACCCGCTTCAGCGCACCGACGTTGTCCTGGACGCTGCCCACCCGACGAAGGCTAGCGGACCGGCATCATCGGTTGCGCAGGGCGGGGGCGGCCATCGCGAAGTACTCGAGGAGCTCGCCGCGGTACGGCTCGCGCGGATCCAGCTCGTTCACGGCCTCCCGCATGTGCGCCAGCCAGCGGCCGGCGACGTCCTCGTCGATCCCAAAGGGCGCATGACGCATCCGAAGCGCCGGGTGACCGCGCTCGTCGTGATACGTGTTCGGCCCGCCCCAGTACTGGGCGAGGAACAGCGTCAGCTTGTGTCGGGCATCTCGCAGGTCGTCGGGGTGTGGATACGTCGCCAGGAGGACGGCGTCGCTCTCGACCCGCCGATAGAACGCGTCCACGAGATGCTCGAAGAAGGTCATCCCGCCGACGGCGGCGTACAGCGTTGCGTGCTGCTCCACGCGCGAAGTCTACGAACGGGCAGGCGTCGCCCAGCGGAGCAGGGCGCCGACACCGTCCGTCAGCCCGGCGTCGTCGGGAACGAGGCGGATCGCCGCGGACGTGGCGATCGCCGCGCGGATGAGCGCGTCCATCGTTGGAACCTCGACGGGCGATGCAATCCCGAGCTCCTGCAAGCCCTCGCGGGTGGCGCCGATCTGCGAGGGATCTCGTCCGATCCAGGCCATCGACTCGTCCTCGACGTCGTTCGGCTCCGTTGAATCGGGCAGCATCAGGACGGCCACCTGCGACTCCGCAAGCGCCTCGATCGTCGCCCGGGATCCCTCGGCGGCGAGATCCTGTTGCCCCTTCTCCTGTCGGAAGCGCTCGACGATCGCATCGCTCTCGCGCCTGGCGAACCGATCGAGGACCTCCCGCGCGTCGTCCGGGATCATCGGCCCCGATCGGTCCCACGGGCGCTGGCCCGGCAAGACCTCGACCGGCAGCCGGAACCCCGCCGGCCACGAATCCTGGATCAACGTGGCCGCCCGCACGTCGCCCGCGAGGAGGACGAGCCGCGCGCCGAGTCCTTCCGCAAGCTTCGCGATCGCTTGAGCGACGTTCTCGGCGTTCTCCTCCCACGTGTTCTCGGCGCGCTCCTGATACCTCCGCTGAGACCATCCTCCGGGCCCGACCTTGCGAATCGGGTAGTCGTCCCCCTCCACTTCGCGTTCGACGTCCGGACGATCCTCGGGTCCGTGTTGGAATCCGTAGAGGTCGGCCCCCGTCCGGTCGGCGAGGGCGACGACGAACGGGATCGACGCCTGTCGCCAGCCGATCAGCGTGCGCAGGCGCGGGACGGCTTCCCACCACACGCGATCGACGGGGCCTGGGGTCGCGCCGTGCTCAACGTGTCGGACGCCGGAGGCATCGGCGACGATGAGGAGTCCGTCCCCGGACAGATGGGCGTCGGGGATGATTGGGTCGACGGCAGCGAGCACCTCGTCCGGCACGCCGCGATCCTCGAGGTCGCGCCGGAGCGTCCTCCACCGCTGCTCGCTGCGCTGCGCCGCGTTCTCGACGCTCGATTCCGTGACCAGCAGCGCCGTGAGGAACGGGCCCTCCGACGAGGCCAACGGTGCGAGGTCGTCGACGGAAACCGCACCCAGCGGAAGCGCTTCGGATGTCTCCATTCGGGCCCAGTTCCCTCTCGATGATGTGGCTAACCGCGGTCGCGCAAACGTAGCCGCCGGTGGGCTGCGATGCTTGGGAGATGACGACGGAGTTTCTGCCGGGCGCGCGCGGGCGGGACGATGCCGATCTGCGCCGGTTCTATGGCATCTTCGGCGCCGCCGGCGCGGCGTTCATTCCGTTTTACGCGCTCCTGCTTCGCGATCGCGGCCTGCCCGCCGATGAGATCGGCCTGATCCTGTCCGTGACGGCGCTCGCGGGAGTTGTCGCGACACCGTTCTGGAGCCACGCCGCCGACACGCGTCTGGGAAGCGTGCAGACGTTGCAACTCGCCTGCGTCGTCGGGTGCGCAGCCGCCCTCGGGATGACAGCCACCGGTTCCTCACTCGTCGCGATCGCCGCCGTCGCGGTCGTGCTCGGCGCGGCATCCGGGCCCCTCACGGCGGTGGCCGACGCGCTGACGCTCGGTCACCTCGGGCCGGAACGCATGAGCGAGTACGGCGTCTTCCGCGTATGGGCGAGCATCGGATGGGGCGTGGGCGCGGTCGCCCTGGGTGTCCTCTATGCGGCGCTCGGTCTCGGCCTGCTTCTGCCGATGTACGCGGCGGGTCTGGTCGTGGTCGCGCTGTTCGTTTCACGGTTTCGGCGGGGTCGACCGTCGGCCACGACAAAGCGCCGCGGGCGGCTGGGGTCCGTGGGCGAGGCGCTCCGCGCTCATTCGATGCCGACGTTCCTGCTCGGCGTCCTGGTCCTGTCGACGTCGACGCACGCCGCCTGGGACTTCGTCCCCCTGCGGATCGTCTCGGGCGGCGGCGGCGCGTTCCTCGTCGGGGTCTCCAGCGGGGTTAGCGCATTCGTCGAGATCCCATTCATGCGCTCGGCGCCGTCGCTCGCGGAGCGGCTCGGGCTGCGTGGAGTCTTCGCGCTCGGCGCCGTCGTCTACGTTGTTGCTTCGGCCGCGTGGGCGCTCGTCTCCGATGCCGTCGCGGTGACCGCGATCCGCATCGCGATCGGGGTCGGCTTCGGCCTGGTGTATCCGGCGCTCGTCGTGATCACCGGACGCCTAGTCCCGGCTCACGCACGCAACAGCGGACAGGCGCTCATGTCCATCTGCTCGTTCGGCCTCGCCCCCGTGATCGGCGGCGCCGTCGGCGGCGTGGTGTACCAGCACGTCGGACCGTCCCAGTTGTTCGCCGGCTCGGCTGTCGGCGTTGCCGTGGGCGCCGGCATCGTCTGGACGGCGACGCGGGTCGTCGGCCGTCGGGCCGCGGAGTCCGTTCGAGACTGAGTCGGCGGCCGGCGGTTCGATGCCCCTGGTCCCGGGTACGGTCGCCCGTACATGGGGATCCTGGATCGGCTCGGGCCCCTGGCCGGCTGGCCTTTTATGAAACAGGTCGCCCGCCGCGACCCGACGGCGTTCGGCGACACCTCGTACACGCGCCGCACGATCGAGCTGCACCCTCGCACGGCCGACGCCGACAGGACGGTGCGATCGATCTGCCCGTACTGCGCGGTCGGCTGCGGACAGCTCGTCTACGTCGAGGACGGGCGGATCTCCAACATCGAGGGGGATCCGGACTCGCCCATCTCGCGAGGTCGTCTTTGCCCAAAGGGGGCTGCGACCTTTCAGCTCGTAAGCGGCGCGCACCGGCCGAAGCACGTGCTGTACCGGCGACCGCGCGCGATCGAGTGGGAGCGGATCCCGCTGGATCGCGCGATGCAGATGGTGGCGGACCGGGTGAAGGAGACGCGCGACCGGACGTGGGAGACGACGGGTCCGAAGGGGTTCACGACCAACCGCACACTGTCGATCGCACATCTCGGCGGAGCGACTCTCGACAACGAGGAGAACTATCTCCTCAAGAAGCTGTACACGGCACTCGGTGTCGTGCAGGTGGAGAACCAGGCACGTATATGACACAGCAGCACGGTCCCCGGTCTGGGGGCCTCGTTCGGTAGGGGCGGCGCGACCACCTTCCAGCAGGACCTGGCCAACAGCGATTGCATCGTCATCCAGGGCTCGAACATGGCCGAGTGTCACCCCGTCGGGTTTCAGTGGGTGATGGAGGCCAAGGAGCGCGGCGCCGCGATCATCCACGTGGACCCGCGGTTCACGCGGACGAGCGCGATGGCCGACGTGCACGTCCCGATCCGAGCGGGGTCCGATATCGCGTTCCTCGGCGGCATTGTTCGGCACATCATCGAGAACGAGCGGTACTTCCGCGACTACGTCGTCAACTTCACGAACGCGCCGTTTCTCGTCTCGGATGACTTCCGCGACACGGAGGACCTCGACGGGCTGTTCAGCGGCTGGGACGCGGAGCGTGGTCAGTACTCGCCCGAGAGCTGGCGGTACAAGGACGTGAAGGTGATCGCCGCGGCCGGCCAGAAGGAGATGGGGCTGTCTCCCGGCCGGAGTGCGATCGGCCACGGGCAACAGCATCAGGGCTCCGGCACAGGCGGACGGTCTCTTCACCGCGACGACACGCTGCGGAACCCGCGGTGCGTGTTCCAGATCCTCCGCCGGCATTTTGCGCGCTACACGCCCGAGCTCATCGAGCAGACATGCGGCGTGCCGAGGGAGTTGTTCCTCAAGGTGGCCGACGCCCTGTGCGACAACTCGGGGCGCGAGCGCACGTCGGCGTTCGTCTACTCGGTCGGGTGGACGCAGCACTCGGTCGGCGTCCAATACATCAGGACCGCCTCGATCATCCAGTTGCTCTTGGGGAACATCGGGCGGCCGGGCGGCGGGGTGATGGCGCTCCGCGGCCATGCGTCGATCCAGGGTTCAACGGACATCCCGACGCTGTACGAGCTCCTGCCCGGCTACCTTCCGATGCCGAAGGCTGCCCTCGACCCGGACCTTCGAACGTACCTGGCGAACAACACGGCGCGAAGCGGGTGGCTCACCGAGACCCCGAAGTACCTCGTGTCGCTGCTGAAGGCGTATTTCGGCGATGAGGCCACACGGGCGAACGACTTCGCCTACGGCTACCTGCCGCGGCTGACCGGCGACCACTCCCATATGACCACGGTGGCCGACATGGCCGACGGCGCGCTCGAGGGCTACCTCCTGATGGGCGAGAACCCCGCCGTCGGGTCGATGCACGGCTCCCTTCAACGCAAGGGTCTGCGGTCCCTCAAGTGGCTGGTCGTCCGCGACCTCGCGATGATCGAGTCGGCGGAATTCTGGAGGAGCGCTCCCGAGATCGATCGGGGCGAGGTCCGGTCCGAGGACATCGAGACGGAGGTCTTCTTCTTCCCCGCAGCCGCACACACGGAGAAGGACGGTTCGTTCACCAACACGCAGCGGCTTCTGCAATGGCACCACAAGGCCGTCGAGCCACCGGACGACTGTCGGAGCGAGCTGTGGTTCACGTACCACCTCGGCCGGCTGCTGAAAGAGCGGTACGCGGGGTCGACCGATCCCAAGGACCGCCCGATCCAGGACCTCGTATGGGGCTACCCGACGAGCGGCCCGACGCTGGAGCCGAGCGCAGACGCCGTTCTGACCGAGATCAACGGCTTCACCGTGCGGGACGGCACCCCCGTGAAGACCTTTACCGAGCTGAAGAACGACGGCTCGACGGCATGCGGCTGCTGGATCTACTCGGGCGTCTACGCCGACGGCGTGAACCACGCCGCCAGTCGCAGGTCCCGCCTCGACCAGGATTTGGTGGCCGCCGAGTGGGGCTGGGCCTGGCCCGCGAACCGCCGAATCATGTACAACCGCGCCTCCGCCGACCTCGATGGTCGCCCGTGGTCGGAGCGCAAGAAATACGTCTGGTGGGACCACGAAAAGGGCGAGTGGACCGGCGCCGACGTCCCCGACATCGTCAAGGATCGGCATCCCGACTACCGGCCCGCGGAGGACGCGACGGGCACGGACACGCTCGGCGGGGACGACCCGTTCATCCTGCAGAGCGACGGCAAGGGATGGCTGTTCGCCCCCGAGGGTCTGCTGGACGGTCCAATGCCCGCGCACTACGAGCCGCAGGAGTCGCCCTTCCGCAACGCCCTCTATCCGCAGCAGTGCAACCCCGCTCGCATGCAGTGGCGACGACGCGACAACCGATACCACCGCGCGTACGACGACCCGCGGTTCCCGTACGCCGTCACGACGTACCGGCTGACCGAACATCACACGGCCGGTGGCATGTCCCGCTGGCTGACGTGGCTGTCGGAGCTGCAGCCGGAGATGTTCTGCGAGGTGGATCCCGAACTCGCGCGGGAGAAGGGCTTGACGAACGGCGACTGGGCGACGATCACGACCGAGCGCGCCGAGATCGAATGCCGCGTCCTCGTGACACCGCGCGTCGCGCCATTGAAGGTCGGCGGACGCACCGTCCACCAGATCGGCCTGCCATACCACTGGGGGCGGGCCGGCGTCTCGCGCGGGGACACGGCGAACGAGCTGATCTCGTTCGTCGCCGACCCCAACGTCTCGATCCAGGAGTCGAAGGCCCTTACCGCGAACATCGAGCGCGGGCGGCGCAGCGCGGGTCGACGGCTGCCGACGACGGGAATCTTCGTTCCCGATGGGAACGGAGACGCCGACGGCGGCGGGCGCGACCTCCCCGTCGTCGGGGTACGGCACCAGGGTCAACACGGGATGATCGCTGGCGAGTCGCAGGAGGGGGAGCAGAGCTAGTGGCGTCGACGACGAGCCCTCGAGCGACCGAGAAGGGTTTCTTCACCGACACCACGGTCTGCATCGGGTGCAAGGCGTGCGAGGTCGCGTGCAAACAGTGGAACCAGCTCCCCGACGACGGGCTCTTCTTCACCGGAATGTCGTACGACAACACCGTCGACCTCGGCGCGTCGACCTGGCGGCATGTCGAGTTCGTGGAGCGTCCGGTCGCGTTCGGCGGGCAGACGACCGCCGACGGTGCGTTCTCGTGGGTGTTCATGAGCGACGTGTGCAAGCACTGCAAGAGCGCCGGGTGTCTCGAGAACTGCCCGACGGGAGCGATCGTCCGTACCGAGTTCGACTCGGTCTACGTGCAGCCCGACGTCTGCAACGGTTGCGGGTACTGCGTCGTCGGCTGCCCCTTCGGCGTCATCGCGCGCCGCGACGACGATGGTCGCGCGTGGAAGTGCACCCTTTGTTACGACCGGCTGCAGGACGACATGGCCCCCGCCTGCGCGAAGGCGTGTCCAACGGAGTCGATCGTCTTCGGCGACCTCGCCGAGCTTCGTGCGCGGGCGGAGCACCGGGTCGCGACCCTTCACGAGCGCGGGGTAGAGGAGGCGTATCTGTACGGCCTCGACGAGGTGAACCAACCGGGCACCGGCGGGCTGAACGCGTTCTTCCTGCTCGTCGACGAGCCGGACGTGTACAACCTTCCGCCGGATCCGGTCGCGCCCTCCAAGACGATCCGGCCGGCATGGGTCTCGGCCGCCGCCGCGGCGGCGGCGATGGTGGCGATCGCCGTCGCTTCGGTGGTTTTTGGGGGAACGGATGGCGTCGCCTGAGCGGCGGGCGAAGCCGAAGCCCTCCGAGGCCGACCTCGAGAAACTCCGGGAGCGAGCGACCGAGCGCGACCTGGACGCCGAGGTTGTCGTCCTTCGCGGCGAGGCGTCCCGCCAGCGGATCGCGGACGATCACCTGGGCGCCGAGGGCTCGCCGCTGTACGCGGTCTGGCAACGTCCCGCCGTCGACGCGGTCGAGGACCGGGAGCGTCTCTCGTACTACGACCGGCCGCTCCTGAAGGAGCCGACCTGGATCTGGACCGTGCCCGGGTACTTCTTCGCCGGCGGCGCGGCCGGCGGAGCCGCGCTCTTGGGAGCCGTCGCACAGATCGCCGATCGCGACGGCCTCGACGGTCTCATCCGGCGCGCGCGCTGGGTCGGCGCGGTCGGCGGCGGGATCGGCAGCGCGCTGCTGGTCGCGGACCTCGGTCGTCCCGAGCGCGTCCTCAACATGCTCCGCGTGTTCCGACCGTCGTCGCCGATGAGTGTCGGGTCGTGGGCCCTGTCGGGTGCCGCGTCGCTCACTGCCGGCTCGGCGATCCTCGATGCCAGAACGCCGCTGCGACGGATCGGCGACATTCTCGGCCTCGGCGCGGGCGCGCTGGCGATGCCGCTATCGACGTATACGGCGGTCCTGCTGTCGAACACCGCCGTCCCTCTCTGGCAGGAGGTGCGGAGGTCGCTACCGGCGCTGTTCGCGGCGTCGGCCGTGACGAGCGCCGCGTCGATCCTCGACCTGTTTCCGGGGAACGAACGTGAGTCGCGGGTCATCAGAACGTACGGCGTCGCTGGACGTTTCGGGGAGCTCATCGCGGCCCGAGCCTTTGAGCGCGAGGCGCATCGGATCCCGCGAATTGCGAGACCGCTGCACGAGCGGATGTGCGGCTCGCTCTGGCGCGTGTCCGAGGTGCTCAACGTCGCGAGCCTCGCACTCTCGCTCGTTCCGGCGCGTCGTCGCGGACCGAGGATCGCCGCGGCCGTGACGGGCATCGGGAGCGGTCTCGCGCTTCGCTTCGCGGTCATGAGAGCGGGGAAGATGTCGTCCGTGGATCCTCACGCGACCTTCCAGCAGCAACGGGACCGGCTAGGCACGACCGAAGCCGGCTAATCCGAAAGCCCACGCGCGAAGGACGTTCGCGGGGACTGGGTCGGGGAGGAGCTTTGCCAAGCCACTCGTGGTCGGCGCGGTGGCGCTACACCTCGTCAACCATCCGGCGCGTCGCTGAGCTCCGTCCCTTGGCGCTCGTCTCGCTCGCGGAGCCTGGACCAATTCCTGGTGATCTGGATTTTCACAGCGAAGGAGTGTTCAACGCCTCGACCTTGTGATTGGCATGGTCAACGCGGTGGGCCTCATTACCGTTCATCAATTCGTCGATGAGCAAGGCAATCTCGAGATGGTGTGGTCCGCACGACGATTTCGTCGCCGCCATCTGCACTGCCCTCGCGTAGGAGGTGACGCTGCCAACGCCTCGGCTGGTCACCAGCGCGGCCGCGATGACCAGCCGAGGCACGCGCCAAGCTGAGCCCGTCGTTGCGCACAACTCAAACGCGGGCTCACCGAGCTGGAGTGCTGCCGGGAAACTGAGGATCTTGTCGTCGGCCGCCCGATTCTCGATCCTCTGATGCGGCGCAGGCGACGTGTTGCTTCCTACCGCAGGCCGTCAATCGATGCAGTCGCGACGATTCCTTCGACGCTGCGCGCAAGCTCGCCGTCCAGGGTGACGAACGAGTCCGCTTGCAACCGCGTGAGCGCTACGTACTCGGCGTTGTACGTGGATGCCCAGCCCATCTGGTCCGCGATATCCCAAGCCAAACGCCTGAGGACAGCGTCACCCAGAAGCCTGATCTTTAACCCCGGAGGCCCCACGCGGGTGAGAAGCGCACGCCCCTCGTCGGCCGTGATCTCGCCGCGGCGAACGGCCTCGTGCAGAGCCGACAGCGTTTGGGATCGAAGGAGAGTCGGTGCCAGAAGCTCGTGTTTGTTCGGAATCTTGATGTCCGCCCTGGCGATGTGGAGGACCGCGGTCGAGTCGACCACGAACTTCGTCATGGACCGATACTAAGCATGACAGCCGCATATCTGGCGGCTCGGCAGCGCGGGCTCGAGACCGCTCGTCCGTGCGACACTCGTCGGCGATGCGCCGGGCGACCGTGGTGTTGCTGTTCGGCGCGATCTTCGCCGCCGAGCTCGGATGGGCGGGGATCTCGCCGCTGCTGCCGTCCTTTCAGGACCGGTATGCGCTGACCGACGTGGCCACAGGACTGATCGTATCCGTGGCCAGTGTCGGGATCCTTCTCGTCAGTCTGCCGACGAGCGCCCTGACGAACCGCCTTTCCGTGCGGACGCTGACGCTGTGGAGCTTGTCGGCGCTCGCGCTCGGCAACCTCGGCGTCGGGTTCTCGCGCTCCTACGCCGCCCTCCTCGTCGCTCGGCTGATCTTCGGCGTCGGGCTCGGCGCGATGTGGGTCACGGGAACGGCATGGCTACACGACGCGGCCGGTGAAGCCGCGCCGCGAGCGCTCGCGCTCACGACATCCGTCGTCGGGGCCGCGAGCCTCATAGGACCGGCGGTGACCGGCGCGCTCGGCGAGAGGTACTCGCTCGGAACGCCGTTCGTTCTGCTCGGCGTCGTCGTCGCGCTGGTCCTCGTCGTCCTCGCGGTGTTGCCCTCGCCGAGCGGCCGCGCGGTCGACCCCGGGCCACCGCTTCGAGAGATGCTGAGCGCCGCGCGCGTCGATGTCATGATGCGCTCCAGCCTGGTCCTCACGCTCGCCGTCGCTCTACTGTGGATGAGCGCGGAGCTCCTCGTGCCGCTGCGGCTCGACGAGCACGGATTCCGGGCTTCCCAGATCGGCCTCGCGTTCTCGGCGGCATCGATCGTGTTCGTCGTCGCGAGCGCGTTCACTTCCGCCCGCGCCGAGCGGTATGCGACGCTCCGGTTGTCGGCCGCGTGGACGGCCGTCTTCGCCGCCTGCGTGCTCATCGCGGTCGTCGGCGTCGCCCCGCCCCCGACGATCGCGTTTCTGGTGGCGATGGGCGTGACGACCGGCGTCCTCGTGGCGCTGACGTATCCGCTCGGCGTAGCCGGCGCCGCGAAGGGCGGGTTCAACGTCGCGGTCGTCGGGGCGCTGATCAATCTCGTGTGGGCCGGATCGGGGTTGATCGGCCCGACCGTGGGCGGCGCGGCCGCGCAGTTCGTCGACGACCGGGTGTGGTTCTTCGCGCTGGCCGTCTGCGGGTTCGGCGCGGCTGCGTGGATGTGGCGCAGGCGCTATGCGTCGACGCAGATCACCTCCATCGCTCCGAGCGGCGGAAAAAGCGCTCAACCGATCGAGTAGACGCGCTGAACGTACTCGCGCATCATGCGCGTCGCGCCGAAGCGGGGACCGATGGTGCGGATCGACGCCTTCACCATCGATACCCAACCGTGCGAGACGCCGGCGTCGTCGCGCTCGTGGAAGAGCGGGACGACCCGGCTCTCGATGAGATCGAAGAGCGCCGACGAATCGTTCGCGTCCTGCTCCGATGCGGGCAGGGACGGATCGCTGTCGATCGCCCAACCGTTCGAGCCGTCGTAGCCCTCGGCCCACCACCCGTCGAGGACGGAGAGGTTGATGCCGCCGTTCATCGCGGACTTGATGCCGCTTGTGCCGCTCGCCTCCATGGGAAGGCGCGGGAGGTTGACCCAGACGTCCGTGCCGGCCACGAGTCGGCGAGCCATCGCGATGTCGTAGTCCTCCAGGAACACCAGGCGGGCGCCGACCTCCGCCGGCCATTGCTCGCGAAAGAGGCGGGCGAGACTCGCTTTAGCTTCTTCGTCCTTGGGATGGGCCTTGCCGGCCATCACGAATTGGACCGTGTCGGGCTTGCCGAGCAGCGCGGAGATGCGCTCCACGTCGGAGAAGAGCAGGGACAGCCGCTTGTATGTGGCGACGCGACGCGCGAAGCCGAGCGTCAGGCGGTCCTCGTCCAGGCCCGACCACGCCGTCTCGAGGCTTCCGCGCGACTCGTAGCGAGACAGGCGGGCGGCGAGGTCCTGCTCGCGCGCGTACCGGACGAGGCTCCGGCGCAGCTGTGCCCGGACCTCCCACAGCTCATGGTCGGGAATCTCGTCGACGCCCGCCCATGCCGACGGGTCGTCGGCCCTCGCGTGCCAGCCCGCCCATAGGTACCGATCCAGCAGCGCTCGCATCTCGTCCGACATCCACGACGGCGCGTGGGCGCCGTTCGTGACGTGGCCGATCGGCACGTCCTCGACACCGACGTCGGGCCAGACCCCGCGCCACATCGAGCGGGCCACGGCGCCGTGCAGCCGGCTGACGCCGACGGCGGCCCGAGACAGCCGCAGCCCTAGCGTCGTCATGCCGATCTCGTCCGTCGAGTCGACCCGGCCGAGCTCGGCGACGCGTTCGCCCCATTCAGCAAACGGCTCGCCGAGCACGTCGAGCACCTCGGCGGTCGGATACGCCTCGTTCCCGGCGGGCACCGGTGTGTGCGTCGTGAAGACGCTCGCGGCCCGCGCGCGCACGACGGCCTCGTCCATAGACGCACCCTCCAATGCGTGCTCGCGAGCGATCTCGAGCGGCGCAAATGCGCCATGGCCCTCGTTCACATGCACGACGTCCGGCGTGATGCCGAGCTCTCGAAGCGCCAGCGCGCCGCCGATCCCTAGGAGCGCGTACTGCTCGAGACGAATCGCCGGATCGCCGACGTACAGGCGTCCGCTGATCCATCGTTCGAGAGTTCCGTTCTCCGGGACGTTCGCGTCGAGGAGGTAAAGCGGGACGCGACCGATCCGCGCGCGCCAGATCTGTGCCTCGACGTCCCGGCCGCTGATCGGTACCCGAATCCGCAGCGGCGTTCCGTCGTTCGTCACCAGCGCGAGCGGGAGCGCGTCGGCGTCGACGTCAGTCCAGAACTCCTGCTGCCACCCGCTCGGGTCGATCCGCTGCCGAAAGACTCCCTTGCCGTAGAGGATGCCCACGCCGACCATCGGCAGTGCCAGATCCGAGGATTCCTTCAGGATGTCTCCGGCGAGGACGCCGAGACCGCCTGAGTAGATCGGCAGCGACCGGTGGACGCCGAACTCGGCGCAGACGAACGCGACGCTCGGCGCGGCGGCGTCGGGCCGCTCACGGTTCGCGCGCAACGCCCAGTCCAGCTCCGTCGCTTTGCGGACGAAGTCGCCGTCCGCCGCGAGTTCGTGAAGCCGACGGCCGGGCGCCTGCTCCAGCACCTGCACGGGGTTCCCGCTGTAGAACCAGTAGCGCCCCGGGTCGATCGCAGTGAAGAGGTCGCGACCGCCTGGCATCCAAGACCAGGCGTAGTCGAAAGCCGCACGTGCGAGCGGAGCCAGCTCGGGCGGGATCTTGGCCGCGAGCGACTCCGCCGCGCGTTCGAGGTCGTCGTCCCCCGCGTACGGCATCGGTGCATCCTACGCACCGGCGTCGCGCGCGCCCGTTCAGGAGCCCGGCAACCGCTGCCGCAGCGTGAGCACCTGCTCGAACCGATCGCCGTCGCGTTCGAGTCGCTCGAGGGCCTCGTCCGGGCCCGGAAGCAGCGGGGCGGTCTCGCCATCGACCCCGGCCTCGACGTCGTCCCACGTGACCGGCATCGAGACCTTCGGCTCCCGCGTCGCCCGGAGCGAGTACGGAGCCACGGTCGAACGGAACGGGTCGTTCTGCAGCCAGTCGACCAGCACCTTGCCGGCGCGCAGCGATCGCGACTGACGGACGACGACGTCGTCGCGTTCCCGGGCGAGGATGCCGGCGAGCGCCCGCGCGAACGCCTTCGTCTGCTCGAAGGTGTGCGGTTCGTTGAGCGGAACGTAGACGTGCAATCCCGCGACGCCCGAGCTCTTCGCGAACGCGCGGAGTTCCGTCCGCTCGAGGAGCTCGTGCACGCGAATCGCCACCCGGCACGCGTCGGCGAGCGTCGCCGGGTCGCCCGGGTCGAGGTCGAAGACCACGACGAGCGGCGTCCGCGGCGATTCGGCGTCGAACAGGAAGGGGTGCAGCTCGACCGTGCCCTGGTTCGCGACCCAGAGCAGCGCCGGGACGTCGTCCACGACGCAGTGGCGGTGGTGCCGGCCGTCTGCGGCGTCGTACTCGTATCGCCGCACCCACTCGGGTGCGCCGCGGCACTCGTTCTGCCACCAGCCGTCGGATTCGACTCCCTCGGGGTACCGCCACATCGTGATCGGGCGTGCCCGCAGATGTGGCAGCAGCCACGGCGCAACGCGAGCGAAGTAGTCGAGCATCGCCCCCTTCGTGAAGCCCGTCGCCGGCCACAGCACGCGGTCGAGATGCGAGAGCCGGACGATCCGCCCGTCCACCTCGACCTGCCGCGCCGCTTCGCCGCGCGACCTCATCGGGTGACGGCCAGCGGCAGCTCGGGCGCTGCCGCCTCGAGCTGCTCGAGGCCGCACGAGCTCGGCTCGCGATCCGGTCGCCACCGGACGAAGCGCGCAGGATGTCGCAGCCGCGTCCCGTCGACCTGGTCGAAGGCGACCTCGACGACGCGCTCGGGTCGAAGAGGCAGCCAGTCGTGCTCCATGTCGGGCGTCCATCGCGCGGCCGAGCCCTTCAGCCGGCCCATCGGGCTGCGGTCGATGAGGAACCCTCGCGCCCACGGATGCTGCTCGAGCGGAATGCGGAGCGGCGCGAGCTCTTCGACCAGCTCGACGCGCTGCCGGTCCGAGAACGCCTGCACGACGCCGATGTGGTGCAGCGCGGCCCGCTCGTCGTACAGCCCGAGCAGAAGCGAGCTCAGCGCGGGCGTGTCCACGAACGGTCGGTAGCCGGCGACGACGCAGTCGGCCGTCCGCAGCGTCTTGACCTTCACCATCGCACGCCGCCCGGATTGATACGCGGATCCACGCTCCTTGGCCACCACGCCGTCGATGCCGCCGCCGCGGAACCGCCCGAGCCATTCCGCGGCCAGGCGCGCGTCCGCCGTCGTCGTCGTGAGCGCGATCCGATCCGGCGGATGGGCGAGCAGTGCCTCGAGCCGCGCGCGCCGCTGGTCGAACGAGTGCGCGCGGAGGTCGTGGTCGCCCTCGGCCAGGAGGTCGAATGCGACGTAGGTCGCGGGTGTCTCTCGCGCGAGCGCATCGACGCGGGTGGCGGCCGGGTGCAGCCTCGACATCAGCGCCTCGAAGTCCAGCACGCCGCTCCAGACGAGCACGATCTCCCCGTCGAGCACGAAGCGCTCGGCCGAAAGCGACCCGAGCGCCCGGACGATCTCGGGGAAGTAGCGGGAGAGCGGACGGTCGTGACGGCTTCGTAGATCGACGTCGCGCCCGTCGCGGAAGGCCAAACACCGGAAGCCGTCCCACTTCGGCTCGAAGACGAAGTCGCCGTCGTGCTCGTCGGGCAGCGTCCGAGCCAGGCGCGCCAGCATGGGTCGGACGGGTGGGCGGAGGCCGAGCGTCACGCCAAACCCTTACCCACGTCCTCGGCTACGCTCGGACGGTGACCGCCTTCGACCTCTCGCTCGAGGAGCTCGGCGATCGGATGACCGCGTTCGGCGAGCCGGCGTTTCGCGCGCGCCAGGTCTTCGCGGGGCTCTGGAAGCGGGCAGCGACGTACCAGGAGCTGAGCGACGTTCCCGCGCGGACGCGCACGCGACTCGAGACGGAGCTTCCGCTCGGAGTCGAGGTCGTCGAGCAGCGCGCCGCGCATGATCGGAGAACGCGCAAGGCGCTTCTTCGCCTCGGTGGACGACACTTGGTCGAGGTCGTCCTCATGGGATACCGCCATCGGGTGACGGCGTGCATCTCGAGCCAGTCCAGTTGCGCCATGGGATGTGGGTTCTGCGCGACGGGCCAGATGGGACTGTGGAACAACCTTACGGCGGGAGAGATCGCTGCGCAGGCGTGGTGGGCGCGGCGAGAGGCGGCCGCGCTGCCTCCCTCGACGCCTCGGCGACTCACGAACGTCGTTTTCATGGGGATGGGCGAGCCGCTTTCGAACGAGCGGAACACCTTCGGCGCCCTCGAGCGGCTGACCGACGAGAACGGGTTCGCGCTCGGCGATCGGCATATCACCGTCTCGACCGTCGGCGTGGTCCCGGCGATTCGGCGACTGGCCGCACGCTTCCCGCGCATCGGGCTCGCGGTGAGCCTGCATGCCGCCGACGACGAACTTCGAAACCGGCTGGTGCCCGTGAACCGTCTCTGGCCGCTGGCCGATCTCGAGCGGGCCGTGCTCGCGTGGCGCGAGACGACGCATCGCCGGCCATCGATCGAGTGGGCGATGATCGACGGCGCGAACGACAGCGACGATCAGGCGCGAAAGCTCGTCGGGATCGCGCGACGCCTCGGCGCCCATGTCAACCTGATCCCGCTCAACCCGACGCCCGGGTGGCCGTCGCTCCCGAGCCCCCACGAGCGCATCGAGAGGTTCGCAGCCGTGCTCCGCCGCGCGGGCGCGAACGTCACCGTTCGGAACACCCGGGGGCGAGAGATCGACGCGGCGTGCGGGCAGCTCCACTCAGATCACGCGGCGGGTACGAACGCTGGCCGGGTTCCGCGGGGAGTGGCGAGGGTAGGCTGATCCCGCCGCCGGCGATCCCGGCGGCGCGGACGAGCGAACGAGGAGAGGTGCCGTGAACGTCAACGAGATGGGCAAGGTCGGCCTCAGCGGTTGGCGCGGCCGCGCCGCCGACGTCGTCGCCAGGCCGCTGGCGGAGCGGTCGAGGTTCAACGAGGACCAGATCAAGGCCCTCATCGGCGCGATCTTCCTCGCGTACACGATCTACCGGCTCGTCCGGGCGCTCTACCGCGCGGCGAAGACCGAAGCCGCGGACTGACGTCTGCTCAGCGCGTCGCGGATGTCCGCGTCGACGGCTCGGCGTTCGGCGTCTGCGAGGGACTAGCCGTCGTCGGCACCGGGCTCGGCGTCAGCTCCCCGTACTCCGCCGCAACCGTGTGGCGGGTCACGGTGAGCGAGCCCGTCTTCACGGACTGCTCGATGACGTCGTAGGCGATGAGCGTCGGAGGCGTCCCGGGCGCGAAATACAGGACCTCGGCCGAAAGCGGGATGTTCGCGTCGGGCTGGAACGTCGTCAGGGCCGACCCGCCGGTCGTTCCGACCCGCAAGAACAGAGTCCCGTCGACGACGCGCACCTGCTCCTCGTGGAAATGTCCCGACAGAACGAGCGGGACGCGGCCGGCGGCCGACTCCGCCATCCGATCGTCGTGAACGACGACGATGTCAACGGGCGGCAGCTCGGACAGGTCGTCAAGGACCCGATCGCCGACGGCTCGGGTCCTGGCCTCGAACACGTCGTCGGGGAGGTCGCGCGTCACCGATGGGGGGATCGGGTCGCCGAGGCCGTAGATGCGCAGCCCGTGAAGCAGGACCGTGGCCCCGTCGAGAACGTGGACGTTCTCGACCTTCGCGAGCTCGCCCTGGAGTCGACGGGAGTCGTGGTTCCCGCGGACCCACACGTACGGGCGTCCGAACGACGCGATGTCGCGGATGACGAAGTCCTCGGGCTCCGTTCCCCACGACGTCGTGTCGCCCGAGTCGATCACGAGGTCGACGTCGAAGCCGCGCGCGATCTGCCGTGCGAAGTCGAAGCCGAGCGGCGACAGATGGATGTCGCCGATGTGTAGGACGCGGATCTCCCCTTCGCCCCCGATCGCGTTCGTTTGGATCGAGGTGTAGGCGCCGATCGCGCCGTCGATCACGCGCGCGAGCTGCTCCTGATAGGCGTCGATCCGCTCGACAGTTCGGACCGGCGGGATGACCCTCGCCGCGAGGGCGAGCGATCCGGAGTACGTCGGCGCGCGGAACGCCTCCCTGTCGAACGTCGCGATGGCGGCCAGCTCCGTCCCGCCAACGGCCAGCACGGCCGAGAGCGCCGCGATACCGACGGCCCGGCGGTCGCCGCGAAACGCGAGCAGCGCGAGGGCGACAGCGGTCGCAACGCCGATCAGCAGGATCCTGATGGCGAGGAACCGAACGGCGCGGTCGGCGGCGGCGGCGACCCGATCGACCAGCGCGGACACGCCGCCGTTGGTCAGCGCCTCCGTCAGCTGGTTGATGCGAACGTCAAGGAGCGTGGCGCGAATGCGGAGGGGGGCGTCGTGCGTGTGCGCCGTCAGGTGACCGAGCGGAGGAAGGACGATGTCCGTGGCGCCGGGACCGAACTGCGCTGACAGCCGGACCTGAAAGGGGCCCATCGACGACGTCGATGACCCCCAGACTGCCATGCCGAGCCAGGCGCCGAACACCCCGACGGCGGCGGGGAGGGCGATCCGGAGGATGCGGCGGACCTCGGGCGAGACGGACGGCATCGCCGGCACGACGCGTCGAGCGTACCGGCAGAACGCGTCGCGGCCGTGGAGCCTGGGCACTGGTTCGGATCCGGGGCGCAGACTTGGGTGATAGCGTCGCGAACCGTGCAGCCGGCACGCGTTCGACGGGTGGCCCCGGCGGCGTCGGCCCTCTCGATCCTGTTCCTCGCGACGGTGGCGGCGGCGCCCGCGTCGCCGTTCCAGCCGCTACTGCCCTCGGCTGCGCTTCCGTCGGGACCGATGCGGTGGCTCGCCGCCGCCGTCGGCCTGGATGCCGTTGGCCCGACGGGGGTGGCCGTGGCCGGCGTCGTCGCGGTGGTGCTCGCCGCGGCTTCGTTCGCGCTGCTCGCCTGGGCGGCGTGGAACGGCGCGGTGAGCGCCCGCGTCGTGCTCGCTATCGCCGTCGGGGGGCACGTGATCGTCGCGCTCTTACCGCTCCTGTTCTCGCGCGATGTCTACTCGTACGCCTATTACGGCCGCATCGCCGGCGTGTACCACGCCAACCCGTACGTCGCAACGCCCGCCGACTTCAAGCACGACGTACTCGCCCTCTACGTCGGCCCGAAGTGGGTGGACACGCCGGCCGTGTACGGGCCGCTATGGGTGCTCGTGTCCTCGGCGGTCGTGCGCGTTGCGACGAACGTGACCGCGATGATCGTCGTGTTCCGGTCGCTCGCGATCGCGGCGAGCCTGGCGACCCTCGCCGTCGTCACGGTGACGGTGCGCCGCCGGTGGCCCCGGCGAGCAGCGTTCGCGATCGCCGCGTTCGGTGCCAACCCCGTGATCCTGTTCCACTCAGTCGCGAGCGGTCACAACGACATGTTCGTCGCGCTCTCGATCGCCGGCGCGTTCGGACTCGTCGTGTGCGGGCGGGAACGCTTCGCGATCGTCGCGCTGACCCTCGGCGCGCTCGTGAAAGTCTCGGCCGGTCTGCCGCTGCTCCTCCTGGTCGTCGCGCTCGTTGCGCGCCGGCCCCCGGGCCGCCGCGCGCGGGAGGCCGTCGTGGATATCGGCCTCGCCGCCGTCATCGCGCTCGCGTTCGCGGCTCCGTTCCTGCAGACGCACGACCCCACGCTCGGCATGGTCGAGCTTGCGGGGCACGAGGGCTGGCTGGCGCCGTCGCGTTTCTTCCATCGCGCGCTCGACGTCGTGTCGCTCGGGTGGCTCGCTCGGATTGGGTTCGCGCTCGCGCTTGTCTTCGTCGTGTTGGTGATCGCCCGCTCGGTCGGGCGAAGGCGAGGTCTCCCCGACGAGGAGCTCGGCGCGGCATGGGGATGGGCGCTCCTGTTCCTGATCCTGCTCGGCCCCGTGTTGCTTCCGTGGTACGTCGCCTGGGTGTTGCCGCTCGCATGGCTTCTGCCGCGCGAGCCGAGGATCGTGACGGTCGCGCTCTCGGCGGCGCTCATCATGTCTCAGCTCCGCAGCGAGCCCGCCGACCTACCGCAGCTCTACCGGACCAGCCTCATCATCGGGCATTACGTCATCACGCCGTTCGTGATCGCGATGCTCGGGTGGCTAGCGCTCGCCTTGTGGCGCCGGGTGCGGACGTCGACGCCGCTCGGCGACGAGGGCGGCGTAGCCGACCCCCGTCACGACGAGCAGGACGAGCCAACCAGGCCCGGCGCCGTCCAGGCGTAGACCGACACGGTCGAAGATCACGCCGCCGATGACCACGGCCGCCGCCCCGAACGCGGGCGCGAGCGCGAGGGCGAGGATGGGGTCGCGCACGACGAGCGACGTCCAGCCGAGCCCCGCCACGGCGAGGAGCACGAGCACGAGCGGCCCGGCCAGAGCGACGGTCGACATCGACGAATCGAGTGTGGTGTCGCGCGATGCGGCCGGGACGGGCTGTGACAGGCCGGAGAGGAACACTCCGTCGGTCACCTCGACCCCGGGATCGTGCAGGGCCTTACAGACCGGGGAGCTCGCGTCGCGTGAGGAAGCGGCCGAGCACTCCGGACGACGGTCGTCGTCTCGTGCGTCGAACGCCGCGATGTCGATCACGATCGGCGCGGGCGCGTTGCGCGAAGCGGCGGCCGCGTCGGCCGCGTACAGTCGTGCGAGCGCCGCCCATTCGCGCTCGTCGGCCGGGGAGAGGGAGGTCGGCGGCGGCGGCGCGATCACGTAGACGTCGGCAATGCGATCGGGCGGCACCGCCGCGCGGATGACGTTTCGGACGCGCGTCGCGAGGAACGAGATCCTCGACGATGGGGAATCGACCGGGAAGACCCACGGCGTTCCCGGGTCCGTGGCGGCGGCATACCGCGCGGCCGCCGTGATGTCGTCGACCGCATCGGTACCCAGGTAGGGCTTCTCGCGCAACCATGCGATACCCGCTCCCGCGATCATCGCGGCGACGACGGCCGTCGCCACCGCGATCGCCAGTCGTCGCATGCGCCACCGCTCGACGAGGGCGACTGCGCCAAAGGCAGCGAGAATCGGAATCGCGTAGCCGAACGTCACGAATCGGTCGGGTGGAAACCAGGCCGTTACGGCGCCGACGAGCACGCCGGCCGCCGTGATTGCGAGCCACGCCCACAGCGCTCGGCGGACCCATCCGCTCGGGCGTGTGGCGCCGAGGACGGCGAGCGGCACGGACGCCCACTGCACATAGCGCGTCCATCGATGGATCAACCGATCGCGGTAGGCGTGTGCGAGCGTGTCATGAAGGTCCGCTCGTCTTAGGAACGCGTCCTGAGACGTATCGCCGGGCAGAGTCGACGGACCAGCCAGCATCGACAACCAGCCGAGCACGAGAATCGCGCCGCCGCCGAGGGTCGCCACCGCCGCCCGGACCGTCTCGTCGCGCGCCCGCGCGAACGCGAGCGCGCCCGCCCCAAGGAGCACGCCCGCTCCCACGAAGAAGAACAGCGGATGCGCGAGGCCGCCGGCCCCGGTGAGGATCGCCGCGGCGGCAATGGCTCGACGAGACGGATCGTCGAGGACCGCGAGCGCCGCGATGAATACGACCGCGAAGACGAGGTTCGAGACGTACCCGGCGGCGAGGTGCGTTGCGAACGTCCCGGCGAGCGTTCCGGCCAGCCACCAACCCGCACGCGAGGCCCCGCCGGCCCGCGCCAGGGCTGCGGACGCGAGGCCGACGGCAACGCCCAGCGCGCACTCCGTGCCGGCAGCGGCCGCGGGCAGCCCGACGCCGGTCCAGCGGAGCACGCCGAGCAGGGCGATGGCGCCGGGCCGCTCCACGGTCGACAGGCC
>JBKOWM010000112.1:0-11346 GCA_046724395.1 Actinomycetota bacterium
CGACGTGCATCCGATCCTGGCGCCTTCGATCGACGTCGTCACCGTCGGCGCGGGTGGTGGCAGCATCGCATCGGTCGACGCCGCGGGGCGGCTTCGCGTCGGCCCCCGGAGCGCAGGGGCGGATCCCGGCCCGGCGGCGTACGGGCGCGGTGGAAAGGACGCCACGCTGACCGACGCCCACGTCGTGGTCGGCTCGCTCGGCAGCGACACACAGCTTGCCGGGCGGCTGACGCTGGACGTGGACGCCAGCCGGGCCGCCGTCGGCGGCGTCGCCGACGCACTACGGATGGACGTCGACGAGGCGGGCGAGGGGATCATCGCCGTCGCGATGGCGAACGTCGTGCGCGCGCTCCGGCGGGTGTCCGTCGAGCGCGGCCTCGATCCGTCGGGATACACGCTTGTGGCCTTCGGCGGGGCGGGACCGCTGCATGCGGGTCGTCTGCTCCGCGAGCTGGCGCTTGGCGCGGTCGTCGTGCCAGTCCATCCGGGGCTCTTTTCGGCCGCCGGCCTCGTCGCCGCCGACCTTCGCCTGGACGACTCTCAGACGGTCTTGCACCCGTTCGATCCGGCCGACGCTGGGCAGCTCGTCGGGTGGTATCGGCAGGCGGCAGGCCGCGCGAGGTCGCAGCTTCGCGACGATGGGGTCGCCGCGTCGGACGTGCGCATCCTCGCGACCGTCGACTGCAGATACCTCGGGCAGGGCTTCGAACTCTCCGTCCCGGTCGGTGGGCTCTCGGCGAATGCGCTGAGTCATCTTGCCGACGACTTCCACGAGCTCCACGAGCGGACGTATGGCCACGCCAACCGCGACGACATCGTCGAACTCGTCACCCTGCGGCTCTCGGCGTTCGGCGCGATCGCCGCGCCCACGCCCGCGGAGGTAACGCGCGGCGGTCCGCGCCCGCCGAGGGACGCGCAGGTCGCGACCCGGCCGCTGCTGCTGCCCGGGACACGAAGACGCCGGTCGGTGCCGGTGCTTCGCCGCGAGGCGCTCAGGGCGCGTAACCGAGTCGATGGGCCGGCGATCATCGAGGAGATGGACTCGACAACTCTGGTCCTGCCTCGTCAGTTCGCGCGGGTGGACGTGCTCGGCAACCTGTGGATCGAGGAGACTGGAGGCGGCCGGTGACTCGCCCGACGAACCGTCGTCGTCTTGACCCGATCACGTTCGAACTCGTCCACGCCGGGCTCCTGTCGGCCGCCGAGGAGATGGGCGCGGTGATGAAGCGGTCGAGCTTCAGCCCCATCATTCGCGAAATGGACGACTTCAGCTGCGCCGTGTTCGCCGGAGATAGCGAACTGATCGCACAGGCCGACTACATCCCAGCACAGCTCGGGGCGATGTCGCTCGTCGTCAAGTCGACGCTCGAGCAGTGGCGAGACGCGATACAGCCGGGGGACGTCTTTATCGCGAACCATCCGTACATGGGTTGCATGCACACGCCCGACGTCAACATCCTCATGCCGGTGTTCGTGCGTGGACGACTGTTCGCCTGGACCGGAGCGACGGCGCACCACGTTGACGTCGGCGGCGTGAACCCCGGGACGGAGGGAGCACACCTGCGCGACCTCTACGCCGAGGGCTTGGTTCTGCCTCCCGTCCGTCTAGCGCGCGCCGGCCTCGAGGACCCGGATCTGGTCGCGATGATCACGAACAATGTCCGCGATCCGTTGTCGACGATGTCAGACCTGCGTGCACAACGGGCAGCGTGCGACCTCGGGCGGCGTCGGATCGAGGAGATCGTCGAGAGGTTCGGCGAGCGGGTTGTGGCGCGCGCATTCGCTCAGGCGCTTGACCATGTAGAAGCGGCCATGCGGGCCGCACTGCTCGAGCTCCCGGACGGTGAGGGCGCGGCGGAGGGGTTCCTGGACGACGACGGGCTCGGCGGGCCGCCGACGCGCATCCACGCACGCTTGGCAAAGCGTGGCGACCGGCTGCGCGTCGACCTGTCTGGTTCGTCGCCGCAGATCGGCGGCGCGCTCAACGTCCCATGGGCCAGCACGAGGGCCTGCATCGTCTACCTGATGCGTGCGCTGACCGACCCACTGTTGTCGACGAACGACGGCGTGCTTCGCGCGGTCGAGATCGAGTGCCCGGAAGGAAGCGTTCTGAACCCCAGACCGCCGGGGGCCGTCTCGGTCCGCCACAACACATGCCAGCGTCTGGCCGATGTGCTCGTGCGGGCCGCGTCCGAGATCTGGCCCGAGAAGGGTGTCGCCAGCGGGTGCGTTGCCTTCGTCGGGGCGAATCTAGACAGCGTCTCCCCCAAGACCGGACGGGCCTCCGTGATGGGGGACGTGATCGGCGGCGGAACCGGCGCGCATCGCGACGGCGACGGCCTCGACGGCGTCGATACCTACATGTCGAATGTCGGGCTGGTGCCGGTGGAGGTGGGTGAGGCCGAATACAGCGTCCGGATCGTACGCACCGAGTTGCTCCCGGGCTCGCAGGGCGCCGGTCAGTACTCGGGTGGGCTCGGACTCCGACGCGAGTACGAGATCCTCGGCTTCCCACAGATCCTCACCATCTACGTAGAGCAGACCAACCCCGCATTCGCGCCATCGGGGGTCCTGGGAGGGGACTCTGGAGCGCCGAGCCGCCTGATGATCTTCGATCCGAACGGGGAGCCCATCGATATCCCGATGAAGGCGACCCTCACACTCGAGCCGGGTTCGCTCGTTCGTGTCGAGACGAGCGGAGGAGGAGGATTCGGGGAACCTGCAGCGCGGGACCCGGACCTGCGCCGAGCAGACCGCGAGGACGAAAGACTCGGGTAAGGGATCGGGCCGGCCCCGCGGCGATCATCGAACCGGCGCGGATGAACGCCGGACCGTCAACGGACGGCCGGCGTCTGGAACGTCACCCGCTTGTTCGCCGGGTCCACCCGCACCGGCACGCCGATCGGAATCGTCCATATCGGATCGGTGTGACCGAAGTCCATCTGCGTCACGATCGGCATGCGGACAAGTCCCTGCTCTTGGCGCACGACGGCCAGCACGGCATCATCGTAAGCGGCGTGCTGGTCGACGGCGAGATTCGCACCGCCCGGCCGCCCGATGAGCAGGGCGGCAATCCTGGAGAGCTCGCCCGTTGCAGCGATCGATCGAAGGAACCGTTTCACATATTCGATCGAGGGCTGTTCCTCGGAGGTTTCGAGTGCGACGACCGCCCCGTCGAGATCCGGCCACCACGGCGTCCCTCGAAGCCAGTCGAGTGGCTCGAGGCAGCCCGCGACGATCGGTCCCTCGGCCGTCTCACCGCCGAGCCAACGCCAGCCACTCGATCGACGAAGCGTCCGCGGGCGTCGTTGGTTCACCGGGTCCATCCAGTCCAGGTATTCGACCGTCCAGCCATCCCGATTCTCGGGCCAGCGAAGGATCGGTTCCGGTTCGAAGAGCACGCGCCGGACGCCCTCGGCCAGGTACCGATGCAGCCCGCCGTTCTCGGCGAAGCCGGACATGATGGCCGGTCCATAGAACGGCGGAACTCCTGCCTTCACACAAGCCGATTGCGAGATCGTCGCATCCGAACAGCCAAGGAAAATCTTCGGATTCGAACGGATGATGTTCAGGTCGAGCAGCGGAAGCAACCTGATCGAATCGTCGCCTCCGATCGTCGACACGATGGCCGAAACGCGCCGGTTCTCGAACGCCCACATCAGGTCATCGGCCCGTGCTTGCGGATTCGCCGCGAGCCATGAAGGATCGCGACGCGCGTGCGGCGCGGGCTTGACTTTGACGCCGAACGCGTCCTCGAATTGGCGTACGCCGGCGTCGTATCGATGCGGTATTGCTCCGGGTCCACCCCACGACAGGGAGACCGCGGCGACCACGTCGCCGGGCCGCAGTCGCGGCGGACGCCGGAGCGCTGCAACGTCAATCATCGACGCGCCTCGAGCAGTGGCGAGCGCGGCCTCAGCCGAGGGTCACGATCAGGCTCGGCGTGAGCCCGGCGGTCGCCTCCCTCGAGTTGTACGTGGCGGCGTTCCCCGATGGCGTGGCGATCCGGATGCTATACGTCCCATCGCCCGTGACCAGCGACGCAAGGTCGACCTCGTACCAGGTGTTGGCCGATACCGCTCCGAGCGATGCAATGGCGGTGGAGCCGGCGGCCGGCTGGTTGTTCCATGTGACCGTCCCCTCCTGCCAACTGCTGACCGACACCGGGTACAGTCCTCCACCGGTCGGAGACGCGTTCACACAGTACAGTCGCAATCGCACTCCCCGGATTGTCTTTCCCGCCGTCCCCGATACCGCGAACTTCACCAGGATGTACCTGACGGGGCTCGCGTCGGTCGACACCGTCGATCTCGTGCCGAAGTTCCTCTCGGGACGATCGGAGGCCACGAACGTGTCGGCGACTGGCGAGAACGTCAGCGTGGAGCCCGAGGCGGTGACGGTCCAGGTGAACGAGGCGCTACCCGTGGCCCCGCGTTGGTCGGTCGCTGTGATCGTAACCCCGAAGGTGCCGGCGGTCGTCGTGGTCCCGGTGATCAGGCCCGACGTCGTGCCGACCGACAAGCCCGTCGGGAGGCCGGACGCCCCGTAGGCTGTGATGGCGTCGCCGTTCGGATCCGTCGCGCTGATCTGATAGCTGACGGCGTCCCCGACGGTGTTCGATTTGCTTCCGGGGTTGGTCACGACGGGCGGGGAGTTCGTCGAGCCCGATCCGATCGAGACCTCGAACAGCTTCCCGTCGTTCTCGGAGGCGTTCGACCCGTTATCGACGGCGCGGTCCACGATCCAGTAGTCCATGCCCGAACCGTTGCTGGCCGGCGCCATCTTGAGCCCGGAGATGTAACTCATCCCCGACACCGAGGCGTTGATGACGCGGACGAGCGAGCCGCTCGTCGTCACCTCGTAGATCTGCTTCTGCGTGCGCGCGCCGACGAGCAGGTTGCCGGTCGCGGGATCGGACCCGAGGCCTTCCCAGTCGGCAGGGCCGAACTGTCCCACGTCGAAATGACTCATGACGTCGTTGCCGTCGCCGAAGATCCCGTTGACCGGGTTGATGTCGTAGACCTCGGTCCCCACGCCGTCGAGGAAGTACAGGTGCCCCGTGGACGGCAGGAACTCCGGATCCTCGGTATCCGTGCTTCCATAGCCGGTGGCGTTGATGAAGGAGAGACCGTCGTCGGAGGTGCCGAAGCGACCATCGCCTCCCGGCTTCACCACCCAGACCTTGCCCCCGTCATCGTCGGAAATGAACAACGTGTTCGTCCCGGAGTCGTATCCGAGGCCCGTCGGCTCCTTCGAGGGGTATCCGAGTGTCGTCCCGGTATCGGTCACCGTCCCCGATCTCGTGACCTGCCACAGGTTCACGCCGTGATAGCCGGCGCCGGTTGTCTCCTCGACCTCCGAATCGCAGACCTCCAGTCGATCGCGACCGGGGATGTAGGCGACGCCCGACGGGTCGGGACTCGCCGGTGACCACTTGGAGGTCTGGATCGTCTGGACCAGCGTCGCCGTCACCGTCGGCACCGCAAGCGCAACCGCCTGCGCCAGGCTGACCTCCGTCACGCCACCGAGCGTCGACGTGTCGCCGGCATCGGCGACGAACAGGTTCTGCGTCGAGGAGGCGTCGGTGGCGTCCGAGCTGGGCGCGAACACGATGGCACGCGGATCTCGAAGGTCGAGCGTTGTGAGGTCGTACGTGCTGACAGTGCGTCCCGAGCGGTCGATCGCGTAGAGGAGGTTAGGTTCGCTCGTTGCAACGTAGATGAGGCCGTCGGAGGGGTTGTAGGCGATCCCGTCGATCTCGGAGCCCAGGCCGGACACCGGGATGCGGAGCGAAAGCTGCGTTCCGCCCGGCCGGTCGACGCCGACGATCGTCCCGTCGCCGGCATCGAGCACGAACCAGGTGCCGGTGGACGGGTCGAACGTGGCGGCGAGCGGGTCTTGCAGACGGAGCGAGGAAATGTCGGTCCGCGTCGCGCTCGGCGTGTCGGCCGTGAGGTTGCGGCCGGGCGTCCAAACGAGATCGCCGCCCTCTACCGCCGTCAGACGCTCGCGCGCGGCGTCGAACGAGAGCGTCCGGGGCTCGATCGCGCCGGGCAGCCGGAGCGAGCCGAGCCGCGTCTCGTCGCGGTTGAGGCGCACGACCGGCGTCTGCGGTCCGCGCGTCCCCGCAACCAGCAGCTCGTCGAGCGTCGGCGAGTACGCGAGGCCCTGAGGTCTCGACACGCCGAACTCGGACGTCCAGACGGTGCGGACCTCTTGTGCCGACTGCGGCGCGGGCGTTTGCGCCGTTGCGCGCTCGGCTATTCCAAGCGGCGCGACGAGTGCTAGGGCTGCGGCTGCACGAACGACGTTCAACCGCTTGCGTCCGACCACCTCCGCCGAGATCTTCAGAGCCACGGCCGTTCCCCCCCTCCACGCAGCGGACCGGGCGGGAAGCACACCGGAGCAAACGGCTCCGTTCTCGGTTCGCAGTTGCGCGTCAGCACATTAGCACCGATCGCCGACACAGCGTCCGCCGGTCGCCGTATTCGCCACCTTCTAGCGTCCGACCCGATACGGCCGCATCATCTCGTTGTCCTCGTGCTCGACGATGTGGCAGTGCCACACGAAGCGTCCGGCCCGATCGAAGTGAGCCTTCACGGTCGTGGCCTCGCCGGGGTACGCGATCACGGTGTCCTTGAATCCCGCCTCCCAGACCTCGGGGCCGGTCGGCTCGCTCTTGTCCTCGGCGCCTTCGCGATCCGTCACCTCGAACATCACCTCGTGGATGTGGATCGGGTGCGCGTCCACCGTGTAGTTGTGGATCACCCAGTTCTCGATCGCTCCGACGCGCGGGTTCTCGGTGACGTCGTCGTCCCATCCGAGCGGCACGCCGTTCCCTTCCTCGTCCACGGTCCCGAGGAACGCCGCGCGCGGCCCGACGCCGGGCAGCACGTCCGAGTCCGCCTCGTTGAGGGAGACGTGTCGAGTGACGGTCGCGTCGCCGAGGGGCGTGAACGTCGGCAGCGAGAGTTGCGACGGCGGGACGCTCGTGTCGCGGGACGCCGACCGCACGACCTCGAACTTCATGACCTGGCCCGTCGTGGTCGGGTCGGCGGCGTCGAAGTCACGGCCGGGGCGGCCGCCGCCGAATGGCTCGTCGGGCGCCTCGTTGATCAGGTACAGCGCCGTCCCGGGCTTCAGCCCCGTGAAGTCGACGATCACGTCGAACCGTTCGGCCAAGCCCATGAGCAGCGAATCGACCCGAATCGGCGCTGGCAGGAACCCGCCCTCGGTCCCGATCGCCCAAAGCGGCAGCGCCGCACGGACCGGCCGGCGGGCGAGCGGATCCGACACGATCTTCAGCATGAGGAATCGTGAGTTGCAACCGTTCAGCAGACGGAACCGGTAGCGCCTGGGCTCGACGTGCAGGAGGGGCCACGTGCGGCCGTTGACGACCATCGTGTTGCCGAAGAACTCCGGGTTGAAGATCGGCGAGATATCGCTGTCGTCCTCGCCGATGTAAGGACCCTCGAAGCCGTCGAAGAACGCCCGGCTCGACGGATAGAACAGCGCCCCGTTCGTATTGAACGACCGGTCCTGGATGGCCAACGGGATCTCGTAATAGCGGGTTCCGGGCGCGTCGCCGAGGCGTGGCGCGGGTCCGGGAAGGACACCGGCGGGAAGGTCGGCGGAGCCGCCGCGGAGGAGGTAGAAGCCCGCGGGGCCGGCGTATACATTCAGCCGCGTCATGCCGAGCGTGTGGTCGTGGAACCACAGCGTCGAGGCTCGCTGATCGTTCTGGTATTGGAACAGCGACGTGCCCGGCTTCCACGTGGCGCCCCACTTCGCCGCGAATTCGGCAGCGAACTCGTCGTACATGGTGCCGACGGTGGCGTAGCCCGAGGGGATGTCGATCGCGGGCGGAAGCCACCAAGCCTCCGGGTGACCGTCGCTCTCTTCGGAGCTGTGGCCGCCGTGCAGGTGCACTGAGGTCGGGACCGGCCCCATGTACCGCCCCGGCGTCCGGTTGAAGTCCGGCCGCATATCGCGCATCTCCTCGCCGCCGGGCGGGTTCGCCCAGTGCAGCGTCGGGTCGACTGGCAACAGGTGAGGCAGGTAATGACCGGACCCGTCCATCAGCTGGTTCATCCAGTTCACGCGCACGGGCCGGTCGACCTCGGCCTCGATGGTGAACGCGGGATAGTTGAATGTCGACGTCTTTCCGACGCGGCCGTAACCCCATACCGTCGTGGCGGGCCACCCGGCCGGAAGGATCTGCTGGCTGAACTGTCGGACGGCGATCTGGTAATAGGCGATGTCTCCTTGCAGCGTCGTCGTCGCCGGCATGACGGGCGGAATGACGAGCGGCGAGACGAACTTCGGAAGGGAGGCCGCGTCGAGGGTGCCGCCCGGCAGCGCCGCCCACGCGCGTCGCAGCGCGGCGGAGCGAAGGAGCATCAGCGAGCCGCCCGCGTAGGCGCCCGCCTTCAGCAGTTGTCTGCGAGTGATCATCTCGGCCCTCCCGTGTGGAAACTTCCCAACCACGACCCTCCGCCGTTCGAGCTACGGTGGAAGGGGCCAAAAGTCTCGTTGCTTTCGGGCGGAACGTCCGGAACCCGGATCGTCAGACGCGAGCTCCTCGCCGATCGGCGCGCGGTTCCTGTCCGGAAGGGTGGCCGGGGATCGCTACAGACGGCGGCGAAGGGAGCGACCCGCGCGATCGACTCGCGTCCCGTTCCACGCGACGCGACCGTTCACGACGACGAGCTCGATTCCGGTGGCGAACGCGTGTGGGCGCTCGAACGTCGCCTCGTCCGCGACGCGGGTGGGGTCGAACAGCACCAGATCGGCGAAGCCACCCTCCTGGATCCGGCCTCGGTCGTTTAGGCCGAAACGCTCCGCCGGGACCGACGTCATCTTGCGGACGGCCGTCGCGAGGTCGAGCAGACCGGCCTCTCGGACGTACCTGGCGAGGATTCGCGGAAAGGTCCCGTAGTAGCGGGGATGCACGAAGAAACGGCCGAGCGGACCGTCCGGCGCGATTGCAACGCCGTCCGTCCCCACCATGACGTCCGGACGAGCGGCGATCAGTCGCACGTCGTCCTCGAGCATCCCGTGGCCGATCATCCCCGTGAACGGATCGGCCAGGAGGAGCTCGATCGCGATGTCGGTCGGCGGCGTGTCCCGGGCCTCGGCGAGGTCGGCGATGGATCGGCCGCTGATGGACGCGTTGGGTTCGTGCGATCCGACGACGATGCGCTCCCAGCCAATGCCGTCGACATTGCCGGCCCATCCCGGCTCGCCGTGCTCGATCGAGAACTCGAGCCGGGTCCGCGTCGCCGGGTCCGCCGCCAGCTTCCGAAGGTCGGCCACCGGCGCCCACGGCGGGAGGACGGTCGCGAGAGACGTCTCCCACGCTGTATACGGGTACTGGTCGGCGCTCACGTCCGCACCCTCCGCCCCGGCGCCGTCGAGCTGCGACAGGAGCTCTCCGGCACGCCCCCACACGTACGACGACTCGACCTTCAGATGGCTGATGTGCGCGGGAAGACCGCCGTCACGGCCGATGCGGATCGCCTCGGCCACGGCGTCGCCCACTCGGCGGCCCTCGTCGCGGATGTGGCTCGCGTAGATTCCCCCGCGCTCGCCCGCGACGCGCGCGAGCTCGACGAGCTCTTCGGTGGCGGCGTGCATCCCTGGCGGGTAGATGAGGCCGGTCGACATGCCAACGGCGCCCTGATCGAGCGCGTCGGCGACGGATCGCCTCATCCGTTCCAGCTCGTCCGGCAGTGGCGGCCGACGCTCGGCGCCGATCGCCTCTCCGCGGACCGCGCCGTGGCCGACGAGCGCCGCGACGTTGCACGCGGGGCGGGCCTCGTCGATCGCGTCGAGGTAGCCCGCGAACGACGTCCAAGTCGCCGGAATGTCCGAGGCGCTGACGCCGACGAGCTGTGCCGCCTCCTCGAGCCCCGCGCCGGGCCACGGCGAGGTACCGCAGTTGCCGACGACGACGCTCGTGATCCCCTGACGGATGGCGCTGTCCATCCAGGGCTCGACGAACGGCGAGAGATCGGCGTGACTGTGCGTGTCGATGAACCCGGGCGCGAGGACCAGCCCCGTCGCCTCGACGACGACGTCGGCGCCGGGAACGCCACCGTCGGTCACCGCGGCGATTCTTTCCCCCTCCACGGACACCGACGCGCGCCGGGGCGGCGATCCTCGGCCGTCGAGGACGACGGCGTCGCGAATCAGCAGGTTCGGCACCGACTGAACGCTAGTGGGCGATCGGCCCGATGACGACGCCGGAGAGCAGGAAGAAGACCGGCAGGACGAAGATCGCCGCGACGAACGCGAGGAGCCGGCGGTTCGACGTGACGAGCCAGTCGTCCAGGCCGATCACGGTCCGCTTGATGCCGTCGTAGAAGAAGGTGAGGTAGATCAGCGTGACGAGCGAGACGCCGATGGCCTCCGCAAGCACGATGTGCACGGCGACGTGGTTGCCGGTCAGCATCGCCGCGACGAGCGTATCGGCAAGCGTCGTGATGTTGGCGCCCATGATGTAGGGGATCGCCTCGTCGCGTCGCACGTAGCCCCGGCTCGCCAGCGGCACGAGAACCGTGAGCGCGACCGAGACCGACAGGGTGAGTGTCGCGACGACGCATCCGAGGAAGAACATCGGCCACGTTCGCTTCAGCCGCGAGGCACGGCCGTCCGCGGCGCGTTCGCCGTCGACCTCGGGAAGCACCCGGTCGAGGAGCCTGAACGAGATGAGAATGATGCCGAGACCGACGGGCAGAAGCAGCCCGCCGGGCACGATGTCCTGCAGCAGACGCAGTGGCGGGCCCCAGATCACGTCGATCAGCGACAGCGCATCCTTCGACGCGCTCCACCTGACGAAGTCGAGCGAGCCCGTCTTGAGCAGCGCGTAGCCGATCAGCATCCCTGGGACGTACGCGAGCGCGGTGAGCGACAGCGCGAGGACGCCCATGCCGACAGACTCGCCGCGCGAGCGCACTCGATTGCGCATCGCGTACAGGAAGCCGACGAGAAGAACGATGAACGAGGCGCCCAGCCGCGACCCGGACAGCATCGTGAACGTCTGAAGCTGCGTGATCGCACCGCCGGAGAACAGCCCGAGCGACACGGCCGCGATCGGCGATCCCGATAGCACCACGTAGGCCCCGAGCCAGCCCGCCCCGAGCGTGGAGAACGCGTTGCTGAACAGGGGGGAGTTCTGGACGGACGGCGCGATCGCTCTTGCACCGTCCTTCATCAGCTGGATCGCCAGCACGAATAGGAACAGCGCGACGATCAAGCTCGCGGTCTTTGCAGCGATCGAGAGCCAGTTCCGCGCCGAGGTCTGGTCGGTCTCGGACACCGACCGATCGAGCTTCGATGCGGCCG
>JBKOWM010000130.1:0-26676 GCA_046724395.1 Actinomycetota bacterium
TCTCCGAGGAGCGTGCGGACGTACACGATGCGCTCGCCCTTCTTTCCGGAGATGCGAGCCCAGTCGTCGGGATTGGTCGTGTTGGGCAGATCCTCGTTCTCTTTGAATTCATCGCGGATAGCCTGTTCGAGGTCCTCCGACCGGATGCCTTTCAGCCCGGTCGACAGGAAACGCTTGATGGCCTCCTTCTTGGCCCGGCGAACGATGTTCTCGATCATCGCGCCCGAGTTGAAGTCCTTGAAATACAGGATCTCCTTGTCTCCGCTTGCGTACGTGACCTCGAGGAATCGGTTCTCGTCGCTCGGCGCGTACATCCGCTCGATCGTCTGCGTGATCATCCGTGAGACCGCGGTCTTCACGCCACCGGCACGGTCGATCTCGTCGTCGTGGATCGGGACGTTTTCGTTCAGATACTTGGCCATGATGTCGCCGGCCTGCGACGAGTCCGGGCGCTCGATCTTGATCTTCACGTCGAGCCGGCCGGGTCGCAGAATGGCCGGGTCGATCAGATCCTCGCGGTTCGATGCGCCGATGACGATGACGTTTTTCAACGTCTCCACGCCGTCGAGCTCCGAAAGCAGCTGCGGCACGATCGTCGACTCGACGTCGCTCGAGATACCCGAGCCGCGCGTTCGGAAGATCGAGTCCATCTCGTCGAAGAAGACGATGACCGGCAGGCCCTCCTCGCTTCGCTCCTTCGCCCGTTGGAAGATCTGCCGGATCTGCCTCTCCGTCTCGCCGACGTACTTGTTGAGCAATTCCGGGCCCTTGATGTTCAGGAAGTAGGAGTGCGCGTCGTGGCGTCCCGTTCGCTCGCGCACCTTGTCGGCGAGGGACTTCGCAACGGCCTTAGCGATCAGCGTCTTTCCGCAACCCGGCGGCCCGTAGAGCAGGACTCCCTTCGGCGGCTCGAGATGGTGTTCGGCGAAGAGCTCGGCGTACAGAAACGGCAGCTCGACGGCGTCGCGGATCGCCTCGATCTGGCCCTCGAGCCCCCCGATGTCCTCGTACGAGACGTCGGGCACCTCCTCGAGGACGAGCTCCTCCGCGTCCTCCTTCGGGAGCTTCTCGATGGCGACCATCGACCGGGAATCGATCAGCAGCCGATCGCCGGCACGGACGCCTTCGCCGCGGAGCGATGCTGCGAGCGTCGCCACGATTTCCTCGTCCCCGCGCCCGATGATCACGGCGCGGTCGTCCCCGAGACGATCCTTGACCGTCATTACCTCGCCAGCCCGGTCGGGATCGAGTACCTCCACGACGTTGAGCGCCTCGTTCAGGATGACCTCGGCGCCACGCTGCAGGGCCGGGACGTCGATCTCCGGCGCGGCGTTCACCCGCATCTTGCGGCCGCCGGTGAACACGTCGACCGAGTCGTCCTCGTTCCGGGCCAGGAACACGCCGAACGTGGCCGGAGGCTGTGAAAGCTTTTCGACTTCCTCGCGGAGCGCCTCGATCCGCTCCTTTTCGGCCTGGAGCGTCGAGGCGAGCTTCTCGTTCTGCCCGAGCGCGCGCGAGAGGTCGCTCTTGGACTCGAGCAGCTTCTCCTCGAGGATCCTCACCTGTCGCGGGGCATTGGTCAGACGGCGGCGGAGCAGGGCCAGCTCGTCCTCGAGGAACCGCACCTGCGTCTGAAGCTCGTGGATCTGCTTCTCGTACCGCTCCTGCTGCTCCCGCGGATCGACCTCGGGCATCGCGCACCTCCCGGCGACGGGCAAGTATACGTCCGGCCTCATTTCCATCGGGAGGCTCGGCCCGGTCCTTCACTCCGACGCCCTGAACGAATTACGAAGGGATAGCCGAGGGTGGTTGGGTCGAAACCGGCGTGTCGGACGTCTTTCGTCCGATCGTGATGAATCCGGTATGCCCGATCATTCGATGATCGGGCCGGACGCTTCGCGCCGCGACGTGCCACGAACGGTGCAGCACCTCGAACGTCTCGATCTGCTCGTACGCGCTCCGCCGCATCGCGAGCACAAACTCATGCACCTGGATCGTCGTCGGCAGGTATCCGCACAGGACTCCGCCAGGATCCAGGACCGCGTCGACGGGGGCCAGCAGCGGCCAGGGCTCGGGGAGATCGAGCACCACCCGGTCGAACCGCTCCCCGGTTTCGACGACATCGGCGACGCTGCCGAGTCGCAGGTCCAGCTGAGCCGGCTGCTTGCCGAAGTACGCGTCGACGTTGCCGGCCGCCGTTCGGTGGAAGTCCTCTCGAAGCTCGTATGAGACCACGCGACCCTCGGCCCCGACCGCGCGGCAGAGCGCGATGGTGAGGGCCCCGGATCCCGTCCCGGCCTCGAGGACGCGCGCTCCGGGGTGGACGTCGGCCCAGATCAGGATCGCCCCGAGATCCTTCGGGTAGACGACCTGGGCGCCGCGCGGCATCTTCAGGACGAAGTCGGCGAGCGTCGGCCGAAAGCACGCAAACACCATCCCGCTCGCGGTGCGGACGCGCGTTCCCTCCGCCCGGCCGATGATCGCGTCGTGCTCGATTGCGCCGCCGTGCGAGTGCCAGACCTCGCCCGGGACGAGCGCCCTCACCAGATAGCGACGGTCGCGCTGGTCGATGAGCAGTACGCGTTCGCCCGATTCGAAGGGCGCCGTCATGCGGCGAAGGCTAGCGCACGCAGCGCGGCCTATGCCTGCGGGGCGGGGTTCGTGGCGAGCGTCACATCGACGGTGGTCCGATTTCCGTCGGAGCGGACGAGGTCGACGGACACGGTATCGCCGGGACGATGCGACCGGATGGCCGTCCCGAGCTCCTGCGACGTCTCGATGGTCGTGCCGTCGAAGGCGACGATGACGTCACCGACCCGGAGGCCGGCGCGATCGGCCGGGCCGTTCGAAACGACGGAGACGACGGCGGCGCCGCGGTCGACCGGTGGGTTCAGCTCGAACTGGATCTGCGGATTGGACGCGTCGACCGAGGCGACGCCCATGTACGCGACCGGCGCCTGCGGGTGCTCGGCCGCCTGGAAGGCGATCGGCTTGGCGGCGTCGATCTGGATGGCGAACCCGACGTTCTCGGCGTTTCCGGCGTTCACGCCGGCCGTGTTGATGCCGACGACCTGCCCGGCCATGTTCACGAGCGGACCCCCCGAGTTCCCGGGGTTGATTGCGGCGTCGGTCTGGACGACATCTCCGTAGACGCGCTGCTCGTTCGCGCACGACTGGCAGTTGGGGTCAGGGACCGTGATCTTGCGCGTGAGCGACGAGACGACGCCCGTCGTCACGGATGGACCGCCCTGCAGGCCGAGTGCGTACCCGATGGCGACGACCTGTTGCCCGAGCTGCAGCCTCGACGAATCTCCCAGCGGGACGGTCGGAAGGCCCGTCGCTTCGACCTTCAGGACGGCCACGTCGGCCTCCGGGTCGCCGCCGATCACTCGGGCGTCGTACCGAACGGGGTCGTCGGCCGAGGTGAGCACGGTGACCTTCGAGGCGCCCTCGACAACGTGGAAGTTCGTCACGATGACGCCGTCCGATCGGACGACGAACCCGGTCCCCTCGCCCGTGCCTCCGGGCGTCGACGACACGACGTTCACAACGGCCGGCAGGACCTTCCTGACGACGCCGACGACGCCGCCCACCGGGACGACCGCTGAGGTGGAGGGGAAATCGGCCCTGGCCTGCGCGGTGTCGCGAGTGACCGGCGAGGAGGTTGTCGCGGCGCGAGATTGAGTGAACGTGCAGGCGCCGCCGAGCAGCGCGAGGAGGAGGACGAGGGGAACGGTGAAGCGTTTCATCGAAACCTCACGATCTTCGAGCGAATGTGGACCAACACGGACATCCTGCGGCGCCGACCTGAGCGCCTCGTGAGAAGTCGGTGAGCCGTCGCGAAGAGTTGCGGCTTCGAGGGAGGAGTTACCCGGCCGGGACCGGCTGCACGCGCTCTGTTCCGCGGTGCAGGCCTGCCTCGTCGATGACGCGAAGGATGGCGTCGGCGTTTCGAATCGACATGAGATGGATTCCCGATAGTCCAGGGATCGACCGCAAGTCCCGCACGATCTCCAGCGCCATCCGAACGCCCTCCTCGCCCTGACGGTCTGTCTGTACGGCCTCGATCCTGCGAAGCACGTCGTCGGGGACGTCGATGCCCGGAACCTCGTCGCGCAGATAACGAACGGCCCGCGCGGAACGCGGAATGAACACGCCGCCGAGGATCCAGACTCGTTCGAGGATTCCCAGCTCGGCGGCGCGCGCCATGAACGTTCGCAGGCGATCCACGTTGAAACAGATCTGCGTCTGGACGAACTCGGCGCCGGCCTCGACCTTCTTGCCGAGTCGCATGGGCCGATAATCGACGGGCGGCGCGAACGGGTTCTCGACGGCGCCGATCAGAACGTCCGGCGGATCGGCGAGAGCCCTGCCCGACAGGTAGGTTCCGGCGTCGCGCATGATCCGCGCGATTCTGATCAGGTGCAGCGCATCGAGGTCGTACAGCGGCTTGGCTTCGGGGTGGTCGCCCGCGGAAACGTCGTCGCCGGTCATGCAGACGATGTTTCGTACGCCGAGCGCGGCCGCGCCGAGGATGTCAGCCTGAAGCGCCAGGCGGTTCCGGTCGCGGCAGGCCAGCTGGACGATCGGCTCGACGCCGCGGTCGATGAGGAGCCGCGCCGCGGCTATCGGCGCGATGTGCGTGTGGGCGGCGCTGTTGTCCGTACAGTTCACGGCGTCCACGTGACCGCGCAGGGCGTCGGCGAGTCGGTACACGGATGCGGGCTCGGCGCTGTCGGTCGTCTCCAGCTCGGCGGTCACCGCGAACCCGCCGTCGATCAGCACGCGGTGGAGTCCGCTGCGAGGCTCGCTCACGGCATCACCCGTCGAACACCCTTCTCATCCGTCCGCCTCGTTCGCCCGCCATCCCGCCGGTGCGTGGCCGTCGCGCCCGGTCACGAGGTTCTCCCACGACGAGGTCTCCTGCAGCCGCCAGTCGACGGGCTTGTTGAGGTGGAACATGTGGTCGCGCCAAAGCGGCAGCTTCCTCGATCCCTCCCACGCCTCCACCCAGACGCACGGGCGATCGGGCAGCACCTCGCAGTTGCCGTTGACGAGCACCCCCCCGCACGGACCGTTTCGCAGGTTCTTGGGGCACCGCATCGGGCACGACATGCCGGTCGAGTGCAGGATGCACTGACCGCACATCCGACAGTCCCAGATGCGCTCCTTCGTCCGCCTCTCGATGAGGAGGATCGCCCTGCGCAGGCCCGTCGGCGGCGGCGCGGTCGCAGCCGGCCGCCGGTCCAACGTCGTCCGTTCCACCGCACCCCTTTCGCGTTACGAGCCCTCGCGCAGCGAGGAGGCCGGGACCTCCTTGGTGGGATCCACGAACGGGATCTTCGCCGTGCGGCCCCTCATCAGCCCGTGCTCGGATTCGACGTCGAGCTCGGTACCGGGTTCCGAGAGCTCGACCGGGACCCACACGTAACCGATGTTCTTCTGCAGCCTCGGAGACCACACCGCATCCGTCACGCGGCCGACCTCGGCTCCGTCCTTGCGCACGGGCCAGAACCACGACAGCTCCGCACGCAGCTCCTCGGCCTCGAACTCGATGCCGACGAGCCGGCGGGTGACGCCTTGCCGGCGGATGCGCTCCAGAGCCTCCTTGCCGATGTAGTCCTGCGGCTGCTGCTCGACGAGGCGTTCGAACCCCATGATCTCGAACGGGTTGTTCTCAAGCGTCATGTCCGAGTTGAGGTTCATGATGCCCGCCTCGATTCGGCGGGCCTCGACGGGCGCCACGGGGCGGATGCCGAACTCCTCTCCCGCCTCGAAGATCGCGTTCCACAGGTCGTCACCGCGTTCGTTCGACAGGATGTTGACCTCGAAGCCCTGCACGGCGGTCCATCCCGTCCGTGTGATCACGACCGGAATGTCCTTGATGTCGAAGCGATCGCACCAGTAGTACTTGATGTCGTAGATTCCCGCGCCGACCAGCTTTTCGAGCGTTTTCGCGGCCTTGGCTCCCTGGATCTGCATCGGGTACACGTCGGGAAGTGTGACCTCGACGTCCACGCCGAGCTGCGAGGCGACGCCGAGCGCGTACATGTGCGCGTCCCCGTCGGCGAGCTGCATCCACCAGGTGTTCTCGTCGATGTGCATGAGAACGGGGTCGTTCACGATCCCACCGTCCGGCGCGGTCACGATCATGTACTTTCCCTGCTTGACGGCGCACTTCGTTAGGTCCCGGCACGTCAGCATGTCGATGAATCGGTCGGCGTCGGGGCCGGTCACCTGTACCGTCCGCTCCACCGCCACGTCCCAGACGGTGACGTCGTTGAGCAGTGCCCAATACTCGACCTCGGGGTCGTCGTAGTACGCGGGCAGCAGCATGTGGTTGTAGATGTCGTACGCGCTGCAGCCGGCCCGTCGGGTTGCCTCGAAGAAGGGCGATCGCCGGTACCACGGTCCGAAATAGAGCGTCGCGCTGTTCTCGAGCATCTCCTGCCGCTCATTCGTCACTGGTGTCCCTCCCCGGCCCGCGCGGTCGGCGGGCGGCGGCTGAATCATGATTCAAACCGAGGTTACCGGGCAAGTCCGTCTGTCGTCGGACCGTATCGTCGGGAGCCGTAGGAGGCGCTGAACGACCCTTCAGCCACCACGTCGCAATCGGCCCCGCGCCCTCGCTACGAGACCGGGATCTGCTTTGCGGGGTCGACGAACGGCGTCTCGACGAGGGTCCCCCCTCGCGTCCCCCACTCCGTTTCAACCCGAACAGAGGCGCCTTGGCTCGAGCGGTCGGCCGGAAGCCACGCGTACCCGATGTTCTTGCGCAGTCGCGGCGAGTAGATAGCCGAGGTCACCTTGCCGATAGTCGAGCCACCATCGACGACGGGCCATTTCACGCCATTGAGCCCGGGGAACGGCTCGCCGTCGAGCTCGACGCCGTTGATCTTCCGGTGGACGCCCTCGGCGCGGATCCGGCGGTAGGCCGCCAGCGAGATGCACGAGTCGTCGGAAAGGGAGTCGAGGTCGACGAGGCGCTCGAGGCCCATCTCGAAGGCGTTGTTCTCGTAGGTCATGTCAGCGCCCCAGTTGAAGATCGCTCCCTCGATGCGACGGATGTCGCTCGGGCCCGTGGGCTTCACGGCGAGATCGGCGCCGGCCTGCATGATCGCGTCGTACACGTCGGTGCCCCTCGTCGTGTCGGTGAGGTACACCTCGTAGCCGACCTCCGACGTCCAGCCCGTCCGGGTCACGACGACCGGCGCACCGGCGATCTTTCCTTCGGTCCAGAAGTAGTACTTGAGATCGAGGATCGAGTCGCCGAGCAGCCTCTGCATCAGCTGCTTCGACTTGGGACCCTGGATCTGGAGTGGAGCGACGTCCGCCTCTTTGATGCTGACGTCGAGGTCGGGGTAGGCGTTCCTGAGCCCGCGGGCGAACAGGAGCGCATCGGAGGACGCGAGCGCGAACCAGAACGTGTTCTCGTCCATTCGGGTGAGCACGGGGTCGTTGATGATGCCGCCGTCGCTGTCGCAGATGAGGACGTACTTGCCCTGACCGACGGCACATTTGGACAGGTCGCGCGGTGTGAGGAGCTGCGCGAACCGGAACCCGTCCGGTCCGGAAATCTCCAGACACCGCTCCACCGAGACGTCCCACACGGTGACGTCGTTCAGGAGGGCGTCGAACTCGGCCTCGAACGTGTCGAAGCGGATCGGAAAGTACATGTGATTGTAGACGGTGAAGCCTTTCGGGTCATACCTCTGCGTCGCGTCGTAATACGGCGTGCGCCGGTTCCGTGCGCCGCGTTGAACGAGAGTCATGTCGAAGGCCATGTGAAGTCCTCCTGGCGGCAGGCGGCCGTATCGTGCGGTCGGCGTTCGGGCCCGGCAAGCCGGGCGCCTGACCAGTGGTCAGACGTTATCGAGGCCGTCCGGCCATCGCCGGCGACCCGTGCTCGATCGCGAGCGGGCGACTCACGGTGCCATCGAGATAGGCGCGGGCGACCATCGCCATGAACGCATGGACCTCGTCCTCGTTCCACGCGAAGGGTCCCGGTCGGTGCCCTCGGCTGGCCAGTCCCCTCTGGACGGACTCGCAGGCGCGCCAGTCCTCCCGGTTCGTGATATCCCAGAACTCCGCCGCGTACGCGGGATCGAAGTCTGGCCGCTCGTTGGCTTCTGGTGGAAACAGCCACGCGCACTCGACGCGTGTGCGTCCGGGCTCGAGCGGCTCGATGAGGTGCGTCATGACGTAGTCGGGGTGCAGGCTCAGCAGGAGGTTCGGGAACAGGCCGACGTAGTACACCTCACGCGCCTGTCTGTCGGTAAGACCAGGGACGGGAACTCCTCGACTCTTCCCCGACAGCGACATCGTCTCGGCGTGCTCCTTGAGCTCCATCGAGCCACCGACCCAGCAGCCGTTGTGCGCGAAGTTCTCGCCGCTGTCGGTGGGTGTGACCTCACAGAGCTCCGGGTGTATCGACGGACAGTGATAGCACTCGTGATAGTTCTCAGTGATGCCCTTCCAATTCGCCTCCACCACGTACTCATGCGATGCACCGACGAACATGCGCTCCGGCCGCCAGCGTGCGATGAGCTCCTCAAGGTTGCCGACGTGCTCCTCGAAAGCTGGAGCGTCGCTGGTTGCGTTCACGAAGATCCACCCGTGCCACTCTGCGACGCGGGCCGGGATCAGCGGGAAGTCCGCGTTGTCGAATCCCGGGACGTGGCCGAACCGCGGCGCTCCCGCGAGGCTGCCGTCCAGCCCATAGACCCAGGCGTGGTACGGGCACTTGATCGCGCGCAGGTTCGTGTGGGTCCCTGGCTCGACGAGCTCGTGACCGCGGTGCCGGCAGACGTTGAAGAAACCGCGCAGCGACAGGTTGCCGTCGCGAACAAGAAGGACGCCCTCGTCGCCGACTCGGACCGCGAGCTGATCCCCAGGCCGGGCCAGTCGATCGGCGCGCCCAGCACACACCCATGAGGCCTCGAACACGTGCCGCCGCTCCCACGCCAAGACGTCCTGCGACAGGTACGCCTCGGACGGCAACGTGCGTGCGCCTGCTAGCGATGACGCGACGCTCTGCAAACGCGAGGGATCGATCGGCGCCCGATCTGCCACGCAAACCTCCGACGTTGAATGACGATTCAAGATTCTACCGCAGCTCAAAACTCACTTCCAGTGCCGAGAACCCGCTGCCGTTGTACCGTCGGTCAGCAATCGCCAGTCAGGCGAAATCGCCGGCCACGTGGACGCGCTCGCCCTCGACCAGCGTCAGAAGGACCTTCGCCTCGTGGATCTCCGAGACGGCGTGCTCGAACAGGTTGCGGTCGAGCACGACCAGGTCGGCATACTTTCCCGGCTCGATGGAACCGGTGACGTCGTCGAGGTGGTTGACGTACGCGGAACCGATCGTGAACCCCGCGATCGCGGTGGCCAGATCGAGTCGTTCGTTGGGAAGGAAGGGTTCGGTCGTCGCCGGATCGTCTTCGCCAGCGTACGCATAGGTCGGCGGGGCCGTGCGGTTCACTGCCACGTGCATTTCCGCGAGCGGGTCAGGCGTCGACACCGACCAATCGCTGCCGAACGCAAGCGCGGCGCCGGCGCGGTGGAGGGTCGCGAACGGATACTGCCACCGGGCCCGCTCGGGACCGATGAAGGGAATCGTGAGATCTCGCATCTGTTCCTCGTTGACGGCCCACAGCGGCTGCGCGTTCGCGACGACGCCGAGGGCGCGGAAGCGCGGCACGTCGGCGGGATGCACGATCTGGATGTGCGCCAGATGGTGCCGCAGATCGTTCATGCCGTTCGCGAGACGGGCGGCCTCGATCGCATCGAGCGCCTCGCGGACGGCGCGGTCGCCGAGGGCGTGGAAGTGCACCTGGAAGCCCTCCGAGTCGAGCCGTGTCACGTTCTCCTTCAATTCGAGCGGCTCGACGAACGAGAGCCCCGCGTTGTCCGTCGGCCGCCCGCTCGCATCCAGATATGGCTGGAGGGATCCGGCCGTGAAGTTCTCGACGATGCCGTCCTGCATGATCTTGACGCTCGTGGCGGCGAACCGTCCGACGCGTCCGCGTTCCCGACGCTCGATCAGCCCGTCGATCTGCTCCGCGTCTCGATGGCGGTCCCACCACAAGGCGCCCACGACTCGGGCGGTGAGATCGCCCTTCGACGCCGTCCGAACGTACGAGTCCAATGTCGGGCATGGACCGCCGACGATCGCGTCCTGCCACGCGGTGATGCCGAGCGAGTGCAGATAGCGCTGCGCCGAGCGCAGCGCCAGGTCCCACTCGGCGTCCGTCGTCGCGGGGACGAGCTTCTCGACGAGAGTCATGGCACCCTCGTGGAGCGTTCCCGACGGCGAGCCGTCGGCCGCGCGCTCGATCCGGCCGTCGCGTGGATCTGGGGTCTTCGCCGCGACTCCCGCGAGCTCGAGCGCGCGCGAGTTCACCCAGGCGCTGTGGCCGTCGCGGCTCGGCAGGAACACCGGCCGGTCCCGGATCACGGCGTCGAGCGCGTCGGCCGTCGGCGCCCCGCCTGGGAACGCGGCCATCGACCACCCGCCCCCGCGGATCCACTCCTCGTCCGGATGGCTCGCCGCATATTCGGTGACGATGCGCACGTACTCGTCGCGATCGTAGGCGTCGTTCAGGTTGCACTGGACCATCTCGAGGCCGCCCGACGGCGGGTGCACGTGGGCGTCCTGAAAGCCGGGCAGCAACATCTTGCCGCCGAGGTCGATGATCTCCGTTGAAGGGCCCGCGAGATCCCGAAGCCGATCGGCGTCGCCGACGGCAAGGATCCGTCCCCGACCGATCGCGACGGCCGATGCCCACCGCCTCGCCGCATCCACCGTGTACACGGCGGCGTTGACGAATATCAGGTCTGCCCGGTCACTCGACACGTTGCTCCCTCCCCGGTCGCGCGGCCGCCGGCCGCCGGCGCGCGCGAGCTTATCCGACCCGCTCACGCGAGTGACACGAGCTCGAGGAGGTCCTCACTCCAGAAGTCGAGCGTTCCATCGGGCATCATGAGCACCGCCTGAGGGGCCAGTGCCTGGACGAACTCGACGTCATGACTGACGAGGATCATCGTGCCGGGCCAGGCAGAGAGCGCGGCGGCGATGGCGGTGCGAGACGGCGGATCGAGATTGTTGGTGGGCTCGTCGAGCAGGACCAAGTTGCGACTGCCGGCGACGAGCTGCGCGATGGCGAGCTTCGTCTTCTCGCCGCCGGAAAGCGTCCCTGCCTCCCGGAACGCGACGTCCCCGGTGAGTCCGAACATGCCGAGCAGCGACCGGAGGTGCTGATCGTCTGCCTCCGACTCCGAGCGCACGTGGTCCAAGACGGTCTCTTCCCCGCGAATGCCCTCGTGCTCCTGTGCGTAGTAGCCAAGCGAGACGCCCGCGCCGACGTGAACACTCCCGCCGTCCGGCGAGGAGACGCCGGCGAGGATCCGGAGCAGCGTCGTCTTCCCGGCGCCGTTCAGCCCCAGGATCAGCAGCCGCTCGCCGCGCCCGACCCGGAGCGAAACGTTCTCGAAAACTGGCGGGCCGTCGTACGACGCCGACAGACTCTCCGCGACCAGGACGACGTCGCCCGACCGCCGTGGCGGCGGGAACCGGAACGCGACCCTTCGCTCCTTCGCCGGAGTCGCGACGGCGAGACCCTCGAGCCGTTCGACCCGCGTGTCGAGCGTCTTCGCCTTCCGCGCCCGCTTCGCCGTCGATCCTCGCATCGAGTCCGCGAGCGTCTTCAGGCGCGTGATCTCGGCCTGGTGGCGTTCGGCCAGCGCCGCAAGCCGGATCTCGTCGCGGCGCCGCGCCTCCCGGTACTGGGAGTACGTGCCGCGATACGCGACGACGCCGTCGCGGTCCAGATGCAGGATCCGCGTGATCGCACGGTCGAGCAGAGCCAGGTCGTGGCTCACGACCACGAGCCCGCCCTTGTAGCCGGCGAGGAACCGCATCAGCCAGTCCCGCGCGTCCACGTCGAGGTGGTTGGTCGGCTCGTCGAGCAGCAGGAGCTCGGAGCCCCCGAACAGGATCCGAGCGAGCTCGAGCCGCCGCCGCTCGCCGCCGGAGAGCGCGCGCACCGGAAGCTCGAGGCGATCCCCGGTGAGCCCGAGCCCCGACGCGATCCGCCGCACCTCCGCCTCGCCCGAGTACCCGCCGGCCGAGCGATAGCGCTCCTCTAGCCGGGCGAACCGCTCCACGTCGTTATCGGTGTGCCGCTCCTCGAGCGCGATGCGGACCTTCTCGAGTCTCGCGGCCATCTCGTCGAGTCCGCGCGCCTGCAGGACGAACGCGAGCGCGGGCTGCTCTTCCTCGAGGCGATGCTGACGCGGGTCCTGCCGAAGGTATCCGGTCGGCCCACGGCGCACGACGTGGCCGGCGGCCGGCGCGGCCTCGCCGGCGAGGACCCGCAGAAGGCTCGTTTTGCCCGCCCCGTTGCGGCCGACGACGCCGACCTTGTCGGCCGATCGCACGGTCAGCGACAGTCCGGCGAGGATCGAACGGCCGGCGACGTCGACGCCGACGCCGGTCGCCTGCAGAACCACGCTCATCAGAGGCTCCGGGTGCGGCGGCGATGCCTCGGGACGGTGATCGGTTGTGCGGCGGGGCAGGTGATGGGCACGACGGCTCCTCGACGTGCGGCCGGCTCGGACACGGCTCGGATGTCGAAGCGGCGTCACATGCGAGCGAGTGTACCCGACGAGGCGTACCGGCCGGCGCGCCGGGGAACGTTCCGAGGGAACGGACGAGGCCTGGAGGTGGCCCATGCCGAGGAACCGTCGCGATGACGACGTGCCGAGCACGCTCGAGCGGTCGCCCAAGAAGGCGCGGGAGACATGGAAGAAGGCGCACGACAGCGCCGTCGAGACATACGGCGAGGGTGAGCGCGCGCACCGTACCGCCTTCTCGGCGCTGAAACACTCATTCGAGAAGGTCGGCGACCACTGGGAGCCGAAGGACGAAAAGGGGCCGTCGGACCCTCGCGCCAAGCGGCGAGGCCGGCAGGCTCGTCAGGGGCGCGGCGAGAGTTACGGCGGCGTCGACGTCGAGGGATCGACGAAGCAGGAGCTCGTCGGGCGCGCCCGGAAGGCCGGGATCAAGGGCTATTCGCGGATGACGAAGGCCGAGCTCGGGCGCGCGCTGAACAAGGCGAACGAGCGCTCTACGGCCAGGGCGCGCGAACGCCAGTCCGCGTAGCTCGTCGCGGCCGGCCGGGGCGGGCACGTGCGATGCTCGAGGGGTGTTGCTCGCGCACGTCGTCAACACGTCCACCGAGGTCGCCTCGACGCGCTCCCGTTCCGCCAAGATCGAGGCCCTGGCTCGGTGTCTGCGTGATGCCACGTCGCCTGAGGAGGCCGCGGTCGCCGTGGCGTTCCTCTCGGGCGTGGTTCCCGGCGGATCCACGGGCATCGGGTGGGCGGCGCTTCGCGACGCGCCCCAACCCGCCGCTCCCCCGCCAACGCTCGCGCTGCTCGACGTGTCGGCGACGCTCGACCGCATCCGTTCCCTTGTGGGACCGGGATCGCGATCCTCGCGGACGCGGGAGCTAGCGGGCCTGTTCGGGCGCTCGACCGAGCGCGAGCAGTCGTTCCTGCGCGGCCTGCTCTCGGGCGAGATCCGTCAGGGAGCGCTCGAAGGGCTGATGGTCGAGGCCGTCGCGCGCGCCGCCGGCGTGTCCGCCGACTCCGTTCGCCGTGCCGCGATGTTGTCGGGCGACCTCGGGGGGGCCGCCGTCGCGGCGTTGACACGCGGCACGGACGGACTCGGTTCCATCGGTCTCACGCCGATGCGACCCGTCCAGCCGATGCTCGCCCAGACAGCTGACGGAGTCGCCGAGGCGATGCAGCGAATTCACCCGGCCCGAATCGAGTGGAAGCTCGACGGCGCACGTATCCAGGTACACCGCGTCGGCGACGATGTGCGAGTGTTCACGCGCAACTTGGCGGACGTCACCTCGCGCGTTCCCGAGATCGTCTCCGCCGTCGCGGCGCTGCCGCTCCGGTCCGTCGTGCTCGACGGCGAGGCCATCGCGTTGAGAGCCGACGAGCGGCCGCATCCGTTCCAGGTGTCGATGTCGCGTTTTGGGACGCGCAGCGCAGTGGGGCGGGATGTGCCGCTGTCGCCCTTCTTCTTCGACCTCCTGCACGTCGACGGACGGGACACGATCGACGAGCCGACGGCCGAGCGGGCACGTGAGCTCGCCCGGCTGCCGGTCGCGCTGCGGGTGCCCTCGATCGTCGCCAAGACCGCCGACGAGGCGGGCGCCTTCCTCGACGACGCGATCGCGCGCGGCCACGAGGGCGTCATGGTGAAGGCGCTCGATTCCCCATACGAGGCCGGGCGGCGGGGCGGCGCGTGGTTAAAGGTCAAGCGCGCGGACACGCTCGACCTCGTCGTTCTCGCCGCCGAATGGGGGCACGGACGGCGTCAGGGGTGGCTGAGCAACCTGCATCTCGGTGCCAGGGATCCGGCGGGCGGATGGGTGATGCTCGGCAAGACGTTCAAGGGCATGACCGACGAGACCCTCGCGTGGCAGACCGGACGTCTGCTGGCGCTCGAGATCCACCGCGACGCGTACACCGTGCACGTTCGTCCGGAGCTCGTCGTCGAGGTCGCGTTCGACGGCCTGCAGTCGAGCCCACGGTATCCGGCGGGGCTGGCCTTGCGGTTTGCGAGGATCAAGGGCTATCGGCCCGACAAGCGTCCCGACGACGCCGACACCATCGAGACCGTCAGGGCGATCCACGACCGGTCCCGCCCGTCGGCGTCCCGCTGACGTGGTGGATCCGTGGGGCGGGCGGCTCGGACCTCCGGCTACGGACTCGGCTGGACGATCAGGCCGATCAGTCCCGAGAACAGAACGTCCGAGTTGCCGCCAGCGCGCGCCGGCAGGTTCTCGGAGCGAACTTCCATCTCGAGGTTGCCGCTGCTGTTCATGAGGTGCAAGGCGCCCTTCGCGGTGTCGAACTCGGCGGTCGTATCGAGCAACGACGACCCCGAGAAGACTACGGCCGGCTCGGATCGCGAGGGAAAGTCGATCTTCATCGACTTCAGCGCCGGTCGCGCGTCGAAGCGGACGTCGAGTGGGAGCCCCACTTGACCCCGCACGACGACGACGTCTCCACCCGAGGACTGGCTCGCGAGTCCCAGGAGGCTGGAATCGGTGTCGAAGGAGATAGAGGCGCCGACGTCGGGCAGCTCCTGCGTGACCGTCACGTCCCACGCGTCGCCGTCGTGGACCTCACGCGCCGGCATGATCGGGAGAAACTGGTTCACCCCGGGGAACCCGAACATCGCCTCCTGGAGGATGGCTGCGCCGAACGGGTTCGATACCCAGACGATGGCGCCGTCGGGCCGGATGCGTACCGTGGCGGATCCCGGGCTGAGCGGGGCCTCGTCACCGTTCACCACGGCTCGACCACTCAGTTGCTCGACCTTCGCCGTGACGACGCCGTCGTCGTCGACCGACATCGGCCTGACAGAGATCACCGCGAACGCCTGCTCCCTGTACGACTGCGCCGACCCATCCACGGTCAGGGTGCCCTGCATGAGCGTCGTCACGTTGTAGCGGTAGGTCTTGCCGACCTCGAACCGATACGCGAAACCACCAGCATCCGCCACGCCGGCCGGCCCGACGCCACGAGTCGGATCCGAGGTCCCGCTCGAAGGTTCGTCGGCCCGTCCGAGCCACACGATGGCGCCGACCACCGCGACGGCCGCGACGAGGATCGTTGCGAGCACGCTTCCGCTCCCGCCACCCCGGCCGGACGGCGGAGGCGATGGGGACCTCCCCGGCGGTCCTGGCGAAGCAGGGACTGGGATTGGAGGGGCGCTTGGCGCTCGTTCCTGCGGAGGAAGCGGCGTGCCGCACGCCGCGCACAGCAGCCTCCCGGGTAGACCCTCGGCCCCGCACTTCGAGCAGATCCGCATCTCGGCACCCCCAGGCATCGGCCGATCAGTTCGTATCGGCTCGTGCGCACGCAGGTCTTAGCCCGATCTGGGGAGCCGCTCGGCGGTCGGTGACATGCTTCGGCGTGAGGAAAGCGGCAATGCTTTGTGCAAAGCGCGCGGGGTTATCGCTCGCTGAGGGCCGTCCGAAGCTCGGCAAACAGGGCGTCGCGCGCTTCCGGCCGTCCATGGAAGGCTCCGGGCGTGTTGTGCCAGAGGGCGATCTTCCATCGGCCGCCGTCGCGAGTACCGACGAGCGACTGAATGGTGAGATTCTCGTTCAGATCTCGATCTCCGGGAGGCACCATGCCTGCGACTGCCCGGAGGACCCCGACGTCCTTGGCCAGCAGTCGGACCTCGCGAACGATGCCGACGTATCTGGCCGGTTGATGGTCGGCAAAGATGGCCGCGAGCTCAGACTTGATCGCTGTCTGGCCGTTCATCTGACTGCCGTCGAACCCGACGACGTTTCCATCGGACGCGAACAGATTCGCGAACCCCGCCGCGTCAATCTCGTTCCATGCGTTCAGCAATCGCCGGTAGAGCTCTTCCAACTCGCGTTGAGAGGCAACGTCCTCGCGCATCCTAGGGACGCTAGCACGAAGTGCAGGCGCGACCGAATTCGACGATGTCTCGCTCGCTGCCGGATCGACGATCAATGCACGTTTGGCTCCGCGCGGGGGTGGGCACTTCGGGCTACAGCCGAGGACGCTCGTCGAACTCGATCCTACGGCCGGCTCGCTCCGATCTGGCGGGAAGTACCTCCGGGCGTTCAACGATCATTTCGTCGGACGGCCAGGCGATCGAAGGACGACGTGGGAACGAATCGCCGAGCCACACGCCGAGCGTTGCGTCGTTTGCCGCATGACGAGACAGTTCCTCCACGACTGACCGCACTCTCACGGATACAGGTCTTCGGTCGTCACCGGACCTCGTCCCCTTGCCTCGTTCGATGCCTTCCACGCAAGCATCCAGTCCGTGGGTCCAACGAGGCCGACATGCGCGCGTTGGCCGAACTCGTTCAACGCACCTGGAGCCTTGCCAATCAGCGGCACATCGGAGACATCACGTGGGGTCCGGTCAATGGTTGGGCCGGACGACTGGCCGATGGCCGGCACCAAAGCGGGTCACATAGCTCTCCGTTGGTCGGGTCGGTCGATCTCGCCGCGCCAGGCACCGGTCTCGGTGCCCCGTGCTTCGATGAAGCCCTTGAAGCGCTCGAGGTCGCCCTTCGTGCGCCGCTCGACCATGCCGAGCGCGTCACCCACCGACTCGACGGCACCCTCCGGCTCGTAGTCGATTTGGACCATGACCTTGGTCTGCTCGTCGCTGAGGCGGTGGAACGTGACCGCTCCTGCGTTGGGTGCGCCGCTGGTCGATCGCCACGCGACACGTCCGTCGGGCCGCTGTTCCGTGATTTCGGCATCCCACTCACGCCGCTTTCCCGCGATCTCCGCCGCCCAGTGCAGGCGCTTGTCATCAAGCTGCTGGACCGACTCGACCCCCTCCATGAACTGGGGGAACGACTCGAACTGAGTCCACTGGTTATACGCCGTGGTGATCGGCACATCGACCACGACGGACTCCTCGATCGTCGACATAGCATGTCCTCCGTTTCTCGTCCGGTCTCAAGAATTACCGCCCACATCCGGCGCGATTCGCCCGACGCGCCAGACATGTCGACGCGTTCGCCATCATCGCCAGCCGGAAGGCCGGTCGGCCCCGACCGCTCGCGCGGCCGGGGCTCCGATCGTTAACGACGTGCGTCACTCGGTCAGGCGCGGGACATCAGAGGCTCACGATTCCGCTCGCCGCCCACGAGCGCCGCGAACCGAGCGGCCGTCCAGATCCCTGACAGCCCTACGAGCCCGTAGACCACGCGGGTGAGCGCGTTCGTCTCGCCGAACTCGAGGCCGAAGATCGTGGCGACCAGGTCGAACTCGGCGACCGCGACGAGACCCCAGTTCAGGGCTCCCACGATCACCAGCGCGAGGGCCGCGCCATCGAGCTTCCGCATCACGTGCCTCCTCTCTGTCGAGGTTTCTTTAGACGGACCCTAGACGCCGGGCAGCAACTGCGTCAAGGGTCTGTGGAGACTTCTGTCGAGAAACCGTGTACAGTCCCGCCCATGGTGCCGACGACGGCGTACCTGCGGATCGGGGAGCTCGCGCGGCGTACGGGGACTTCCCCGGAGCTGCTACGTGCGTGGGAACAGCGCTACGGGGTGCTCTCCCCCTCACGCTCGACGGGAGGGTTCCGCCTCTACTCCGACGAGGACGTCGCACGCGTTCGGCGCATCCGGTCGTTGATCGCGGACGGACTCTCGGCCGCCGAAGCGGCGAGCCGCGTCCTCACGTTGCAGGAGAGCGGCGAACCGCCAGCGGCGCCGGTTCCGGCGGATGCCCGAGACGACCTCGAGGCCGCGCTCGACGCGATGGATGGCCACCGGGCGCACCTTGCCTTCGACCGTCTGCTCAGCGCTCTCTCGGTCGAGACGGTCCTCGGCGACGTGCTACTCCCGTACCTCCGCCGCCTCGGCGAGCGGTGGGCGAGCGGCGAGATCACCGTGGCTCAGGAGCACTTCGCATCGAACCTGATCCGCGGCCGGCTGCTCGGTCTGGGACGAGAGTGGGACGTCGGTCTCGGCCCGTCGGTCGTGCTCGCGTGCCCGCCGGGTGAAGCGCACGATCTCGGACTGATCATCTTTGGGATCGCGATCGGCGAGCGCGGATGGCGGGTGATCTTCCTTGGTGCCGACACGCCGTTCGAGACGCTCGAAGAGGTCGTCCGCACCTTCGAACCGGCGATGGTCGTGATGTCGGTGTCGAAGAGCTGGCAAACGCAGGATGGTGGGGCGCTCGCTCCTATCGCGGCGCTCGTCCCCGTCGTCGTGGGCGGAGAGCTGAGCGAGGCCGATGCTGCGCGCCTCGGCATCTCGGTTCTCGACGGCGGCCCCCTCGAGGCCGCTCGGACAGTCGCGTCGTCCCCGCTTGGTCGCATCTCCTAACGCCGCAGAGTGACCGAACCGTGTACGGCAATGACATGGCGCAGCCACGGCAAGAAGCAGTCGATGGATCCCGCCTTGCGACGCTCCGAACGGGATCACGCGGTCGCCGAGGCGTGAACCCCGCGCCAGCTCCGCATGTTCTCGACGTGCAACAGCGGTTCTGCGGCGTGGTCGCACACCAGAGGATCCTCACACGATGGGTTTCCCTCCATCGTGAAGAAGTTGAACCGGCAGTACGGACACCAGGTGTCGAGCTCTTCCGGCAAATACGCACATTCCCCCCAGGCGCACCCCGGCGTCCCCTCACCGGTCGCGAGGTCCAGACCGCAGCCCGGGCACTGCTGGAATCCCTCCCATCGCCCCATGACGACTCACCTCCCGCCTGTCGGCCTCGCGGCGCACGCCGAGGCGTCGAGGTCACCGTCGATGCGGCCACCCCCGATTGGCGGGGGAACGTCGGGGTCGTGCCTCAAATGCTCACGAGGGCCCGGTTCGATTCGGCCGCCACCGTGGCGATGGTCTGCGGGCCCGAGGTCATGATGCGGTTCACGGTTCAGACGCTACTGGGCGCCGGCGTGGACGCCGGCCGGATCCTGATCTCGCTGGAGCGGAACATGCAGTGCGCGGTCAGGCAGTGCGGTCACTGCCAGCTCGGTCCGTTCTTCGTGTGCGCCGACGGCCCCGTGATGCCGTACGGGCTCGTCGCGCCTTGGCTCCGCCCGAGGGAGGTGTGATGGCGGCGCGCCCGCGTCTGGCCGTGTGGAAGTTCGCCTCATGCGACGGATGCCAGCTGACCCTGCTGAACTGCGAGGACGAGCTGCTTCCGGTCGCCCGCGAGATCGAGATCGCCTCCTTCCCCGAAGCGTCGCGCGCGGTGACCGAGGGACCGTACGATCTCTCACTCGTCGAGGGATCGATCACGACCCCCTCCGACGCCGAACGGATCCAGGAGGTCCGCCGGCAGTCCCGGTTCCTCGTCACGATCGGCGCCTGCGCGACGTCCGGCGGGATCCAGGCGCTGCGGAACTTCAAGCACGTCGACGACTTCATGCGGATCGTCTATGCGCGGCCCGAGTACATCGAGACGCTCGAGAGCTCGACCGCGATTGCGGATCACGTGCCTGTGGACTTCGAGCTCCGCGGATGTCCGATCGACCGCAAGCAGCTGCTCGAGGTGATCGGGGCCTTCCTGAACGGACGACGACCCGAGGTCCCGAACCACAGCGTGTGCATCGAGTGCAAGCGGCGTGGCACGGTTTGTGTGATGGTCGCGCGAGGCACCGCCTGCCTCGGTCCCGTCACGCACGCCGGCTGCGGGGCGTTGTGCCCCTCGTACGACCGGGGCTGCTACGGATGCTTCGGCCCGATGGAGACGCCAACACGACCTCGCTCGGGCACCGCTTCCTGGAGCTCGGCGTCGGCGAGGACGACATCCAACGCGTGTTCCGCACGTTCAATGCCAACGCCGAGGCGTTCCGCGAAGAGAGCGAGGCACGTGACCCACGGTAGCTCGCCGAGCGCCCACGGCGCTATCCGCATTCCTGGCCTCGCCCGCGTTGAAGGCGAAGGCGGGCTCGAGATCCGACTGCGCGACGGCGAGGTCGTGGAGGCTCGGCTGAACATCTACGAGCCTCCCCGGTTCTTCGAGGCGTTCCTCCGTGGACGCCGCCACACCGAACCGCCCGACATCACCGCGCGGATCTGCGGGATCTGCCCGATCGCCTACCAGATGAGCGCGTGCCGGGCGGTCGAGGACGCGTGCGGGGTGACGGTGGACGGGCCAATCGCGAAGCTCCGACGGCTGATCTACCTCGGCGAGTGGATCGAGAGTCACGCGCTACACGTCTACCTGCTGCACGCTCCCGACTTCCTCGGCTACGAGAGCGCGGTCCACATGGCGGCCGATCATCGCGACGTGGTCGAGCACGGGCTCGCGATGAAGAAGGCGGGCAACGGCCTGATGGAGGCGATCGGCGGGCGCTCGGTACACCCGATCAATGTCCGCGTGGGCGGCTTCTACCGGGCTCCGACCCGCGACGAGCTGCGGGCGCTGCTCGGACCCCTGGAACGGGCGCGCGACATCGCCGTGGACACCGTGCGCTGGGTCTCGGCGTTCGCGTTCCCCGCGTTCGAACGCGATTACGGATTCGTCTCGTTGCGGCATCCGACGGACTACCCGATCAGCGAGGGCCGGATCGTCTCGAGCGACGGCCTCGACATCGCGGTCGCCGAGTACGACGAGCACTTCGTCGAGGAACAAGTTCCCGCAGTCGACTGCCTTGCACTCGCGACTGCGGTCGAGCGAGGGCCACTACCTTGTAGGGCCGCTCGCCCGGTTCAACCTGAACATAGACCGTCTGGGTCCCCTCGCCCGCCGCGCGGCCCACCAGGCAGGCATCGCGGATGGTTGCAGGAACCCGTTCCAGAGCATCGTGGTCCGGGCCGTCGAGCTCGTACAGGCATGCGACGAGGCCATCGACATCATCGCGTCCTATGATCCGGGCCGACCCGCCGGCGGTCGCGGTGCCGCCCGAGGCCGGCGTCGGGGCGGGTGCCACCGAGGCGCCCCGCGGCCTGCTGTACCACCGGTACGTCCTCGACGCCGAGGGATTGATCCGGGACGCACGGATCGTGCCGCCGACCTCCCAGAACCAGGGCACGATCGAGGAGGACGGTCCGCTTCGCCAGCGATCGGCTGTCGCTCGACCGGCAGGCGCTCACCTGGCAGTGCGAGCAGGCGGTCCGGAACCACGACCCCTGCATCTCGTGCGCGACGCACTTCCTCGACCTACGGGTGGTGGAGGCATGACCGAACCCGACAACGGTGTCGTCACGGTGATCGGGATCGGGAATCGGTTCCGTCGAGACGATGCCGCGGGCCTGGAGGTCGCGCGGAGGGTCCGCGAACGCGTCGGCGGCGCCGTGCACATCCTCGAACTCGAGGGCGAGCCGATCGACGCGCTGGACGTGTTGGTGCCCGCCGACGACGTGATCGTGGCCGACGCGGTAGCCGGTGCGGGCGCGGCCGGGAGCGTGCATGTACTGGACGCAACCGATGAGCCGATCCCCGCGCCGTTGCGCGCAAAGGGCACCCACACGTTCGGCCTCGCCGATGTTGTGGAGCTCGCTCGGGCCACCGAACGGCTCCCACGCTCGCTGGTCGTGTACGGCATCGAGGGCGGCGACTTCTCGACCGGGGAGGGGCTGACCGAGCCGGTTGCGCGCGCGGTTGAGGACTCGGCGGCCGCGATCGTTCGACGCGTGGGGAGACGCTGATGTGCCTCGGAACGATCGGAGCGATCCGAGACGTGTTCGAGGAGAACGGGCTCCCGATGGCGCGGGTCGACGGCGACGTCCGCACACCGCAAGTGTGCCTGCTGTATGTGCCGGAGGCCCGGCCCGGCGACCACGTGCTGATCGAGCTGGGGTTCGCCGTCGAGGTGCTCGAGCCGGAGGAGGCGGCCGAGGCGCTGCGCCTGCGGGGGGCCTCGGAAGGAAACGAGCAGAAGCCATGAAGGCCACCGACGCCCAGGGGCCAACGATAGTGGACCCGAGACGCCCGTCGCCGTTTCCCAGCACGCCGGCGAGCGGACTCGCGCTGGCCTTCGCGACGGCGATCATCAGCGGCGTGGCGATCTTCGCGAACGCGTACGGCGTGGCAGCGTTCGGCTCGGGGGGCGGCGTCTACACGACGGCCAAAAACCTCGTGGCCGCGGTCGTCTTGATGCTCGTCACCGCGGCGGCGACGAGGGCCCGTTCCGAGGAGGGTTTCACGCGGCCGCGCACGAGCGCGCAGTGGGCCGGCCTCGTCCTGGTCGCGGTGATCGGCGGCAGCGTCCCGTTCCTGATGTTCTTCGAGGGACTGGCGCGCGCTTCATCGCTCCAGGCCGCCTTCATCCACAAGACGCTGCTCGTCTGGGTGTCGCTCCTCGCCTGGCCGCTCCTGCGCGAGCGCATCGGACCGCTGCACGTCGTGGCGATCGGGCTGCTCCTGGCCGGCCAGGCGGTGCTGCAGCGGGGTGTCGGCGAGGTCGGTCTCGGAAGCGGCGAGGCGATGATCCTCGGAGCCACGCTGCTGTGGTCGTTCGAGGTCATCGTTGCCAAGCGACTCCTCGCTTCGCTTTCGTCGTTCACCGTTGGGTCGGCGCGGATGGCGCTCGGCTCCGTCGTGCTGCTCGCCTATCTCGGGGCGACCGGGGGCATCGACGACCTGCTCGCGACCTCGGCCGCACAGTCGGCGTGGGCCGCGCTGACCGGCGGACTGCTCGCGGCCTACGTCGCGACCTGGTACCTGGCACTCGCACGGGCACGCGCCATCGACGTGACGGCGGTGCTCGTGTTCGGTGCCGTCGTGACGGCGCTCCTGGCCGCTGTCGTGCAGGATGTCGAGCCGGCGACCGCAGCGCTCGCCCTTCTGACCCTGGGGACATTCGTGGCCACGCTGGCGGCGCGAAGGCGAGCCGAGCCCGCGACCGTCCGCGCCGGGCGCTGATGCGGACAGCGACCGCAACCGAAAACGCCCCGCTGCTGTTCGCGCGATACGCCCATCCACCCAACCTGCTCGGCTACTGCGGGCCTCCCGACCATCGCGCGTTCTTCGAGCAGGCCACCGAGGGCGTCATCGATCGAGAGCTCGCGCAGCTGGCGCACGCCTTCGACGGCGCGTGGCCGTACCTCGAGCTGATCGCGGCCGCGAACGCAATCAGGAATCCGCTGGATCGTGCGGTCGTGCACGCCTACTGGATCGGCAACCCGCTGCTCGAACGCGTCGATATGGCCGCTCTCGGGGGCTCGGTCGAGGATCGGTTCCGACGGCGAGTCGGCCGCGGGTGGGAGCACCTGGCCGCGGCGATCCTCACGGGGGCGGTTCCGCACCACAGCTTCCACGTGCTGTTGGTGTCGCCGTGGACCGGCTTGATGCGCGCGGGCCGTTTCGAGCACCCGCTCCACGTGATGGATCGCTGCAGGATCCGTTGGGGCCGCATCGTCGATGTCGTAGGTGATACGGCGAGGGTGAACGTGCCGACGCTCCGCTGGGACGGTCGCGAGCTTGGGGTCGGGTCCGCTGCCCCGGAGCTCGCGAGGGTGAAGGCCGACGGCCGAGGGTTGGTCCCCGACCTGCGTCCCGGCGACCTGGTCTCGCTCCACTGGGACTGGGTTTGCGACCGGCTGAGCCCGGCGGACGTCGGCGCGCTGGACCGGTATACGCTCCGCCACCTCACCCTCGCCAACGCCACCGCGAAGGACGTCCGAGCGTAAGACCAACGACGACCGTCACGACGACGGACGGCGGGCGCGAGAACGGTCCGAGGTGCCTCGACACCAGCCGGCGACGGTTCTGTCCACCCACGCCACGGACGCGCTCAGCCAGACTCAAGGATTCGCCGCCGTGGCCGATGTAGTAGGGCTGAGCAAAGCATTCGATTGTTCGACGTTGAGGTCGTGAACCGGGAGGACGAGGAGCGGATCGCCGCCGAACGCGAGGACGAGGCGGCTCGCCATCGGCGACCACGCGCCAGAAGCTGGAGGACCACGACGAATGAGACGAATCCTGATCGTGTCGGTGGTGATGCTTGCGTTGCTAAGTACGCTCGTGCCACAGGCGATCGCGTCAGAGACGATCGGGTGTCGCAGGCGAACTTCCCACCGGGCCGTCTGCTGGAACTACAAACGGTACCCCGTCTTCTTCCACGCCACGCTCCACTTCTACGACGGGACGTGGCGGACCTACTGGTTCAAGCTCAACCCCGACGAGCGGTGGGGGAAGCACACGGCTCTGGCGATCAAGTCGGTGACGTCGGACTGGACGCGTCTGTCATGACCGTCTGACGCACCCGGTCAGACGGTCCCGAATGAGCTGGCGAGGTGCGCGCGATCCGCGTAGGTCCCTACACCGCCTCGAAACCCTCCTCGCCGTTGCGGAGCCCACGATCGCACCGTCAAGCACGGCAGATGTCCGCGACTCCGTCGGGATGCCGCGAGCGAGCGCTCGCCTGATCGACCTTTCGGTTAGCCGAGGCGAGGCGACGTCGTGTGGGACGTGAGATCGGCTGGCGGAGTGCTGGTCGCCGCCTTCCGCCGCCACCGGTCGCGCACCGGTGGGTGCGTCGTCGCCTCGATTTGATGGCGGCCTGACGGGCGGAACATCCCCGATTCGAATCCTCCTCTGAGACACTCGACCTCATGGACGACCCATCTGGCGCCATTGGCCGTCGCGTCCTCGTCATCGGGATGGCCGGATCCGGGAAGAGCACGTTCTCGCGAGCGCTGTCAGCGAGGACTGGCCTACCGGTGATTCATCTGGACTTCCACTACTGGAAGCCGGGCTGGGTGAAACCATCGGACGACGAGTGGCGGGAAAAGCAACGCGACCTGCTCGCGGGCGACGCCTGGATCGCCGACGGCAACGATCACGAGACGCTCGACCTTCGGCTCGAACGCGCGGAGACCGTCGTGTTGCTCGACACGCCGTGGTGGATATGCGCGGGTCGGGCGTTTGCGCGCGGGCTTCGCAAGCCAGTTGGCGAGATGCCCGATGGTTGCGACGATTCGGTGACACGACGCTTGCGCGATGAATGGCGGCTTGTCGGGGTCATCTGGCGGAATCGCCGTTCCGAGCCCAAGCGGGGACACGCGATCGTCGCGCAGCACGGACGACACGCGGCACTGCACGTAATCGGTTCAAAACGGGCAGCTCGAGAGCTTCTCAGCGGCCTGGATGGTGACTAGCCGGGAGGGGCGAGCGGACGCTTGGACGGACGCGAACTACAGGGAACATCACCGATCTCGGAGCCTGCATCCTCGGATGGGCGCGCGACCGGAAGAGGGCTCCGGATGGGGGTGAATGCAGAGGAAGCGGGTCCGTTGCTTCTGGGCTCTTGTTCGGGTCGGAGTCTCCGACCGCTATGTCGGCTCCTGCGAAAGCGGACCGCCAGCGCCATCGCCAAGCCGAGGCCAGTGTTGCCGCCGGTGGAGGCGACCTGTGTCGGTCAAGCTGAACAGGTTCACGCTCACGTTCCGACGCCATCTCCCTCAGAGCTTCGTTGAGGGTCCTCAACGCGGCTGTAGTCGTAGAAGCCGCGGGTGCTCTTCACACCTAGACGGCCGCGGTCGATGTAGTCCCTGAGCAGCTGGCGCGGACCGTCAGGTAGTGCTGGACCCACCGTCGCATAGTGCTCCTCGATTGCGAGGACGACGTCTAGCCCGACGCGATCCATCAGCCTGAACGGAGGTATGCCAGCGCTCGTGAAGATGTTCCACATCGCGTCGATGTCCTGCGGTGTCGCGACCTCCTCGAGGGCCCGGCCGGAAGGGCCATTTGGCCTCCACGAGACCACCTTTTGCCCGCGGACACCGTTCCAGGTTGAGCTGCCGGCCGGCGCGAGACGGAGCGTCGAGGCTAGTGGCTCCACCTTCCACCAGTTCTTCCCGAGCGGCACCGGCTTGCCAGCGTCGGCGACCTGCCGGACGGTCAAGATGTCTTCAATACCTACCACTAGGGAGGGATCCAGATGGCCTTCATGGATCACGGTCTGCCCGCCAGGGTGGCAGGAGGAATCCTCAGCGAGGCGCACGTAACGTGGAAGTTCCTTCCCGATGACGGCGAGGACGGCATCGAGCTCACGTGGGACTTCGGGCACAACGTCACGGCGACTAAGTTGGACGGGCGGCTCCTCGACGAGTGGCTGGTGGGCGACCCGGAGAAGGCTACGACGTCCAGGCGGACCGTCGAGAACTCGATCAGGAGGTTCCTCGA
>JBKOWM010000075.1:0-14527 GCA_046724395.1 Actinomycetota bacterium
TGAGCCTGACCGCGGTGCCGGAGGCGCTGATCATCAACATATTGGATCCGACGGACTCGTAATCGATGTCGACGCCGATCACGGCGTCGGCGCCGAGCTGCCCGGCTTGCGTCTCGAGTTCGACGAGCGAATCGCTCACGCCGGACGCCAGCTCGTTCTCGTAGGACTTCGAGCGACCACCGAAGATGTTGCGCACGCCCGCGGCAACGTCCTTGAACGCGTTGACGCCGAGGACGCCTTGCGCCGTGACGACGCCCAGGTATTCGGAGACGCCACTGCCCTCGATGCCGGGTGTGGTGGTGACGATCATCCTGGCCTCCTTCGTCATGCGGTCGCGAGGTGCGGCACGAGACGCAGGTTCCTGCTGCCTTCCCGTTCCGTCCCGTTGTGCGAGGCATCGGACCTGCTTTTGGCGCTCACACCTGCTTCGGCACCTTGCTCGTGTAGACGAGGCGCATGATCTTGTGCCCGAAGTCGCTAGTGGGTGGGAACATCAGCGGGCAGCCGCCGTCGATCACCGTGACGCCGTGCTGCCGGCCGTACTCGGTGGCGGCGGCCGAGACACTGCCCGCGCCGGGGCCCCGATGCATCCAGACGCGTGTGATGCCGAGGTCGACGCACTCGCGCATGGTGTCCTCGGCGATCTGGGGACGCGTTCCGATCACCACCGCCTCGACGCCGCCGGGGATCGATTTCAGATCCTGGTAGCAGGGATCTCCTTCGACCTCGTCGGCGTTTGGGTTGACCGCGAAGACCTCGTAACCACGCCCGCGCAGGCGTCGGTACACGTTGTTGCTTCCGTGCGTCTCGGGCGTGCGCGACACGCCCGTGACCGCGACTCGCTTGCTCGACAGGAATTCAGATGCTGCGTCCTTGATGCTCTGCATGGCTCTTCCCTTCTCGCGGGGGGCCTAGTGGGGGGCCAAGTGGGAGGCGGGAGCTGACGCCGCCGCTGGAGCCGTCGGTGCCCCGAGCCCGCCCGCGGAGCGCTGCGCTTTCCCGATGACTCGCACGAGGCGTCTACCCCACCAGATCGCGCCCATGCTGATGGCTACGTGCAGAACCTGGATCGTCCAGTGCCGGCTCCCGGGCACGAGCTCCTCCTGCGCCAGGCCCACGAGGACCACCACCACGCCCCAGCTGGCGGCGAGCGCACACGTCCCCGGCGCCACTCCGGAGCGCGCGGCGATAGCGGCGATGATCCAGAGTGTGAGCACGAGCACGACGCCGATCGTGAGGTGCACGGCGATCGGTTGCTCGGAGTCACCCAGCCAGATGGTGATTCCGAGCAGCAGGAGCAGTCCGCCCGAAACGAGCAAGGTCGGCAGCGCCGCCTTGATCGCTGTCCGCATCCACCACACCTCCCTCTTCGAACCGCGCTCTTCGAACGCGCGCCGCTTGTCTGCTTCGCTCACGTCACGGCGTTCGTCTCACGACGACGGGTCGCCCCGCGGATGAACAGAACCCCGCCGATCAGGAAGATCGCTCCTCCAGCCAGCAACCCGACGCCGATCCACGGGACGGCCGGCAGCCAGGCTCCCAGGTCTGCCCGGACGTCGACACCGGGTCGCGTGTCGGCGTTCATGACCACGACCGTCCACGACCCCGCGGTCGGATCCCACGTCACCGTTCGTGTGCCGGTGCCGGTATCCGACGCGACCCAGAAGTTCTGACTCGCGGGAGCCGACTCCGGGCTGCCACCGCCGACGGACTCCACGCTCCCGGTCCAGAAATCGGCGATCAGCGTCTGACTCACCCCGGCGAGGTAGCGATCGACGTCGACGGACGGGCCGATCCCGACGAACAGCGTCGAGCCGGGCTTCGCCGGCACGACTCGGATCCTGGCCTCGTCGAGCACCCCGGGGGAGTACAGCCAGCCCGTTCCCGCGGTACCGAGATCGGTTCGCTCGGTCACCAACGCCGACCCGGAGGTGGAGAACCGGTGGACGTCGGTCGTGATGTAGCCCGCCGGGTCCCGCTGCGTGCGGTCGGCCCACAGGGCCGTTCCTCCACCGCCGAGCAAGACCACCGCGACCAGGACCAGCACCGAGCCGATCGCGAGCGCCGTGACACGTCCCGCGGTCCACCTCCGCGGACCCGAGTCGACGTCCCGCCGTGGCGGCACGACGATCGATGCCTCCGGTCGCCGGTCGACACTCGGGGCATTCGTCTCGGACGGCGCCGTACGTGCAGCTCCGGTCTCGCTCACTGCAACCACCCCTTCCCGTCTGGTCTCATGGAATCTCCACCTCGCTCACGCGCGCGATCGTCGTGCGCTCGGCCACGTAGAACGGCAGCAGCGCAAGCGCGTCCTCTTCGCGGTCCGCGTCCACCGTCCACCAGATGGCGTGTCCTCCGGAGCGGCACGAGGCCAGGGTCGCCCGATGGCGAAGCGGGCTCTCGTGTCCCTTGAACGAGGCGAACACCACCCCGCACTCGTCCGGCGCGTGACGGTGATGAAGTACGTAACGAGACATAGGTGCAGCGTGTGCTCGACAGGCTCCGACCACATCGGGGCATCACCCTGAGGCAGACCCTGATTCGCAGTGCTCCGGGTGCACCAGGGACCTCCGGCCCATGTGTTCCCGGGCCGTTCCGCCCTGGCCGTCGGTGTGCGGACGGCGACTCTTCACGCAGGAGGGCGGCGGGAATGTCGACGATTCACAGGCGCCCCGGACGCTTCCGCGCGCCCGGAGCCGCGACCGCGGCGCATGCGGCCATGCGCATCGAGCAGCTCGTCGGGCGGGGCGGGGAGCTCGGCTCGCTCGAGCGGTTCCTGGACGAGGTCGATCGAGGTGCTCCGGCGGCGATCGAGCTCGTCGGCGAGCCCGGGATCGGTAAGACGCGACTCCTGAGGGAGCTCGCCGCCCGCGCCGAGGCGCGCGGGCACCTCGTCCTGTCGGGCTCGGCGTCGGAGCTCGAGCGCGACCTGCCGTTCTCCGTCTTCGTGCATGCGTTGGACGAGTACGTCCATGGCCTCGACCCGAACTTGCTCGCCGCACTCGACGACGACGTGCAGGCGGAACTCGCGCACGTCTTCCCATCCCTTTCGGCGCTCGCGAGCGGCCACCGGGTCGCGCCTCAGCACGAGCGCTATCGCAGCCACCGCGCCGTGCGCGCGTTGCTCGAGCAGCTTGCCGCGGCGGCCCCTCTCGTCCTCGTGCTCGACGACGTTCACTGGGCGGACTCGGCGTCGGTCGAGCTCCTCGGCGCGCTGCTGCGGCGCCCGCCGGCATCTGCCGTGCTGATGGCCGTCGGCGTTCGACCACGCCACTCGCCCGAACGCACACTCGCCGCGCTCGAGCGTGCTTACTACGAGGGCGTGCTGACTCGGATCGATCTCGGGCCGCTGAATCCCGGCGAGGCGCGCGTTCTTCTCGGTGATGCGATCGACGACGCCGAGGCGTCCGCGCTCTATGAGGAGAGCGGCGGCAATCCGTTCTACCTTCAGCAACTCGCGCGGATGCTCGATCTGACGGCGGTGTCCGGGTTCGACGCCGGCGAGCTGTCCGTGGCGATCGGCGTGCCGTCCGCCGTCGCCGCTGCCCTTGCCGACGAGTTCGCGTTGCTGTCCGAGGCGGCGCGTCTGGTGCTTCAAGGTGCGGCCGTGGTGGGTGATCCGTTCGAGCCCGAGCTGACGGCGACGGTCTCGAGGACGTCCGAGCAGGCCGTGATGGATGCGATCGATGAGGTCGTGCAGCTCGATCTGCTCCGCGAGACGGATGTCCCGCGCCGATTTCGATTTCGGCACCCGCTCGTGCGTCGAGCGGTGTACGAGACGACGCCCGTCGGCTGGAGGTTGGGAGCGCACGAGCGGTGCGCGGAGGCGCTCGCGGCACGCGGGGCCGCCGTTGTGACGCTGGCGCACCATGTCGAGCGGTCCGCCCGCCACGGCGACGTCGGCGCCGTAGCCGTCCTCCGCGAGGCCGGCGAGGCATCGGCCCGCCTCGCACCCGAAAGCGCTGCACGCTGGTTCGGCGGCGCACTACGGTTGCTCCCTCAGAAGGCGCCGGCGGCGGACCGCATGGAGCTGTTGCTCGCCCGTGCCGGCGCGTTGGGGGCGGCAGGACGTTTCGGCGCCAGCCATGACGCGCTGCTGGAGGCGACGGCGATCGTCCCGGAGCCCTCGAGCCCTCTACGCGCGCGGGCCGCCACCGCGTGCGCGGCGATGGAGCGCTTCCTCGGGCGTTACGAGCAGGCCCACGAACGCCTCGTTTCGGCTCTCGGCGACCTCCCGGGACCGTCCGTCGAAACGGTGGGGCTGCTGATCGAGCTGACGCTCAACGAGTTCTACCGATCGAGGTACGACGCGATGCGGGACCGCGCCGAGCGAGCTGTCAGTGCCGCGACGGCGCTCGGCGATCCGCCGCTTTTGGCGGCAGCACTCGCCATGCCGGCGCTTGCGCACGCCATGACCGGACCGACGGGCACGGCTCGATCCCGCTGTGCCGAAGCCGGCGCGTTGGTCGACGGGCTTTCGGATGACGAGCTCTCGCTCCACCCGGAGGCGTCGGCCTGGCTCGCCGCGGCCGAGCTCTACCTCGACATGTATGCGGAGGCCGACGCGCACGCAACCCGTGCCCTTGCGGTGGCGCGGACCACGGGGCGAGGGGACCCGCTCGGTCTGTACCAGATCCTGCCCAGAGTCTGGTACGTACGGGGCAAGCTGAGGGAGGCGGCCGAACTTCTGGACGGCGCCATCGAGGCCGCGCGCCTTCTCGGCACTCCGCCGGCCCTTGCCGGAAACCTCTTCAATCGCTCCGTCGTGGCCGTCGCGGTTGGCGATCTCGACATCGCGGTGGCAACGGCGGAGGAGGGCGTCGAGGTCACCCGCGATCTGGACGAGGGCTTCGTCACGGCCTGGGCCGCGGTACGGCTCGCCAATGCGGTGCTCGAAGCCGGGGATCCGCAAAGAGCCCTCGATCTGCTCCTCGGCCGCGCCGGCGGCGAGAAGCTGGCGCTCATCCCCGGCGGCTGGAGGGTCTACTGCCTCGAACTGCTAACGCGCTGCTGGCTCGCCCTCGATCGAAGAGCCGAGGCCGGGCGCGCCGCCGCGATGGCCGAGACCACGGCGGCCGCGATGCGGGTTCCCCTGGCAGGAGCCTGGGCCGATCGCGCCATCGCTGAGGTGGCTCTGAAGGTCGGGAACAGCACACGCGCGAGCGAACGCGCGCTTGCCTCCGCGGGTGCCGCCGACGACGTCGGCGCTCCGATCGAGGCGGCGTTGTCGCGCACGCAGGCGGGACGAGCGCTGGCGCAGGCCGACCGGAGCGAGCGCGCCGTGGTCGAGCTTCAGCGCGCCGCCGAGGCGTTGGACGAGTGCGGCGCGTTCCACTATCGCGACGCCGCCGAGCGAGAGCTGGGGAGGCTCGGTCATCGCCCCTACCGGCGCTCGCGGCCGGGGAAGGCCGAGGGAACCGGCATCGAGTCGCTGACCGAACGCGAGCTTCAGGTGGCCCGGCTCGTCGTCGACAGAAAGACCAACGCTGAGATCGCGGCCGAGCTGTATCTCAGCCAGAAGACGGTCGAGACGCACCTGCGCAACATCTTCCACAAGGTCGGCGTCACGAATCGCATCGCCCTGGCACGGGCCATCGAGCGGACCGACCGAGGCCCCGCTCGCCGCGCCGGGTAGGTAACGGCAGCGGCCGTCCGTTTCAAGGTGCGCGATCGGTCCGCCGATATCGAACAATCACCGTCGTGCGGGCGCGCGGCCGTGCGGGAGGCGGGGAGACGTTGACAGCGGTTGTTGTTACGGTCGGTCCGCAAGCCGGCCGACGGCTGGAGCTGACCGCGAACGTCGTCATCGGTCGCCAACACGCGGACCTCGTGCTCGAGGATCCCGAAGTCTCCCGCCACCACGCGGTGCTGCGACGCTCGGGCGGATCGATCCTCATCGAGGACCTCGGTTCCACCAACGGCACCTTCGTGAACCGCGAGCGGATCCGGGAGCCGATGACGGTCCGTTCGGGCGATGAGATCCGAGTTGGACAGACCACGCTCGAGATCGAATCGGATCGGCGAGACGAGACGCTCGTGTCGCTACCCCTTCCGCCCGCGCGTGCCTCGACCGTCGAGCGGCGAGCGGTTTCCGCTCCGATCGCGCCGGTGCTCGGCGGTCCCGTCTCGGGGACCGACGAATCGACCGAGCCCCTGCCCGTTCGCGGGACCGACGGCGACGTGCGGTCGCGCTTGTGGTGGGGCTGGTTCGCGATCGGAGCCGTCGTCCTCGCCGCGGCCGTCGCGGTGGCTGCCTACGTCGGCCTCGTCCACCCCGCGACGGAGAGTCCGTTCGTGACGAGCGCGACCGAGGCGTGTGATGCCGTTCACCGTTCGGGAGCGGGCGTCGATCTGCAGAGCGCTCCGACCCGCGGCGAGCTCGAGCGGGCCCGCAACATCCGGCTCCAGGCGCTGGGTGCGATCCGGGCCGTTGAAGTCTCACGAGAGGAAACGGCAAAGATCGGCAGGTTCCTTTCCGCATTCGGGGAGACGAACTCGTCGATCACTCGTCTCGCTTCCGCGATCGGGGGCGACCAGGGCAAGGCTCGCGACGCCCTACGTCGCCTTCGAGAGGACGTGAACGTCGAACGTCAGGTTGCGGCAAACGCGGGCATCGACGCATGCGGCGGTCTCGCCATCCGTTAGGAATGGACAGCACCGAGCGGCGTTCGAGACGACGGGCGGAGGTCTCCGCCCTGGTACGCGAGTCTCGGTCGCAATCGCGGCGCTCAGTTCCCCTCGTCGGGCCGGTCGGGACGCTCAGGCGGTGTCGATGAGCCGCTCTGCCCGAAGCGCTCGCGCATCGCCGTTCCCGCCTCGTTCACCGTGGCCGCAACCGCGTTTCCGATGGCCCCGACGGCCTCGCGAAGGTCCTGCTTCGCCTGCTCGTCGCGGATGGTGTCGCCGAGCGCGGTGAACGCCCGGTTGAGCTGGTCGCCAACCTCTCGCGCCGCCTCCTCGAGCTTGTGCTGCGTCTCCTGCGGGGTCTCGCCGCCGCCCGCTTCCTTGTAGCGGTCGGCCACCCGGCGTCCCCACGACGAGAACCGCTCGCCGACGTTGGTCCAGGCATCCTTCGCTGAATCGGCCACCGGTCACCACCTCCGATGCGAGCCTAGCCAAGGCAGAGCAGTGGCGTGTGCGCTGACGTCGTGTCGGTGAGCGGGCTGAGCCGCCGACCGGCGACGGACCGAACGACGTAGTAGTAGGTCTTGCCCATGCCGAGGGCGACATCGTGAAACGACGCCGCGTCCCGCCCCTGGACCCGAGCCAGGAACTCGAATTGCCCGGTCGACGATGTGCTCCTGAACACGTCGTAGCCGGTCGCCGCCGAGCTCGACGGCACCCACGAGATATCGGCGCGCGACCGCATGAACCCGTCGCAGACGCCTTCGGCAACGACATCCGTTGGTGGGACGACCGGACGCGGCCGGTGGGGAAGCGGTTCCGGCTGGGGTGGCCATATCAACAGCCGCGCGGTCGGTAGCACCAGCGTCGCCAGCAGCGCCGTCACGACGACGACGACGACGCCGGCGACCCAGCGACCCAGCGTCGACGAGGCGGGGCGTGCCGGAATCGTCGCTTCCGAATGCGTGCCGCCCGTCGGCATCGGCACCGTATGGGCTCCGTGCCGGATCCGCTGCGTCGGTCTCTCCGATCGCGATCGCGCGATGTCCTCGAGGGCCGCAGCGAGCTCCGTCCCGGAGGGGAATCGCTGGCGCGGGTCCTTCGTCAGGCATCGCAAGACGACGCGGTCGAGGTCGCGCGGCACCGCCGGACGCAGCATGCTTGGCGGGACGACGGACGAGTGGACGTGTTGCGCCGCGATGGCGGCCGCGGACGGACCCTCGAAGGGCGGCCGGCCGGTCAACATCTCGTAGAGAACGCATCCCAAGGAGTACACGTCTGAGCGAGCGTCGCCGTGCCGACCATCTGCCTGTTCGGGCGAGATGTAGGCGACCGTGCCGAGCGGCGAGCTCGACGGATCGAATGCGGGCGTCCAGTCCTCGGCGCGGGCGAGACCGAAGTCGAGAACCTTTGCGCCCCCGTCGGGATCGATGATGACGTTGCCGGGCGCGATGTCGCGATGGATTACCCCGCGCGCGTGTGCGTAGGAGAGCGCCTCGGCGACGTCGCGGGCGATCCGTATGGCGAGAACGGGAAGAAACGGCGTTCCGTCGTCGAGCATGCGTGAGAGGCTGCGACCGCGCACGAGCTCCATCACGATGAACGCGTGGTCGTCGGCCACGACGAGATCGTGCACGGCGACGATTCCGGGATGCGTGAGACCGGCGGCCGCCCGAGCCTCGCGACGCAGACGAGTGACGGCGCGCCGATCCCGGCTCGCCACGAGCGGGAGGATCTTGACGGCTACGTCCCGTTCCAGCAGTTGATCGCGAGCCGCGTAGACCTCGCCCATGCCGCCACGCCCCAGCAGGGACCGGATGAGATACCGCCCCGCCAAGATGCCGCCGACGGGTGGCGATTCGCCGAGCAGCTGTGGGGCGGACACGCGTCGGATCGTAGCCTCGACGTCCGCAAGCGTGCCACCCACATTGGCTGGCTGTGTGCGGCGGGCGTCGCTATCGGGCGATCGCGGCGGCGCGCCGAGCGACTATGTCAGCGCCCGGCCGGCGTCCCGCTCGGCAGACCGGCGTACGCCGACGCGTTCGCGCACAGGCACGGATCACGCCCGAACCACGCTTCGCTGACCGTAGACGTTGCCGTAGTGGGCGAGATCCAGGAACACGGCCAGGACGATCCAGAGCCAGTCGAGCCCTACGACTCCCTGCGGCGGCGCGCCGAGGAACAGCCACATCATGGTGGTGAACGGCAGGAAGATCAGGCCGAGCAACGGGAAGATCCACGTGCTGAACACGGCGTCAACGTAGTTGGGTCGCGCGATCCAGACGAACAGGACGACGAGACGCGGCGCGAATGCCGCGAGCAACACCAGAAGGCACCCCATGTTCCCTCCCCACGCAATCGACCGGCTCGGAGCCATCGTAGTTGGAGCTGGCCGCCGAGGGGGGAGATCCGAGGGTTACGATCGGTGCGTCGCCATCACCGGTTGAGAATCCGACCGGAGTGCAGGAGCGTAGGCTGTCGACATGCGCATCCTCAACGTGGGCGTCGAGCGGGTTGGAATGTCTCGGGACGGACGAAACGCGTTCGTCGCGCGCGGTCGCGACGTCGTGTCCGGCTGGACGATCACGTTCCGCGTCCGGGCCGGCGAACGCGATCGGCTACTCCACGACGTTCGCGAGGGCCGTCGACCCGTGGTCGCGGTGCCCGAGGCGGATGCCCTACCGTGGACGGCCGTCTCCGCAATCGAATGGGAATGAGGCGCGACGCGGGGGAGCACCTGGATGGGCTGACCCGCACGTATACCCGCTACCCGTGCTACGACGGTCACATCTACCCGCTCGCGCAGCGGACGCGCGAGACGCGCGTCATCTGCCGGGTCCATGCGCGACGCATCACCGTCGACGCGATTCACGCTTAGAGGTAAGGGCCGCAACGGTCGAGGCCCTTGGCCGCACCGAAGGGAGCGAGCCGTCGACGACCGGCCGGGGCCCACGACCCGGGATTGTCGGGACGTTCGCGGCCTCATCGTCGCTCGACTCGAACCAGACTGGAGGTGAGGTCGGGAAGCGATGCTCGAGATTCACGATCTGACCAAGCGGTACGCGGACGTCGTGGCGCTCGACGGCGCCTCGTTCAGTGTTGCGCCCGGTCGGATCGTCGGGTTCCTCGGACCGAACGGGGCGGGCAAGACCACCTCCATGCGGACGATCTTCGGCCTGGTGCGGCCCGATCGGGGCGACGTGCGTTGGAGGGGGAAGGCCGTCGGCCCCGAGGAGCGGGCCCGATTCGGCTACATGCCGGAGGAACGGGGCCTATACCCGAGGATGAAGGTCGGTGAGCAGCTGACGTACTTCGCGGAGCTCTCGGGGATGAACGCGGCCACCGCGCGGGAAGCCACCACGGGATGGCTCGACCGTCTGGGCCTCGCGGACAGGTCCGGCGCGCGCCTTGAGGAGCTGTCCCACGGGAACCAGCAGCGGGTCCAGCTTGCGGCGGCGCTCGTGCACGACCCTGAGCTCGCCGTCCTCGACGAACCCTTCAGCGGGCTCGACCCGCTTGGCGTCGCGTCGATGTCCGAGCTCTTGTTGCAGACGGCCGCGACCGGTGTGGCGGTTCTGTTCTCGAGTCACCAGCTGGACCTGGTCGAGGAGGTGTGCCAGGACGTGGTGATCATCGATCACGGCAGGATCGTGCTGGCCGGCGTCGTGGATGAGCTGAAGGCCGCCTCGGCCTACCGTTCGCTCGACATCCGAGTCGACGGCGATCCCTGGGTACCGATCCTCCCCGGCGGCACGGTCAGCAGCAAGGAGGACGGCCGCGTCCGGGTGTTGGTGGACGCCTCGATCGATCTGGGGGACATCTTGGCGAGCGCTCGTCGGGTGGGCGAGGTCACGTCGTTCAGCTTCGAGCCGCCCTCGCTCGCCGACCTGTTCCTCGAGGCGGTGTCGGAAGAACGAGAGGTATGAGTCGCTGCGCGAGAAGGACGGGAGCATGAGTCGCGGCGCGAGGCGGATCTGGCTGGTGACCCGTCGCGAGTGGAATCAGCGGGCGCGCACGCGCGCGTTTCAGGTCTCAACCCTCGTCTCGGCGGCGATCGTCGTGGCCCTCATCATGGTCCCCGAGATTTACGGAGCACGCGACAGGCCCACGCGAACGGTCGGGCTCGTCGGCGAAGGCTCCGCGCATCTCCCCGCACTGCTCGCCACGTCCGGCGATCAGCTCGGCATCACGCTGAAAACCCATTCGTTCGCCGACGAGGCCTCCGGCCGGGCGGCCCTTGACTCGGAGGGTGTATCGGTCTTGTTGGTCGACGAGCACGAGCTGATCTGGAATGCGGAGGCCGACGAACAGCTGCGGGCCGCCGTGAGTTCCGCGGTAGCTGCCGTGCAGCGTCAGCAGGCGATCGGCGAGATCGGGCTTACTCGCGAGCAGACGAAGCGACTTCTACAGCCCCCGAAGCTCCGTCCCACGAGTCTGGATCCCGCGGCCAAGGAGCAGACGGCGCGAGCCGATCTTGGCCGGATCGGCGTGATGCTGCTGTTCGTGACGATCGCCTTCTACTGCGCGTTCGTGCTGACCGGGGTGGTGGAGGAGAAGTCCAGTCGGGTGGTGGAACTCTTGCTGTCTCGGGTTCGGCCGACCGAGCTGCTCGCCGGCAAGATCTTCGGGATCGGATTGGTCGGCCTGGCCCAGCTGGTCGTGGTCATGGGAGCAGGTCTGGTGGCGCTCTCGTTTACCGACAACACCCTCGCTCCGCAGACGACGCCAAGTACTTTGGGGTGGATCGTCTTCTGGTTCGTTCTCGGCTACGCCTTCTACTCCGTCCTTTACGCGAGCGCCGGCTCGCTGGTCTCGCGCCAGGAGGAGACTCAGAGTCTGCAGCTTCCGATGACGGGACTCCTGTTCGTCGCGTACATCCTCGCGTTCGTTGCGACCGAGTCGCCCGACGGCGCGGCGGCGCTCATCGGATCGCTGTTCCCGGCGACGGCTCCCATGGTGATGATCGTTCGCATCGCGCACGGTGGCGTCCCGTGGTGGCAGATCCTCCTATCCGTGTTGCTGACGACGGCCGCGGTCTACGCCCTCGTGCAGGCGGCGGGACGGATCTACGCCGGCGGGGTGTTGAGGTTCGGCCGCCGAGTCCGGCTGCGGCAGGCGTGGCTCGACGCCGAGGCGTGACGGCTCGAGCGGGTGCTCGCTCCGGAATCTCGGGCTCAGGACGAGGGTCACGGCGGCGGTTGAACATCTTCCGCTTGCCCTATCGTGACGGTGGGTGTGAAATGGAGGCGTCGCAACTCGATGGAGGGGAAGATGGACAAGGTCGTGCACTTCGAGATCACCACAGACGACATCGCGCGGGCCAAGGAGTTCTACCGGTCGACCTTTGACTGGGAGTTGAACGACTCCGACATGGGTGGGGGCCAGACGTACACGACGATCATGACCGTTCCGGTCGACGAGCAGTCACGCATCCCGAGAGAGCCTGGCGCGATCAACGGCGGCTTCACCGCCCGCTCGAAGGATGTGCCCAGCCCGGTCCTAACGATCCAGGTCGACGCCATCGACGAGGCCCTCAAGAAGATTGAGGCGGCGGGCGGCAGCACGGTGACGCCGCGGACGCCGATCCCCGGGATGGGCGCGTTCGCCTACTTCAAGGACTCCGAGGGCAACACGGTGGGCCTCTGGGAAACCACGATGTAGGAACCGCTCCTCCGCCTCAGCTGCGACCGGATGTCCTAGCGGCGGGTCCGGAGATCGGCGATCAACGCGATATTTCGAAGGAGTGCGCCCGCTCGCGCGGCGAGGTCGCGTAGGAGTTTCTCCTCAACGGGTGTGAACGGCTCGTACGGTGGCTTCGTGACGGTCAGAGCGCCGACCAACTCGCCGTCATCGCGGACTTGAGCCGTGCTGGTCGTCGCCTCCACGCGGCTGAGCGCCTCGATCTTCGGGAGTGAGTCGTTGTTCATCGCAACGGGGGCTGCGATCGCTCCGTCGAGCGGCCACGACGCGAACGGCCGAAGCTCGGATCCGAACCGAAGCCATACCTCGGCTCGAGAAGCCCCTGTTCCCTCGGCCAGGATCCTCGCCATCCGGGGAAGGACCTCGTCGGCTGAATACACCTCGGCGACCTGTTCGGAGAAGCGCGACAGGGTCTCGTACGGATCGGCGCGCTCGCCGTATACGAGACGGTTCGCGAAGCGCTGAGCGCGGTATTGGACGGGCTTGAAGGCTACTGCCGCAATCGCGGTAGCCACGAGGGACAGCGCCTCGGTAGCTCCAACGAGTGCTCCGATCGCGACGGCCACGACGACGTACACGGCGGCGATGAAGGCCGCAAGTGTGCCGTAGACCAGGGTCTTGTTGAGGATCACGTCGATGTCGTACAGGCGGTACTTGAGGATCGCGATGCCCGCGGCGATCGCAAGCGCGCCGAAGACGACCAGTTGAAACGGCTGCGGGACCGGGACGCCGAACTCGAGCAGCTCGAGCATGACGATCTCCACGATCAGGACGAAGGCGATCCACTTCAGCTGCTGCCTCTCGACTCCCCGAGAGCGATGCAACCGCACCAGCAGCGCCACGAGCGAACCGGGCAGCACGAGCCAGACGAGCAGGTGGTAGCCGACATCCATGTACCCACGCAGGAACTCGAGGCCGGGAATACCGACCGGGTTGTCGATGTCGAAACCGGTCACATCCGCCATGGACCCCGGAACGAAGTGCGGGGCGACGAGTGCCGCCAACATCAGGCCCCAGATCCAAGCGACCGGCAGCCATCGGCGAGACGGGAGATGCCCATCGGGGAACAGCAGCGTCACAGCGGTGAGAGCAAGCGCCCACAGCGGTTCGAACCATCCACTCAACCAGGCTGCCCAGGCGCCACCCGGCCACGACGGCGTTAGCAACGCGTAGGTGGCGTACTCGCCCGCGAGGAAGACGACCGCTGTTCCGAGGCCGACGAGCAGAAAGACGGCTCCGATCCGGTTCAAAGGACGTCGAGAAACGATCAGCGCCCCCACCACCGCATACGGCACGATGAAGAGCGGCACGCCGACGATCTCGATCCAGATCGACGGGACACCAGGGGGCAAGGGGTTCCGCCGGATCAATACGTCCAGCCAGAGCCCCGCCAGAACGAGGATGACAACCAGCCCCAGCAGGGACCAGGCGATTCGTCCAGCCGTCCGAGCCTGCATCGGAACGCCCCCGCGAGGGATTATGAGGCTCGGAGGTCGGCGCGGGGAAACCGACCGTCTCTTGGGACGGGGACCGGCCACCTTTCAGCGTCCGGGGAGCGGGTCGGCGGCAGGGGCGGCGTCAACTCGCGAGCGGCCGGCGGAACCCGTTAGCGCCCCGACCGGACCGGCGCCTCGCCTGCGACGAGCGTGCCCCGTCCAGGTTCGCTTCTCACGCTCACCTCGCCGCCGATGGCGTCCATCCGGTCGGCCATGCCCTGAAGGCCGGTGCCGACGGGCGCGCTGGCACCGAACCCACCACCGTCATCCGCGACCTCGAACCGAATCCGGCTGTCGTGTTCCCGCACTCGGACGATCACCTGCGTCGCGTCCGCGTACTTGGCGACGTTGTTGAGCGCCTCGAGGACGCAGAAGTAGACGGCGGACTCGACATCCTGGCCGTAGCGACCGACGCCGTCCGGCTCGACAGACACGACGACCGGCGACTTCCGCCCCTGCGCTTCGATCGCGGCAGGTAGGCCCTGGTCCGCGAGCAATGGCGGATAGATGCCGCGGGCCAGATCTCGAAGATCGTCGAGGGCCGTCTGCGACGAGAGACGGACGTCCTCGAGCATCGACCGGACTCGGGCGTCATCTTTGCCCACAAACGACTCGGCGAGCCGCACCTTCACGCTGAGCGCCAGGAGCCGCTGTTGGGCGCCATCGTGCAGGTCGCGTTCGATGCGTCGACGCTCCTTGTCCTGCGC
>JBKOWM010000153.1:0-14498 GCA_046724395.1 Actinomycetota bacterium
GTTTGGGAGGGTCCTACCACAAACGCCACGTCACCGGTATGAAGGAGCGCTCAGCCGCCCTGGATCGCGGAGCGGAACGAGCGAGCGACAGACGAGACGGCCTCACGGTCGCCGTCGACGAGGTACCGGACGAGGGCGCTGCCGACGATGACTCCGTCGGCGAAGACGCAGGCCGCGGCCGCCTGCGCAGGCGTCCCGATGCCGACGCCGACCAGTAGTGGGAGCTCGGTCAGCGGGCGGATGGATGCGACCAGTGCCTGGGCGGTCCGGGAGAGCTCCTCGCGGACGCCTGTCACGCCGTACGTCGCCACGCAGTACACGAACCCCCGCGACGCGGACGCGATCGAGCGCAATCGCGCCGCCGAGGAGCCGGGGGCCGCCAGCATGACGGCGTCGACGCCCGCGCGGTCCGCGAGCGCGAGCCAGTCGTCCGCCTCGTCCACGGGCAGGTCCGGGACGATGGCGCCGCTCACACCGGCCGCGACGGCGTCCTCGAGAAACGCCCCAAATCCGCGCCGGTGCACCGGGTTCGCGTACGTCATCACCGCGACCGGGATGCCAAGGCCGGCTTCCTTGATCGTCCCGAGGACGCCGCCCAGAGTGGCACCCGCCTCCAGGGCAAGGCGCGAGGCCTCCTGGATAACGCCTCCGTCCATCACGGGGTCGGAGAACGGAAGACCCACCTCGAGCGCGTCGGCGCCCGACCCCTCGAGCGCGCGAAGCAGGTCCGCGTCCACGCCCGGAAGGCCGCCCATGACGTACGGCACGAACGCTCGGCCACCGCCGTCGCGCCGCGCGCGGAGCGCCCGTTCCAGTTCAGCCACCGGCGCGCTCCGCGAGCGCCTTTCGGACGGTCTCGAGGTCCTTGTCGCCTCTTCCAGACAAGTTCACGAGCACGATGGATCCATCGGACAGCGGTCGGTGCAGCAGCCAGCCGATCGCGTGCGCCGGCTCCAGGGCCGGCAGGATCCCCTCGGTCCGCGCGAGCGCCTGAAACCCCTCGAGGGCGTCGTCGTCGGTCGCGGCGACGTACGACGCTCGCCCTGCGTCCTTCAGGTACGAGTGCTCGGGACCGACCCCCGGATAGTCGAGTCCTGCGGAGATCGAGTGCGTCGGCGCGACCTGCCCCTGAGCGTCCTGGAGCAGATAAGACAGCGAGCCGTGCAGGATTCCGGGGATTCCGAGCGTCAGCGACCGGCAGTGCTCGCCGAGCTCGTCGCTGCGCCCTCCGGCCTCAACCCCGATGAGCCTCACCTCGGGGTCGTCGAGGAAGGCGACGAAGATGCCCATCGCGTTGCTCCCGCCGCCCACGCAGGCGACCACGGCGTCGGGCAGTCGGCCCTCCGCCGCAAGCATCTGGTCCCTCGCCTCGTCGCCGATGACGCGCTGCAGCTCCCGCACGAGCATCGGGAACGGGTGCGGTCCGGCAACCGACCCGATCACGTAGTGCGTCTCGCGGACGCTCGCGGCCCAGTCGCGCATCGCCTCGTTCATCGCGTCCTTGAGCGTTCTGGACCCCGACGTCACCGATACGACGTCGGCGCCGAGGAGACGCATGCGCTCGACGTTCGGCGCTTGGCGAATCGTGTCCTCCTCGCCCATGTAGACGACGCATGGGAGGCCGAAGAGGGCGCTCGCGGTGGCGGTCGCCACGCCGTGCTGACCGGCGCCGGTCTCCGCGATGATCCTGCGCTTCCCCAGGCGCGCCGCCAGGAGCACCTGCCCGATCGTGTTGTTGATCTTGTGGGCTCCCGTGTGGTTCAGGTCCTCTCGTTTGAGATAGATCCGGTAGCCGAGCTGGTCCGACAGTCGCGAGGCGAACGTCAGCGCCGACGGGCGGCCGACGTAGTCCCGCAGCAACGCGTCGAGCTCGCCCCGGAAGTCCGGGTCATCCCGCAGCCGCTCCCATGCCTCGACGAGTTCGTCGAGCGCCGGGATCAGGACCTCCGGCACGTAGCGCCCGCCGAAATCGCCGTACCGGCCGCGCGCATCCGGGCGGGCGGGATCCGTCGCGAGGCTCATTCTTTCGGGTGGCGACCGCTCGCGCCTGCGCGCTCGCTCCTTGAGCCCCCCGCACCCCCCTCTTCCTCCGGGGGGCCACCGCTCGCGCCCCGCAGCTCGCGAAGCCTTCTGACCGGGTCCTCGGCGCGCATGAGCGCCTCGCCGATCAGAACCGCACGCGCACCCGCCTCCACGGCACGTGCGATGTCCTTTTCCGAGGAAAGCCCGCTCTCCGCGACCGGGAACCGGTCGGAGGGGACGCGTCGAAGGAGTGCGATGGCCCGGTCGACGTCGACCTCGAGCGTCTCGAGGTCCCTCGCGTTCACACCGATGAGCTCGGCGTCCGTCGCGAGGGCCCGGCCGAGGTCCTCGTCGCCGTGCGCCTCGACGAGTGCGACGAGCCCGAGATCGCCGGCGGCCGCGACCAGCCCCTTGAGTTCGAGTTCGGAGACGGCCGCGGCGATGAGCAGGACGGCGTCGGCACCGGATGCGCGCGTCTCGAGAACCTGCGAAGGATGCACGACGAAGTCCTTTCGCAGGACCGGCAGCGCGACGGCGCGCCGCGCGGCCTGCACGTCGAGCAGGGAGCCGTCGAAGTGCCGCCGCTCGGTCAGGACCGAGATGGCGGCCGCGCCGGCTCGCTCGTAGGCGCGCGCCTGGTCGGCCGGGTCCGCGTCGCGGATCGCACCGGCCGACGGTGACGCCCGCTTCACTTCGGCGATGACGGCCGGTGCCGTCGCGCCCCGCAACGCCGCGAGGAAGTCGCGGGCAGGCGGCTGCGCGCGCGCCCTCGACAGCAACACGGCGTCATCGAGCGGCTGTCGTTCGAGGTCGGTTCTCGTACGCTCGACGACGTCCGTAAGGAAGCCCATGGCCGGCCAAGTGTACGGGCCCCCTCGGCCGTGATCACGCGAGCGCCGAGAGGAGGAGGCCGAGGTCCAGTCCCTCGTACAGCGCCCGCCCGACGACGGCCCCATCGACGAGTTGGTCGCCGAGCTCGCGCAGCGCGGTCACATCGTCCACGCTTCGGATCCCTCCGGCGACGAGCAACGGACGGCCGAGAACGCCCGCGACGCTCCGCGCGCCCTCGACGTCGGGACCGTGCAGGCCGGCCACCCGAGCGACGGCCGTATAGAGGTATCGGCGCGCCGGGGTCGTCGCCAGCCACGACAATGTCGCCTGCAGCCCGAGCGTTGCGCTGTCCGCCGAACGCGGCCGGATCGTCTCACGGTCGGTCTCGATGCCGACGACGACGCGCCCCCCGAGCTCGGAGATGACGTCCGACACGGCCGGTCGATTGCCCAGCATCGCCGACCCGATAACGACCCGACTCGCTCCGGCTTCGAGCGCGGCGTGAGCCGCCGCCGAGGACCCGATGCCGCCGCTCGCCTGCACTCGTGTGCCGAGTGAGGACAGCTCGCGGACAACGCGGAGATCGGGGGGCCGGCCGGCCGCGCGATCGACGTCGACGACGTGCAGCCATTCGGCGCCCGCCTCGACGAAAGCGCGGGCCGCCGCGGCCGGTGACCCCCCGAACGCCGCGACGGCGCGAACCGTGCCGCCCGAGGCGGACACGAGCCGCCCGCCGGCGACGTCGATCGCCGGGAGGACGGTGAACGGCACGCGGCGAGACTACCCGCCGACCGCCGCGGGGGATCTCGCGTCGGGCGCCGCCACGGCCAGCGCATCGTCGATGACCCTGGCGGCGTCGCGTCCGAGCAGCGTACGCAGCTCCGAAAGCAGCCCCGCGCCGGGCTCGACGCGATAGCTTCCGACGCCGAGGGGCGTGACTCCCTGTGACGTCAGGAACCGCACCGTCACCGGCGTGGAGCCCGGATGCGCGCGGAGCAATTCCTTGAGCTTTGCGATGAGGGCGGTTGTGCACGTGGCCGCCGGCACGTCGACGACGAGCGTTCCCTTCGTCTTGGGGACCGGGCCCGCGTCGCCCAGGTCCGGCTCCCGGATCTCGATCGCACGCAGCTGGAGCTCGCGACCGCGGAGGTCGACCTTGCCCTTCACAAGCAGGATCGCGTCCGACTCGATGAGCGGCGCGGCGTCGGAATAGACGTTGGGGAAGGCGACCACGATGACACCACCGCTCAGATCCTCGAGCCGGAAGACGGCGTACGGGTCGCCGGTCTTCGTGTACTTGCGCTGAATCGCGCTCACGATGCCACCGACGGCGACCACGTCGCCGTCGCCGAGTGTCGTAACCTCGGGCATCTCCATGTCGGTTTGCGCGGCGAGGCGCTCCTTGATCTCGAGCAGCGGATGATCGGTCACGAACTGCCCGAGCATCTCCTTTTCGAGTCGCAATAGGGCACGCTTGTCGAACTCCCCCCCGCCGAGGACGGACTCGTCGATCTCGCTCGCGGCGGAGTGGCCCCCTCCGAACAACGAGAACTGTCCGGCCGCCTCCGCCTTGCGCTCCGCCACGATCGGCGCCGAGACCTTTTCCTGGTTCTCGATCAGCGCCCGCCGCGCGTAACCCATCGAGTCGAACGCTCCCGCGTAGACCAGGCTCTCGAGCACCTTCTTCGTGAGAACGCTGGGATCCACCTTTCGGCAGAAATCGGCGAACCCGGTGAAGGCGCCCTTCGTCCGCCGGGCCTCGATGATGTGGGCGACGGCGCCGGCCCCGACGTTGCGCACCGCGGACAGCCCGTAGCGAATGCGCAGCTCGTCGCCGGCTGCCGGAGCGAAGTCCAGCTCGGACTCGTTGGCGTCCGGCGGCAGTACCTCGATGCCCATGAGACGGCACGCATTGAGGTAATACGGCTTGCGGTCCTTGTCGTCCTTGACGCTCGTCATGATCGCGGACATGTACTCGACCGGGTGGTGGACCTTGAGGTACGCGGTCTGGTACGTCACGTACGCGTACGCGCAAGCGTGGGACGCGTTGAAGCCGTAGTCGGCAAACGGAACGACCAGCTCGAAGATCTGCTCGGCCGCCCGGGGTTCGTGGCCTCGTTCGACTGCCCCCTTGACGAACTTCTCACGGTGGGGCGGCAGCAGCTCCCGGATCTTCTTCCCCATGACCTTGCGAAGCGTGTCGGCCTCGCCCATCGTGTAGCCCGCCAAGCGCACGGCGACCTGCATCACCTGCTCCTGGTACACGAGGATGCCGTACGTGTCCCGCAGGACCTCCTCGAGATCCGCGTGCGGGTAGGTGACGGGCTTTCGTCCGTGCTTGCGCTCGGCGTACTCGACGTGCTGGTTCATGCTCAGCAGGCCCGGCCGGTACAGCGCGTTGAGGGCCATAAGGTCCTCGAATCGGTCGGGGACGAGCTGCTGGATGAGCTGCCGCATCCCCGGCGACTCCATCTGGAATACGCCCGTCGTATCGGCCCTGCGGAGCATGTCGTACACGCCTTCGTCGTCGAGCGGCACGTGATCGATGTCGAGCTGCACACCCCGGCGCCGAAGGAGCGCCAGCGTGTCCTCGATCACGGAAAGGGTTCGCAGGCCGAGGAAGTCCATCTTGAGCAGGCCGAGTTTCTCGACACCGTGCATGTCGAACTGCGTGACGATGCGCCGCGAGTCGTCGCGCGAGTCCTTGGACAGTTTGAGCGGGAGGTAGTTGACGAGCGGCGCGTCGCCGATGACGACGCCGGCGGCGTGAACGCTGTCCTCGCGCCGGAGACCCTCGAGCGCTCGGGCCGTATCCACGATCTCTCGGGCCTCCGGCTCGCGCTCGTAGGCGTCGTGGAGCTCGGGCGACTCCTTGAGCGCGTCCTCGATCGGCTTCTCGCGCCCCAGGACAGCCGGCGGGTACATCTTGCACAGCCGGTCGCCGACGCTGGCGGGAAACCCGAGCACGCGAGCGGCGTCGCGGATGCCCTGTTTGCCCTTGATCGTCTGGAACGTGATGATCTGCGCGACGTGGTCGGATCCGTACTTCGAGGCCACGTACCGGATGACTTCGTCGCGTCGGCGCTCGTCGAAGTCCATGTCGATGTCCGGCATCTGCTTGCGCTCGGGATTCAGGAAGCGCTCGAAGATCAGCCCGTACCGAAGCGGGTCGAGGTCGGTGATCCTGAGGCAATAGGAGACGACCGAGCCCGCCGCCGAGCCACGGCCCGGCCCTACGCGGATCCCGTTCTCGCGCGCGAAGCGGATGAGGTCCCAGACGATCAAGAAGTAACCGGCGAACCCCGCGCCGACGATGACCCCGAGCTCGTGATCGATCCGCCCCCGGATCTCGGGCGAAACCGAGCCGTACCGCGCAACGGCACCCTCGTAGACCAGCCGGCGAAGATGGTCCTCGAGCCCCATCCCCTCCGGCGGCTCGAATCGTGGCAGGTGCAGCTCGCCGTGGTCGAGCGCGAGATCGCTCATCTCGGCGATCAACAGCGTGTTGTCGCACGCCGTCGGGACGTCCGCGAACAACCGACGCATCTCCTCCGCTGTCTTCAGATAGAACTGGTCGGTGTCGAATTTCAGCCGGTTGGTGTCGGACTGGACCTTCTGCTGCTGGATGCACAGCAGAACGTCGTGCGGCTTGGCGTCCTCACGTCCGGTGTAGTGCAGGTCGTTCGTCGCCACGACCGGAAGATCGGCCCAGTGGGCCACCTGCAGGAGCCCCGGCATGATCTGCCGCTGGTCCGCCAGCCCGTGGTCCTGCAGCTCCACGAAGAAGTTTCCGGCGCCGAAGATGTCGCGGTAGGCGCCCGCCACCTCGGCCGCCTTCTTCTCCTGCCCGCCGAGGACGAGCTGCGACACCTCGGACGCGAGGCATCCCGACATTGCGACGAGGCCCTCCGAGAACTCCGCGAGGAGGTCCTTGTCGACGCGCGGGCGATGGTAGAAGCCCTCGAGGTGCGCGTCAGTGACCAGGCGCAGCAGGTTCCGGTAGCCGCGCTGGTCCTTGGCGAGGATCGTGAGGTGGCGGTACTTCTCCTCGCTCTCGCCCGGCGCGCGCTCGAACCGGGACCCGGGCGCGACGTAAGCCTCGACGCCGATGATGGGTTTCACGCCGGAGGCGCGGCCCGCCTCGTAGAAATTGAGCGCCCCGAACATCGCGCCATGGTCCGTGACCGCCAGTGCCGGCATCCCGAGCTCGGCCGCCCTCGCGTGCAGCCGCGCGATGCGCGAGGCGCCATCGAGGAGCGAGTACTCCGTATGTGTGTGGAGGTGAACGAAGGCGTCGCCGGTCAAAGCGCCGCCAAGCCTACTGGCCCGCCGACGGAATCACAAGACTGTCATTCTCCCCACGCCGTCCACAGGGTTTCCACGGCCGATGCCGGAAATTGTGGAGAACGACACACTTGTAATTCTTCCTCCCACCCGCTTACACTCCGCTCGTGCGGCTCTCGTACTCCAGCATCAGCACGTACGAAACGTGCCCCGCCAAGTTCAAGTTCCAGTACGAGGATCGTCTACCCTCCGCCCCCTCGGCGGCGCTGTCGTTCGGGGACTCGCTTCATCGTGCGCTCCATCTGTTCCACGCTCGCCCGGTCCCGGTAGCGCCGTCGCTCGAGGAGCTCCGCGAGATGCTCGATGGCGTCTGGGTACGCGAGGGGTTTCGGGACGAGTCCGAGGAGCGGACGTACCGAGACCACGGGCGGCAGGTGCTCGAGCAATACCATCGGGAGAACGCGCGCGACTACCGGATTCCCGCGGCGCTGGAGCACCGGTTCACCATCGACGTGGAGGGTGTCGCGCTGTCCGGAGTCATCGATCGGATGGACCGGATCCCCGGCGGCGGCTACGAGATCATCGACTACAAGACGAACCGACGACTGCCCCCCCAACAGCGCATCGATCAGGACCTCCAACTCTCGATCTATCACCTGGCCGCCAAAGACGTGTGGGGCATCGAGCCCGAACGGCTGACGCTTTACTACCTGCTTCCCGGGCAGCGCATGACGACGGTTCGCACGCTGCGCGACACCGAGAACCTCCGCCGTCGAATCGGGACGGCCGCCGAACGAATCACCGCCGGGCGCTTCGAGCCGCGACAGAACCCGCTCTGCGACTGGTGCGAGTACCAGCATCTGTGCCCGATCTTCCGGCACCGATACGAGAAGGAGCTTGGCGACCCGGCCCCGCGAATGACGCAGATCGTCGACGAGTGGATCGCGCTCAAGCGGCAGGGCCGCGACGTATACCGGCGGCTCGACGAGCTGGCGGTGCTCATCAACGCGTTCGCGGAGGAGCACGGGTATCGGCGGCTGTTCGGGTCCGACGGTGCCGCCGTCGATCGGCGACCGCAGCACGTCACGGAGCCGCACGCGCCGACGATCCGGGAGATTCTCGAACCCCTCGGCTTGTGGGAGCGCGTCCTGTCGCTCGACCCCCACAAGCTCAACGAACTCATCGAGTCCCGCACACTGTCGCCGGCCGTCGAGGACGCGATCCTCTCCTCGCGTGAGGAGATCCGAACGCAGTACGCGCTCTACCTCCGGGAGAATGCGCAGGCGCGCCGCTGAGGCGGATCACACCTCGTTCTCCCGCCGCTCACGCCCGGCCGCCGGTTCCGCGGAGGCCGCGTCCAGCGCCGCCCGCAGGTCTGCGGGAAGCGCAGACTCACGCTCTATGCGTTCGCCCGTCACCGGGTGGTCGAAGCCGATCTTCCATGAATGCAGGAAGGGTCGCCGCAACCCGAGCGCGACGGCGTCCGCTCCCCCGCCGCCGTATCGGCGGTCACCCAGGATCGGATGACCGATCGCGGCGAGGTGCACGCGGATCTGGTGCGTTCGGCCAGTGCGCGGCGACGCCTCGACGAGCGTCGCGCTCGCGAGTCGGCGCCGGACCTCGATCGAGGTCTCGGCGGGCCGCCCCGCGGACACGTCGACGCGGACGCGCGCGCCGGCGCGCGCGAGCGCGGCCTCGATCGCGAAGCTCTCGTTGTCCGGCGCCCCGCGTACGAGTGCGAGGTAACGGCGCTCGACATCGTGGCGCCGGAGCATGGCGGTGAGGGCTTCGTGGGAGAGGTCGTCGGACGCGATCAGCAGCAGACCCGACGTGCCCGCGTCGAGCCGGTGGACGATCCCCGGGCGCAGCGGGGCGCCGACGGATGAGAGAGGCACCCCCATCCCCAGCAGCCGGTTCACCAGCGTGCCGCTCCGGTGGTTCTCGCTTGGATGCGTCGGCAGGCCCGCGGGCTTGTCGATGACGAGCAGGTGCGCATCCCTGTACACGACGGGTACAGGCGGCCCCTCGGGCGGTAGCTCGCCGGCGCCGAACAGATCGACCTCGACGCGCTCGCCACCACTGGTGCGGTGTGACTTCGGCCGCCGGCGACCATCGACCCGTACCCGGCCGGCGGCGATGAGCCGCTGCGCCTCTGCCCGCGGCACGGACAGGCGCGCGGCCAGGATCGCGTCGAGCCTTCCGGCCGGCGCCTCGAACGCCTGGGACAACTCCGGCATCTAAGACTCCTCGTGGCGAACGGCGAACACGGCGAGCAGCGTCGCGCCGATCACGATTGCCGTGTCGGCCACGTTGAAGACCGGCCAGACATGGACATCGATGAAATCCACGACCCTGCCTTGGAGCGGGGCTTGGCCCCGACTCAGCCGGTCCGTTAGGTTCCCGAGGGCGCCGCCCAGGATCAATCCGAGCGCGATCGCGGTCACCGCCCCCCGGATCCGGAACGCCGCGATGACGATGGCGAGCGACACCGCGATCGTCGCCAGCGCGAACAGCCACCACGCGCTCTGGCCGAGGCCGAAGGCGCCGCCCGAGTTGCTCGTGTACGACAGGTCGAGGACTCCCGGGATCACGACGATCGGCCCCCGCCCAGCGAGCGCGGACTCTGCCCAGATCTTGGTGACGCGATCCAGGGAGTAGGCCGCGGCCGCCGTGAGGAACAGCCAGACCCAGGGCGGCCTGCGCCGCGTCACGCGTTCCCGATCAGCGGCGTGCCTGGGCCCGCGCGTCCTTGATGCAAAGGTCGACGTACGGAAGCGCCTTGAGCCGGGCCTTCTCGATGGGCTTGCCGCAGCGCGAGCACAGGGTGTAGGTCCCCTCGACCATCCGTGACAGCGCGCGATCGATCTTGGCGAGAAGGTCGCGGACGTTGTTCTCGATCGAAAGGTCGCGTTCGCGCTCGTACGTGAACGTCCCGGCGTCGGCGTTCTCGTCGTCGAACGACACCTCGCCGGAGATGTCCGACTGCGTCGCCGCGAACGTTGCCTCTTGAATGGCCGTCAACTGCTCGCGAAGATGCCCCAGCTCGTCCTCCAGGCGCCCGCGAAGGTCGTCGAGCTCCTTCTTGCTGTACGGGCTCTTCACGGCCATGGCCGGGGGGACGGTAGCACGCGCCGGTACACCCGGCAATCGGGCTTGCGCGTTGCCCGGACGTGCATCGCAATATCGCTCGACCGGGACGGCGACCCCAAAAGTGTCCGTGCGCAGAGGGGCGCGGGCGCGAAGGCCGATGCGCGAGGAGGCGACACGGTGACCCGTGTCCGTGGCGCCGTGTAACATGACCTCAGCGGCGACGACGGGAACAAGTACGAGGGAAGCCGAGCCGCAGCGAGCCGGGGACGGTGCGAGCCCGGCGGTTCCGGCCCCTCCGAACATCCTCCCCGAGCTTTCGTCCGAACCGGGCGCCGGCCGGCGCCCGCAGTAGGCGCGGACGGGTCCGCCCGTAACAGCGGCAGGCCGTGCGACGGCTCGCGCGCCGAGGCGCGTCGGGTCGGCTAGCGGCCGCTGAGCGGTCGCACCGAGAAGGCGCGGCAAGCGGGGTGGTACCGCGGGGCACACGCCTCGTCCCCGAGTGGGGCGGGGCGTTTTCGTTTGTTCGGTCGCGGAACGGAGGTGGAGGGATGCGGCGTTTCGAGCCGGTCGACCCGAAGGTGAGCTTCCCCGAGCTCGAGCTGCGCATCCTCGACTTCTGGCGCGAGGCCGACGTGTTCCATCGGAGCCTCGAGCAGCGTGTTGGCGCGCCGGAGTGGGTCTTCTACGAGGGGCCGCCGACGGCCAACGGTAAGCCCGGGCTGCACCATACCGAGTCGCGCACGTTCAAGGACGTGTATCCGCGGTTCAAGACGATGACCGGGTTCCGCGTTCCGCGGAAGGCGGGCTGGGACTGTCACGGCCTGCCGGTCGAGATCGAGGTCGAGAAGGAGATCGGGAGCAAGAGCAAACGCGACATCGAGACGTTCGGCGTCGCGAGGTTCGTCGAGCTGTGCCGTGCATCCGTCACGCGCTACGTCAACGACTGGGAGCGGTTGACCGAACGGATCGGGTTCTGGATCGACACCGACGACGCGTACTGGACGATGGACATCGAGTACATCGAGAGTGTCTGGTGGTCGCTCAGGGAGCTCCATCGCAGAGGCCTCCTGTTCGAGGCGGATCGAATCAGCGCCTATTGCCCGCGCTGCGGAACGCCGCTGTCGGACGCCGAGGTGGCGCTGGGCTACGAGGAGGTGACGGATCCGAGCGTCTTCGTCCGCTTCCGCTTGGTCGAGGTCCCCCGCCGCCCCGAGCTGGTTCGCGCGTCGCTCCTCGGATGGACGACCACGCCGTGGACGCTGATCTCCAATACGGGCGTCGCGCTGGCCGACGACGCCGACTACGCCGTCGTCGAGCGCGACGGCGAGCGCGTGCTCCTCGCCAATGCGCTCCGCGAGCGGGTCGTGCCCGACTGGAGCGACACGGGCGAGCGGGTCCGCGGGACGTCGCTCGTCGGATCGCGGTACGAGCCGCTGTTCGAAAACGTCGAGGGGGCGCACCGCGTCGTGACCGCGCCGTTCGTCTCCCTCGAGGACGGAACGGGCGTCGTCCACCTCGCCCCGGCGTTCGGCGCCGAGGACATGGAGGTGGGCCGCCGGGAGGGGTGGCCGGTCTTCAAGCCCCTCGACGACGAGGGCCGGTTCACCGACGTCGCGCCGGCCTTCGTCCGCGGCCGGTTCTTCAAGGACGCCGACGCCGACATCATCCGCGACCTCCGGGACCGGGGATTACTACTGAGCTCCGGCACGATCGAGCACACCTATCCGTTGTGTTGGCGGTGCTCGACCCCGCTGATCTACATGGCCCGAAGTTCGTGGTACGTCCGCACGACGGCGGTGAAGGAACGCCTCCTCGCCGTGAACGAGGAGGTCAACTGGTATCCCGACCACATCAAGCACGGGCGCTACGGGGATTGGCTCAGCAACAACATCGACTGGGCGTTGTCGCGCGAGCGGTACTGGGGAACGCCGCTGCCCATCTGGCGGTGCGAGCGCGGCCACGACACGGCGATCGGCTCGCTCGCCGATCTGTCCCAGCGCGCCGGACGCGACCTGACCGCGATCGATCCACACCGGCCGTCGATCGACGCAGTGACGTTCGCGTGCCCCGATTGCGGCGAAACGTCGAGGCGCGTCCTAGCCGTCATCGACACCTGGTACGACTCCGGGGCGATGCCCTTTGCGCAATGGACGTACCACCCGGACCTCGGCCGGGGTTCAAGGGAGTTTCGAGAGCGGTTCCCCGCCGACTTCATCAGCGAGGCGATCGACCAGACGCGCGGATGGTTCTACACGCTGATGGCCGAGGGCGTGCTGCATTTCGACGGCCTGTGCTACCGCAACGTGGTATGCCTCGGTCATCTCGTCGACGAGGACGGCCGCAAGATGTCCAAGTCGGTTGGCAACGTCATCGATCCCTGGGATGTGTTGAACCGGCAGGGGGCGGACGCTCTCCGGTGGTATCTGTTGACGAGCGGATCGCCGTGGGCATCGCGGCGCGTCGGGATGAACATCCTCGACCAGACGGTCCGCCAGTTCCTGCTGACGCTATGGAACGTGTACGCGTTCTTTGTTACGTACGCGAACGCTAGCGGGTACGAGCCTTTCGCCGAGGTCGCGCGACCAGTCGAGCGCCCGCTGCTGGATCGGTGGATCCTCTCGCAGCTCGCGGACACGGTAGCCCGGGCGCGCGAGGGACTCGAGCGCTACGACGCGACCGGCGCCGGACGACGCATCGGGCGGTTCGTGGACGACCTTTCGAACTGGTACGTCAGGCGCGCACGGCGTCGATTCTGGGATCCAGGAGGCAACGGCATCGCGACGGACGCCGCGTTCGCGACGCTCCACGAGTGCCTCGTCACTCTGTCGCTGACGCTGGCTCCGTTCACGCCCTTCGTGGCGGAGGTGCTGTGGCGAAACCTCGCCGCCGGGCGCGCCGGACGCCCGGACTCGGTGCATCTGTCCGATTATCCGCACCCTGCCCTCGAAACCGTCGACCCGTTGCTGGACGAAGCGATGGACGGAGTTCGCGCGATCGTCGAGCTCGGACGGCGCATCCGCACCGATGCCAAGGTCCGCGTGCGCCAGCCGCTTCGGGAGGCGATCGTGCACTACCCCGGGGACCACGATGCCATCCGGCCGCTCGCTAGCGAGATCGCGGAGGAGCTGAACGTCAAGCGGATCGCCTTCGCCGAGACCGCCGGTCGCTTCGGGCGTTGGCGGGCCAAGCCCAACTTCCGGGCGCTCGGGCCGCGACTCGGCCAGCGCGTCCAGGCCGTGGCCGCGGCGCTCGCCGACGACGATGGGCGGCTCGCCGCCGAGCTCGCCGCAGGCAGGTCGACCGTGCTGGCGACGGTCGGCGACGAGGTCGTGCTCGAGCCGACCGATGTCGATCTCGTTCAGGAGACGGAGCAGGGATGGGGCGTCGCGTCCGAGGGCGGCATGACCGTCGCGCTCGACCTCGAGCCGACTGCGGAACTGCGCCGCGAGGGGCTGGCACGCGAGATCGTCCGGGCAGTGCAGGACGCGCGCAAGGCCGCCGGATTGGACGTGTCGGATCGGATCGTGCTCGGGATCGAGGCGACGGGCGGGCTGTCGGAGGCGGTCGACGCTCACGCGGCCACCGTCGCGAGCGAGACCCTGGCGACAGAGCTCGTCCGCGGACGCGTGGCGGACGCCTCGTTTCAACAGACGGCGACCGTGGACGGCATCGACGTGGTCGTGAGCCTCAGGAGGACGTGAGCCGCGGAGGATCAGTCCTCGCCCCAGAAGAGCTCACGCAGCGAGCGCCCGCCCCCCGTCTCCCGGTCGGCGTCGTTCTGTTCGGTGCGTGAGCTCACCGGGTCGTCGGATTCGAGGACGACGACGTCCTCCTCGACGTCCGCCGACCCGATCTCGGGCGCGCTCGATCCGGCGGCCGCGTCCCCGCCGTTCGCGGCCGCGGCGATCGCCGGCGCCGATGGCGGCGTGAACGAGGTCTCGGTGGGCGCCTCCGTCCGCCGGCGAGCCTCCTCGACCATCGTCTTGATCGCCCGGGCGTGCCCCTGGACCAGCGAGCCGAGCCGTTCGAGGAACTCCCGCTCCCGGTTGAGGTACGGCGCGACGACGGCGCGCGCCTCGGAGGCCGACGCCGTCGGGATCCCGGCGGCGCGGGCCTCGGCGTCGCGTACGATCGCCTCGGCCCGCTCGCGGGCTCCCGCGAGGAAGCGCTCCCCTTCCACGGCAGGGTCGAACGAGGACGGATCGGCGGCGACCCGCTCGCTCCTGAGTCGCATGATTTCGCCCTCGTAGCGCTGGAGCTCCTCGGTGACG
>JBKOWM010000057.1:0-47726 GCA_046724395.1 Actinomycetota bacterium
GTGTCCACAGTCGCGATCGCGTGGACGCTCGCGTGGCGCGGCACGACGGGAGCGATCGCCGGCGCGCGTTCGCCCGGGCAGCTCGACGGCTGGATAGAGGCAGCCTCACTCGAGCTAGACGGCGACGATCTGGATGAGATCTCTCGAGCGATCGAGTCCAGCGGTGCCGGATCGGGACCGTCGCGCCCGCCCGTTCTTGCCGAGAGCTGATTCTGCGCGAAGACGACGCGATTTTTCGAAGCGATTGACGCGGGAGTGCATCCCCGGTCAATGCGGCGGGTATGGCTGACGAACACTGCCCGTTCTCAGGAGGTGTACGTGGATAGAAATCGCAATTCTAGCCTGCCCCGCGGCCGGGCGCTGATCCACTGGGGATCGGTGTTCGCGGGTGCGGTATGGGCGCTCGCAGTCACGGTGCTGCTGTCGGCCCTGTGGCTGGCGCTGGCCTACGCGTCCGAGGTCGGCTTCATCAGGGACAACACCGAGTGGTTCCTGGCGGGCTCGGCGATGATCGGCCTGTTCGTCGGCGGGTATCTCGCCGGGTGGTTGCCGGGGATCCGTGGGTGGGGTCCGGGCGTCATCAACGGGATGACCGTTTGGGGGCTCATCCTGACGGTGTCGCTGCTGATCGGCGTGCCATCCGTCCTCGGTGGCGCGGCCGCCCTGCTCGACAACGTCGGCGGGGTATCGCGGGTAACCGGAGCCGGTGGACAGTCGCTCGCGGCCGGCCGGGGCGTCGATCCCGGTCTGTGGGCGGGCTTCGTCACGGCGCTGATTGGATTTGCCCTCGCCGCGCTCGGTGGCGCGCTCGGTGGTGCGAGCCCTCGTGACATGGACATGTACGAGACGTTCGAGACACGCGATCGCGACCGGGATGAACGCCGGGTAGCGTCGTAGTCGAACACTGGCATCGCCGCCCGACACCGACTGATTCGTTAGCGGACGGCGTCCAACGCGAAGGGACCCCCCGCGGGCCGATCCCGCGGGGAGTCCTTCAATGATCGTCACCCGACGAGTAGCGTGCCCGGGGGAGCTTGACCCGCGAATTCACGGGCTCGGTCCAACGTCGTCGAGCATCCCGTTCCGTGTCGGGCGCTCGTCGCGTCTCACGTCAATCGGCGCTGCGTGTCCAACGCGGCCCGGACGGGGCGCTATACGTCAGGGCGAGCTCGACATCTGCACGGGCCGCCGAACTCGAAGAAGTCGTCGAACGCAGCCTCGACGACTCGCGTGTCGTCGTCCTCGATCTCGCCGACGTTCCTTCGTCGATGCGAGCGGCATTCGCGCGTTCCTTCGCCTCGCACAGCGGGTCCGGCTCGGCGCGTGGGCACTGTGGACGGCCGTCCGACGGCGACACGTCGAGCTGAGGGCGCGCACGGCATGGAATGCCGAGCGGACGCGGATGCTCGCCTGTATCGCGAGCGAACGACAGGCTGCCGCGCGAGGTCTGCGAACTCGCGTGGCGGGCATCCGTGTTGAAATCCCGTTGAACGGGATTGTACGCAGCCGGAGACGCCGCCCTAGGCGTCGGGCAGCGGGGGTCACCCGCGCACCGGAACCGGTGCGCGTACGCGGACACGGACGCCACGTGAGAAATGAACGAGTGGCTCGGCGGACTCGACGGACGCGCGTGTCGCAGTGACGAGCCCGTCGTCGACGATCGTCGCCGACGCCTGGTGCAACACCCACGGCGGATGCTCGACGTCTACACGGACGAGCCCGAGGGGAGCCGACGCGTAGAGGCAGAACCGCGCCGTCAGGAAGTCCGTCAGCTCGTTCTCCTCGGCGAGTCCCGATCCCCCGATAACCTCGACCGTGCTCCGCGCACCCGGCGGCACAATTCGCCTGGCGTCGTAGCGCACGGAGTCGCGGCGGTGCTCGATGCGCATACGGGACCATCGGTACGGAAGGCCGACGGCAAGCCGAGCCGCCGCGGCCACTACCGCGCGGCCCACGTCGAGTGAGAGGAACCACAGGCCCCGTTTCCCGTCGGGACCCGTGACGTACGTCCGGACGTTCGTTTCCGGAAAGCGCGAGCCGGGCACGCTGACGGGGCCGAGCCTCATCCAGATCCGAAACGGGACGAGGCCGAGCCACGCCGCGCCGTCGAAGGTGTCGACGTCGACTCCCGGCGGAAGAAGCGACCGGATGACCGTCGGGTCCGTCCGCCAGTGGAGGAAGCTGACGAGGTCCCAGTTCTGGATCGACATGGGAGCTCCGACCCGGTGCGGTGGCGTGCGGGTGATCGGATCCGCCCGCCGGGTCGGCCTCGGCGGGTGGCCGGCGAGTCCGTCCGAAGGGGTCGAGGTCAACGAGGCCGTCCCGAAGCCGACACGCAACCTCGAGGGGCCTCCAAGTGTGGCCTGTGGGCAACGAGCCCATGCGCGATCACTGCGCGGTCGTACCCTCGACGGCCTCGTCGACACACGGTTCTTCGTTTCCTGACGTACGATCGCGTCCGTGGCGTACGACGAGCAGCTCGCCCAGCGGATCCGCGAGCTGCTCGGCGGCGAGACCGATGTCACCGAGAAGAGGATGTTCGGCGGCCTGGCCTTTCTGGTTTCGGGAAATATGGCCGTCGCCGCGAGCGGCCAAGGCGGAGCGCTCGTCCGGGTCGATCCCGCTGCGTCGGACCGGATCGTCGCGACGACGAACGCGCGGCCGATGGAGATGCGCGGCCGGCAGATGCAGGGTTGGCTGCGCGTCGCCGCCGGCGATGTTCGCACTAAACGGCAGCTCGCGAGGTGGGTCACGCTCGGCACTACGTACGCCCGGTCGCTTCCGTCGAAGCGGTAGATCGAGGTGCGTCGTCTCTTCGGTTAACAGGCGCATCCACCGCCCGCGCGAACCACGCCCGTGCGGACGGTGTCAAGAGGATGCAGGAGCGTCCCGCCGGGGGTTAGGTGATCTCTCGGCGGTGACTGCGGGCGAACTCCTGGAGCCGGATCTGACACGTGATGCACAGCTCGTCGGGGCGAACGGTCGCCTGCCCTCCGACGAACGCCCGGAGATAGACGCGTGCCAGCTGCTGAGCGCAGCGTTGGCAGAGCGACGGATGCGGGATGTACCGGCTCGTGCAACAGACGCTAGAAAGTCCACCGTCGCGCGTCAATCGGCCCATCTGGCCACGCCCAGCCGGCCGACATCGGCGGGCATCGCGCCGTCGCTAGCGCTTACCCAGGCGGCGCGGTAGCCGCCTCTCTGCCTGCGTGACGGATCGCGAACGCGGTCATGATCTGCGAGAAGCCCCTGAACAACGCGAAGAACCCGACCCAGAACAGGATCAGATACGTCCGCTGAGCGAGCGCATAGACGCGATCCGATCCCGACACCCAGAACGCGAGGAGAACAAGCAGGATCCCCGCGATCAGCGACAGCCACCAGTAGGGATTGACCGCGCGGAAGGCGATCGCCCGGATGATCTCGAAGACTCCATAGAGGATCAGGATCAGGCCCAGGACCGAGGCGAGAGCGAAGAACGTGTTGACCGGCCGGATGAAGGCCCAGAGCCCGCCGAGGAAGAAGACGACGGACAGGATGTAGTGCCAGACCTTCCACCCGCCCGGAGTCAGCGCGCCGAGCCCCGCCTCCGTGATGCCCGCCATGACGAATACGACGCCGATCAGGACGCCCACCGTGGTGATCGACGTCATGTTGAGCCTGAGCACTAACCAGGCGATGACGAGCCAGGCGACGCCGGACACCAGAAAGAGCCACCAGTACCGTGCTGCGTCCCGAACGACCATCCGTTCTCCCGTGAGCATCGGTCCCTCCCATCTGATCCGACGCCGAGGTGTGTTAAGAGAATTGCGTTCATCCGTTGATGACTTGAGCCGGTGGCAAGGCCCCGCATGCCCTGTTCACCGGCGGTTCTGCGGCCGAGCATAGTCCGTTGCCGAGCACGGCGCCGGCGGATCAGGAGCGGAATTCGTCGAACGGACTAGAGTGCCGGGGATCATGCCGAGTGCCGATTGCCCGATCGCGGCCCTGCGATGCGATTTCGCGGTTCCCGCGGACATCGACGTGTCCGAGCCCGTGTCCGCCGACGCGTTCACCGCCCGTCCGAACCCCCGGATCCAGGCGCTCCGGCGGGAGCTCGAGGCGGACCCGCGCTGGAGCGGCTGTCGCGTCACGCCGATTCGGCATGCCGAGTCCGGACGCGGCTGGCGCGTCCTCGTCTGGACGATCCCGCTGTCGGGCCTCACCGAAGACGTCGCTCGTGCGTGTCAGGGCGTTCACGGCATCGTCATGACGACCGTGCCCGGTGCCGTGCCGATTTCCTGCTCGCTGAGCGAGCCCCGGGGAGCGTGATCGCCCAAACGAGACGGATCGCTAGGAGCGCTCCGACCGTGTGACATGAAAGAGCGCGATCGGGTCGGGAACTCCCTTGACCTCCGTCGCCCCGAGCGGTTCGAACGTGAATCGGGAGTCACCCTCGCCCGCCGCATGTCGCACGGCTTCGCTCGCGAGAACCTGGCCGGCGCCGGCCACGTCCGCGATCCGGGACGCGAGGTTCACCGTCTGGCCGTACACGTCCAGGTCGCGTTCGATCACCGGGCCGGCGTGCACTCCCGCGTGCGACGACAACGCCCCCTCGCCGCTCATCGCGTCGACGAGCTCGAGCGCGGCATGGACGCCCGCGGTTGCGTCCGTCAAGCGAAGCATCGCTCCGTCTCCGAGGAGTTTGACGAGGCGTCCGTCGTGGCGCCTCGCCGCCTCGTCCGCCCGGCGTTGCAGCGACGTCGCGGCGTTGATCGCGGACTCGTCGCCGCGCTCGAGCGTCATGCGGGTGAAGCCCGACAGATCCACAAACACGATCGACGGCGGCCCGAGCGGATCCGGAGGGGGTGCGAGACCGCGGCTCGCAAGGAACTTCTCGAAGCCATCGACGATCCCGGTGATGCTGCGCTGTTCGAGGTACCGGGCACTCAGCCACAGGAACATGTCGGGGACAAGCCTCGTGACCTTCGTGAACCCGACGCGGACGTCGTCCGGGAACTCGTCGAACTCGCCGCGAAGGAGTCCCCGCCGTACGGGGGCGGCGATCTGCTCGTCGATCAGGTCCGCCCACCCGAGCATCGCGGCCCGCGCCCCCTGCGCGATCAGCCGTGCGGCCCGGATCAGCGAGTCCGCGTCCGGTGCGAGGGTCCATCCCTCGAGGAATCGCTCGAGAAGGCGCTCCTCGTCGAGGTGGATCGGGGCCGAGGGGTCGGGCTTCGGTAGCCCGAGCACCTCGTAGACGGCGGGAAGCATCTCGGCCCTCGGTCCCGCGGTCGCCTGGAACTCTGCGAAGGTCCGGTCCGACAGCTGACCGGGCGCGTACGGGACGTACTCGTCGGTCCGTTGGATCGAGAGCAGGCCCTCGGCGACCGCATGCTCGATCGTCTCGGGCTCGATGCCGCTGTCGATCAGCGCGGAGACCATCCTCACGGCGAGCGCCGCTCCATACGTGAACCTGCCGTCCTCATCGGGCGCCAGCAGGTGGATCGCGGCGAGCCACCGAACCCGGTCCTCCGCACAGCCGGCCTCGGCCGCGATATCGGCCGCCGTGTACCCCCTCCGCACGCTCGGATCGTAGCCATCTGGAGTTTGTGCGGACCGCTGGCGCAGCGGTTCCATCGGGCTCGCTGGGAGTGACCCGGGATCACATTCTCGACTTCGGTCGAGCCTTCCGCCCATGGTAAAGAGGTCGTGCGTTTCCTCCGGGGCTCCGTCACCAATGGTCAGCATGGAGAACGACTGGTCCATGGCGAACACCGAGATGCAGCGCACGCTCCCTGCGTCCGCGTATCTGAGCGACGAGGTACACGAGCGCGAACGCGAGCGAATCTTCGCCAGGGAGTGGTTCTGCATCGGGCGCGAGGAGCACCTGCCGGGCGTCGGTCACTTCGTGCACGTCGAGGTCGCGGGCGAGAGCTTGCTCGTCGTTAGGGGTCGCGACGGTGTCATCCGGGCGTTCCACAACGTCTGTCGCCACCGCGGCTCGCGGCTGGTGATGGAGGACCCGCCCGTTGAGACGCCAACAGGGCCGTCCGGTCGCTTCAAGGGCTCCATCGTCTGCCCCTATCACGCGTGGACGTACTCCTTGACCGGCGAGCTTCGGGCGGCGCCGTTCCTTCGGGACGACGACGGGCTCTGCCGGCGCGACCTCTCCCTGCACCCGGTGTGCGCCGATGTCTGGGGCGGATTCGTATTCGTGAAGCTCATCGACGGCGACCGTGACGACGATGCCGGCTCGGCGAGCCTGCTCGATCAGCTCGGCGCGATGCCCGACAGGCTCGCCCGGTATCCGCTTTCGGAGCTGCGCACGGCGCGAAGGATCACGTACGAGGTCGGCGCGAACTGGAAGTGCATCGTCGAGAACTACAACGAGTGCTACCACTGCGGCCCGGTTCACCCCGAGCTCTGCGAGGTTGTTCCGGTCTTCAAGGAGCGGGGCGGCGGCGATCTCGACTGGAGCCGAGGCGTGCCGCATCGCGACGGCGCGACGACGTTCACGCTCGCGGGGACGACTAACCGCTCGCCCTTCCCCGGGCTCGACGAGGACGAGCGGGTTCGCCACAAGGGTGAGCTCGTCTACCCGAACCTGATGCTCAGCCTGTCGGCGGACCACGTCGCAGCGTTCCGGCTCCGCCCCCGATCCGCGAGCCTGACGATCGTCGAGTGCGACTTCCTGTTCCATCCCGCCGAGACCGCCCGGCCCGATTTCGATCCGTCGGACGCCGTCGAGCTGTGGGACCTCGTCAACCGCCAGGACTGGCGGATCTGCGAGAGCGTGCAGCGCGGGATGTCCGCGCGCGTCTTTCGATTCGGGTACTACGCTCCGATGGAGGACAACGCGCTCGACATCCGCCGGTACATCGCCGACCGTCTGGGGACGCTCGACATGGAGTGATCGTCGGTTCCGGCGGCAGCAGCGGAGGCTCCGCCGAGATCACCGTGATCGTTGCGACCACAGCGTTGATCGAGGACCCTTACCGATGAGCGCGCTCTCGGATGATCCCGAGCGCTTCGGTGAGGCCGTCGGCCCACGGATCGCCGTGTCCTGGCAGGACCCACCGGGCCGCAAGGCCGTCGAGCGCATCGAGCGAGGCCAGCGCTCGTGTCGGGTCGACCGTAAACGGCGCGAGGGCGGGTCCAACGATCCCCGTGGTAACGGACCGCGTCGTCATGGCGTCGCCGAGGAAGACCGCGTCCAGCGCCGGCACGTGGTAGGCAACCGATCCGGGAGTGTGACCTGGGAGCGGAATCGCGATCGGCGTGCCGGGCACGTCGATGGTGGTGGGAGCCATGATCGGGATGACCTCTCTGATCGGCGTTGCTCGGAGTCCGCCGTATCGAAGCCCATAGGCGAGGAACCGAACCAGAGGCGCGATCCGCTTCGGGTCGCGTGCCGCCGACGGCTTCTTGACCTCGCCTCGCGCCTCGGCCGCGTCGGCCTCGCTGACGTAGACGGGCACGGCGTGGTCGCGGCGGAGCCGCTCTGCGAATCCGACATGGTCGACGTCGCCATGGGTCAGCAGCAGGGCCCGGATGTCGTCGACTGAGCGTCCCATCGCCGTCAGCTCACGGCCCAGATCCCTCCAGTGACCCGGGAGCCCGGCATCGATGAGGGTCAGCCCGGCATCGTCCTCGACGATATAGCTGTTGACCAGGCTCGAGTCACCGAGGCGATGGAGTGATGGGCTGAGCTGCATGCTGGCTCCCGCTCGCGCGGCCGGGCGGTCAGTCTAGCTTGCGACGATCTCCGACCCGATTCCGCTCGGGTCACCGATGCCTACCGTTAGTCATCCAGGCTGCCCATGGTCAGGTTCACTGTCGTCCCGGTTATCCCGCTTGCCCGATCGGAAGCAATGAAGGCCGCCACTTCGGCCATCTCCGCGAGCGTCATCAGTCGCCGCGGATGCGTCCTGCTCGCGAGCAACTCCTGCCACTGTTCCCAGGTCATTCCCGTTGCCTTGGCGCGAGGATCGAACGCCTCCCTGATCGTCGGCGTCTCCGGCATGGCCTGTGGTCGCAAACCGACCACGCGAACGCCGTGCGGGGCGAGCTCAGCAGATAGATCTCGAGTGAGTGCCTCTTTGGCCGCCATCGCTGGTCCGTAGCCTCCCACCAAGGGGGCGCCCGTCCGCGAGAGGAGTGAGGTGACCGTCATGATCACGCCCGACTTGTTCGCAACCATGTGCCGAGCCGCCGCGCGTGCGGTCAGGAAGTACGACGTAACGTACGTGGCGATCGGCAGGGAGAACCGTTCGACGTCGAGGTGGACCAGAGGCACACCCAGAATGTTGGCATCTGGGACGCCGACCGCATTGAACGAGATATCTACGTGACCCGTCTCATCGACCACCGACCGCAGGTGCTCGTCTACGGCCTGCCCGTCGACAGCGTCGACCTGCGCCGCCTCGGCGAATGCGCCGGCGGAGGCGAGCTTCTTGGCGATAACTTCGACGGATCCCAGATCGCGCCCGGTGAGAATGAGCGCGGCGCCTTCGCCCGCAAAGGCGCTCGCGACAGCGCCGCCGATCGCACCTCCGGCCCCGTAGATCACCGCAACCTTGTCCTTCAGCATCATCGCTGGCTTCCTTTTCTGGGCTTGTTCCCAAAGCGCCACCGCGTTTGACTGAACAGTTCGCCCTGCCCGCTGGGTGGGCCGACGTGACCATCTCGCCTGCCGAAACCGAACGCCTTCGACAAGGCCACTTGGAAGACGACGACGCCGTCGAGACCGGGCAGGCGCCAACCTTCCCCATACTTCGCAGCGTAGGCATCGCCGACGCGACGCAACTTCGCATCGTCCCTCACGATGGTTGCCTCACCCTCTACAACGATGTCGAGGCCTTCCGTGAGAGAGTTGCAGCCGGTGGTGATCGTGACCCGGGCGTCGGTCTTCAGGTTCTTTGCCTTGCGCTCGTCTTCACCGGTTGCGAAGTAGAGCGCGCCGTCGAGCCAGACGGCGATCAGCGGCGCTACGTGCGGCCGCCCCTGAGGCCCGACTGAGGACAGCCACGACACCTCCGCCATCCGCAGCTGTTGCTCGGCTTGCGTCCACGCCAACGCCGAGGCGCCGGGGCTACTGAATCGGCTGTCGAGATCGGTGACCGGTCCTTCCGTAGCCATCCTCATCCTCCTCCACGGGCTTGGCCCGTTGGTCGTCAGGCGAGGGCTCGTTTCGAGCCCGCCGAACATCCAGACACCACGACATCGGAAAACCGGGCGTGCCAGCACCGCCCACTTCTCGATACGGCCGGTGTCGGATCAATAAGGGCGATGGGAGGTTGGGCGTGACGCTAGGGTGGCGAGGTGAGCACCGATCTGATCATCAGGGCGAGGCGCGGGGACTCCGAGGCGTTCCACGCCCTGATCGAGCCCTACCGTCGAGAGCTACAGGTGCACTGCTACCGGATGCTCGGATCCTTCCAAGACGCCGAGGACGCTCTTCAGGACACACTGCTCGCCGCCTGGCGCGGCCTCGGAGGGTTCGAGGAACGCGCCTCGATCCGCACGTGGCTCTACCGGATCGCCACCAATCGATGCCTCAATGCGCTTCGTTTGGCCAGCCGTCGCCCGGCAAAGGAGTGGGACATTCCCGAATATGACCCGCCAGAGCCGACCGGGTTCGGTGAAGTGGTGTGGCTCGAGCCGTTTCCCGACACCTTGCTGGAGGGGGCAATCGACGTGCCGCTCGGGCCGGAGGCACAGTACGAACAGACCGAAGCGATCTCTCTGGCCTTCGTAACCGCGCTTCAGGCGCTGCCGCCACGCCAGGTCGCCGTTCTCATCTTGCGGGACGTCCTCGGATTCCGCGCAAACGAGGTGGCCCGCATGCTCGACTCGACGGTCGAATCGGTCAACAGCGCGCTCAAGCGGGCCCGCGCCGGGCTGCACCAACGGCCGCAGCGCGCCGCTGCGCGCGAGCCGGCTCCCGTTCCGAATTCCCCTTCGGAGCAAGCGATGGTGGCGCGGTTCGTTCGCGCGTACGAGTCAGGCGACCTCGATGCGCTCGTCGCCCTGCTCACCGACGACATCTTCATCTCCATGCCACCGTTCCCCCTCGAATACCAGGGTCGAGACGCGGTGACGCGGTTCTACGCAAATATGCTCGGCTCGGGCCGGAGGTTCGACCTCGTGCCCACGCGGGCCAACGGTCAGCCGGCGTTCGGGTCGTACCTTCGGGCTCGCACGGGCATCCGGCATGGCACGGGACTCCTCGTCCTGACCCTCGCGGGGGAGACGATCTGCGCCATCACCCGTTTCGACAACAGCGTGCTCCCGTCGTTCGGGTTGCCGCGGTCGCTCCCTGCCCGATAGTCACCCGCGGGGGTCACGCCCGGTTTCGACCAGACAGAGACACCGGAGGAGCGGGCGCGCACGCTCTTCCACTCCGGCCCGGATTCATGCCACGATCGTCTGATGAGGACCTCGACGATCCGCTGGCCCGCTCTTCCGCTTGCACTCCTCCTCCTCACCGCGCTCCTCACGGTGCTCGGCCGTTCGGAGCCCGCGCTCGGCGCCCCCGAGCCGATCGAGCTCAAGGTCGGCGAGTTCAACATCGAGTACGGCGGAACGCATATCTCCTTCGACAAGGTCGTCGAGGCGATCCGCCGCGGAGGCGCCGACGTCGTCGGCATCGAGGAGGCGCAGACGCACATCCCGCGGCTCGCCCGCGCGCTCGGATGGCCGTACTTCAGCGAGCGTCTTCAGGTCGTGTCGCAGTACCCGCTGATCGACCCGCCCGGGGCGGACGGGCATTACCTATTCGTCGAGGTAGCAGCAGGTGAGATCGTCGCGGTCCAGAACGTCCATCTTCCGTCGAACCCGTACGGTCCGTTCCGGATCAAACACGGTGCGTCACGTGCGGAGGTGCTAGCGATCGAGAAGCGTCTACGGGTGCCCGCGATCCGGGTGACGCTCGAGGCGGCGGAGGCGCTGCTCGACGCCGACATCCCGACGTTCCTCGTCGGCGATTTCAACACCCCTACGTGGGAGGACTGGACCGAGCGTATGGTAGGCGTCCGCCCGCAGATCCGCTATCCGGTGCGATGGCCCGTCAGCCTGGCCGTGCAAGACGCGGGTTTCGTCGACTCCTATCGCGCGGTGTATCCGAATCCACGCGTGCATCCCGGGCTCACGTGGTGGGCCGACCGCCCGAAACTGTTTGGCGGCTATCCGCCGAACTCGGCGCCACAGGATCGCATCGACCTGATCTACGCAACGCGCGATGCGACGCCTACCAAGAGCATCGTCGTCGGCGAACGCAACAACGTGCTTGCCGACGTCGGCGTGAAGCCGTGGCCGTCGGATCACCGGTCCGTCGTCTCGACGTTCACCGTTACGCCGGCGCCTATGCCCACGCTCGTCGCAGTGTCGAGAATGCTGCGCGCGGTCGGCGAGGACGTCGAGGTTCGGTTCCACTCGGCGGGCGGATCCAATGAGCGAGTGACCGTAGTGCCGGCTGGCGGTGATCCCGCGACCGACGCGATCGCGACGCAACAGACCGGCGCGGGACAGCCGACCGACGGGACGCTCACATTCGCGACGACGGGATGGGATCCCGGAGGATACGAGGCGGTGTTGATGAGCGCGTCGGGAACGGAGCTCTCTCGCATCCCGTTCTGGCTGAAGCCCGTCGACGGGGATGTCGAGATCTCGACCGGCAAGCACACCTACGCGGTCGGCAAGGCCATCGACGTGTCGTGGACGTACGCCCCCGCCCGGCGATGGGATTGGGTCGGCATCTACAAGCGCGGCCGTGACCCGCACGTCGCGTGGTACCTGCTGTGGGCTTACACGGGCGCGACGGTCGAAGGAACGATGGCCATCGATGAGGACGCCCACGGACCCTGGCCGCTACCGGCGGGCAAGTACACGGCGTATCTGCTCACCGACGACGGCTACAAAGCGCTGGCGCGCGTCGACTTCAACATCGCGGATTGACGCCTGCCGTCCGCGCGCCGGATGTTGCCGGTCTCGAGGCACCGGGTACTAAACGTTGGGAGGTGATTCGCGTGGCAGCGACCTACCCGAACGAAGACCCGGATCGCGGCGACACCGGTCTCGACCGTCCAGCGCTCTCCGCGGCACAGGCGCCACGACGTGGATGGTCTCCATGGCTCCTCGGCGCGATCGCGATCGCGGCGATTGCGGTGATCGCCGTCGTTGTCTACGTGCTCGTGTATTCCGGCGGTAGCGGAGCATACGGCAGCGGGGGTGGAGGCGGCCAGGACGGCGGTAGCGGCGGAGGCTACTTCGTCGTGGCATTCGCCGGTGAGACGATGCGGCGACTGGTCAACAGGTTCAGGCGCTGAACACGGGTCCGGAGGGACCGAATTTGTCCCTCCGGTTGTCCTATCCGCATGCACGCCGCGGGTTTCCGAGGAGCGGAAGCCCGCATAGCTTCGCACTGATCGAGTCCCGCATGGTTTCGCACCGATCGAGCTGGATTACAGGACTGACACCAGGATCAGCCCGGCGAGAACGGGATCGCGTGTAACCGCATCGACGCCAGCACGGATGTCGATGATGAACGTATCGCTCGCGGGATCCGCGTGGCTGATTCGCACGAAGGCGGCCAGGGCGCTGACATCGATCGCAGCTCCGTTCGCATCTGCCGCGATCGAGTCGTCTCCGTCCGTACCGGCCCAGACTTCTTGCTGCGGCCGCCCGCTAGGTCGTGTGGACGAGCGCGCGCGCCAGCTGGCGCCGCGACCCGATGCCTAGCTTGCGAGGGCGTCGTCAAATGAAGTGGCGCCGGAGTGTCCAAGATGAGGCGGAACACGACACAGCGTTGGTGGGCCCCCTGGGACTCGAACCCAGAACCTGCGGATTAAGAGTCCGTTGCTCTATCCGATTGAGCTAGAGGCCCGCAGCGGTCGACTGTATCAAACGGGGTGTCGACGCCAGAAGTCGGCGTCCCAAGCGGGGTGACCGAGGGGACTTGAACCCCCAACCCCCAGGACCACAACCTGGTGCTCTAACCGATTGAGCTACGGCCACCATGTTTCGGGCCGTTCGGCCCGAAATCGAATTCTACCGGCTCGCTACGCTCGGTCCCGATGCGACGCTGGATCCCCGCGGCCGCCGCGGCGGCGCTCCTGTTTCTCACTTCGTGCTCGTCGGAATCGCCGACGCTCACCCTTACCGAACCCACCGACGGCGCGACCGTCTCGAGCCCCGTCCGGGTCGCGGCCCGGGTGACCGGGTTCGAGCTGGCGATCGCCGGGGCGGTGGAGGATGGAGCGGGGCACTTGCACGTCATCGTCGACGATTGCTGCGTTGCTCCCGGGCAGGCGATCCCGACCGACGATCAGGACATCCATCTCTGGCGGGCGGAGACGTCTGCCGAGATCGACCTGCCGCCGGGCGATCACGCCCTCTGTGTGCAGGCGGGGGACGGTCAGCACGTCGCCCTCGACCTGTCTCGGGAAATCACCCTCACGGTCGCTGGCTGACCACCCTTGACGCCAGAGAGCCTCGCTGGCAGTATTTGAACGGCCGTTCAAAAACGGGCCGGCCGTCGGGAGGGTGGAGAGCATGGCCGTTCGGGAGACCGCGGAGCTCGACCTGGAGCTGATCGATCGGCTGATCGCGGAGGAAGAGGCCAAGCTCGAGCCGAAGCACCGCGCCTCGATCGCGTACAAGGCAGATGCCGCGCGGACCGTCGCCGGCGGCGTCGCATCGTCTTGGCAGGACTCGCCCCCGCACGCGATCTTCATCGACCGCGGGGACGGCTCTCGCGTCTGGGACATCGACGGCAACGAGTACATCGACTTTCACCTCGGATACGGTGCGATGGTCGCCGGTCACGCGCACCCGAAGATCGTCGAGGCCATTCAGCGCCAGGCGGGGCGCGGGACGCACTTCGCGCAGCCGACCAAGGATCTCGACGCCGTCGGCGAGAACCTGGTCGGCCGCTTCGGTCTGCCGTTGTGGCGGTTCGCGAATTCGGGAACGGAGGCGACGCTCGAGGCGGTGCGTCTCATGCGCGCCGTGACGGGGAGAGACCTGATCATCAAGATCGAGGGCTCGTATCACGGGCATCACGACTCGCTGATGTTCTCGGTCGTCCCCGATCCCACGCTGATCGGACCGCGCGAGCACCCGGTGACACTCCCGCAGGTTCCCGGCATCCCGGCGCGGTTTGCCGAGCTGGTCCGCGTGGTCCCGTTCAACGACCTGGACGAGGCTCGTCGGGCCCTTGACGAGAACGAGGGTGATGTCGCAGGGATGATCGTCGAGCCGGCGATGATGAACTGTGGCGTCATCCTGCCCGAGCCCGGTTACCTGCAGGGCCTGAAGGATCTGCTGCATGAGCGGAGCGCCTTCCTCGCCTTCGACGAGGTCAAGACCGGCGCGACGATCGCGTACGGCGGAGCCGTGGAGGCGTTCGGCGTCACGCCGGACATCGTCACGCTGGCAAAGGCGATCGGCGGCGGCCTGCCCTGCGGAGCGATCGGCGCGACGGAGGAGCTGTTCGCCCCCGTGGTCAACGGCGAGCTCGACATGGCCGGGACCTTCAACGGCAACCCGCTGACGATGGCCGCGTCGAGGGCCGCGCTCACCGAGGTCCTGACTAAGGACGTGTACGTTCACCTGAACGACCTCCACCGGACGCTGCAGGAGGGGTGCGACGCTGCGATCGAGAAATACGGCCTTCCCGCGTACGTCACGGGTCTCGGGGCGAAGGGATCCGTCATCTACAGCCCCACGCCGGTTCGCGAGTACCGGGACACGGTCGCGATCGACGAGCAGATCACGTATCTCGCCTGGCTGTTTCAGCAGAACCGTGGCGTCTTCAAGTCGCCCTGGTCGAAGCAGGAGACGTGGACGACGTCCGTGCGCCACTCGGTCGAAGACTCCCGGCGCTACGTCGAGAACTTCGAGGAGTTCGCCGCCGCCGTCACGGCCTGATCGGCGGGTCCGGGCGATTCACCAAGCGCATATGCTCCGGGAATCTCTTCCCGAGGAGGCGCTTGCGTGAGCGGTGGTGCGGCCGTCGACGGTGCGAGGCTCGAGCTCATCGCTCGACAGAAGGCGGTGTTTCTCGAGCGGAACTCGCGCTCTGCCGTCCTCGAGCCGGGCAGCGACCCGTGGACCATTTCGGTCGCGCACAGCGAGGCCGACGTCGAGCGGTACGTCGAGAACTTCGAGGCGTTCGCATCGGCGCTGAGTGCGTAGCGATGCCCGAGACGCACGTCGACGGTCCGGACGGTCGCGTCCTCCAGGTGTGGGTCGAAGGCCCGGACGGAGGCGACGTCGTGATCTCCCACCACGGAACCCCGGCGTCCGGGCTCCCGTATCCGCCGTCGGCTGCCGAGGCTTCGGCGCGCGGGCTTCGTTGGGTGGGATACTCACGCCCCGGCTACGGCTCGTCGACCCGCCGCGAAGGGCGCTCGGTCGCCGATTGCGCGGCGGACGTCGCCGCGATCGCGGACGCGCTCGGCGTTGAGCGTTTCTACACGCTGGGTGGGTCTGGCGGCGGGCCGCACACGCTGGCGACGGGAGCACTCCTGCCCGATCGCGTCATCGCGGTCGCATCGATCGCCGGCGTGGTCCCGTACGGCGCGGAGGGGGTCGACTTCCTCGAGGGGATGGGGCAGGAGAACATCGTCGAGTTCGGGGCCGCGCTAGGCGGAGCGGACACCCTGCGCGCCTGGATGGAGGAGCACGCCGCCGAGGCCGGCGAGGCGGCCTCGGTCGACGACCTTCTGAAGGCCTTCGGCGATCTCGTGTCTCCCGTCGATCGGGAGTCGCTGTCCACCGACCTGGGAGAACATCTTCTGCGGAGCGCGCATATCTCGATGTCGAACGGCTACTGGGGGTGGTTCGACGACGACCTGGCGTTCACGTGGGACTGGGGATTCGATCCCGCCGCGATCGAGGTGCCGGTTTCCGTGTGGCACGGGCGTCAGGATCGGTTCGTTCCGTACACGCACGGGGAGTGGTTGGCCGCGCGCGTTCCGGATTGCAGCGCGCACCTATACGACGAGCACGGACATCTGTCCCTTGCGCTCGACTCGATCGGCCCGATCCTCGACGACCTCACCGACCACGGGAAGCGCTAGGACGAAGCATGAGCGTAGGCGACGTCGGGGCCTCGGGGAGTCGGGGAGCGAGTGATAACGCGCGAGCGGAAGGCGTGGGCCAGCTGGACATCGACCTCGGACTCGTCGACGAGCTGACGAAGCGTGAGACGGCGGCGCTCGACGGCAAGCACGTGCGCTCCCTTGCATACCGGGAGCAGGCGCGTCGACGGCTTCCGGGGGGCGTCTCGTCGTCGTGGCAGTCGTGGCCGCCGCACCCGATCTACGTCGATCGCGGCGAGGGGTCCCACGTCTGGGACATCGACGGCAACGAGTACGTAGACCTCCACAACGGCTACGGAGCGATGGTCATGGGCCACGCCCACGCCAAGATCGTCGAGGCGGTCCGCAAGCGAGTGGCGCTCGGAACGCACTTCGCCCAGCCGACCGAGGAGGCTCTTCCGGTCGCCGAGAACCTGGCCGAGCGCTACCGACTCCCGTACTGGCGGTTTGGAAACTCAGGGACCGAGTCGACCCTCGACGCGTGCCGGATGATGCGGGCACTGACGGGACGGAAGAAGCTCATCAAGATCGAGGGGAGCTACCACGGCCACCACGACTCCCTGATGGTGAGCGTGTTCCCCGGGCGGGGGGTCGCCGGTCCGCGCGAACGGCCGGCCTCGGTCCCGCAGACGCTCGGGATGCCCGACGGCATTGTCGAGCAGGTCGTATGCGTGCCGTTCAACAACGCAGCGGCGATGGAGCTCGCGTTCGCCGAACACGACGGGCAGATCGCCGGCGTGATGATCGAGCCGGCGATGTCGAACTGCGGCCTCGTCCTGCCGGACCCCGGGTACCTGCAGAGCGTGATCGACGTTGCGCATCGCAACGGCGCGCTGGCCGCGTTCGACGAGGTCAAGACCGGCTTCACGCTGGCGTGGGGTGGCGCGGTGCAGGCGTTCGGCGCGGTGCCCGACCTCGTGTGTCTTGCGAAGTCGCTCGGCGCCGGGCTGCCGTGTGGCGCCATCGGCGGCACCGAGGACGCGATGTCGATGATCATCTCGGGCGAGCTCGACCAGGTCGGCACGTTCAACGGCAACCCGCTCACGATGACGGCGGCGAAGGTGAACCTCGAAGATGTGCTCGTGCCCGAGGCGTACGAGGAGCTCGACCGGATCAACCGTATCCTCGGCCGCTGCGAGGATGTCATCGGACGTCACGGGCTGCCGGCCTCGATGAAACTCCTCGGCGCCAAGGGGTCCATCGACTGGTCGCCTCGGCCCATCCACGAGTACCGCGACCTGTGGGCGATCGACGATCGCGTGCCGCAGCTCGCTTGGCTGTGGCAGCTCAATCGGGGTGTGTTCAAGTCGCCCGGCTCCAAATGGGAGAGCTGGACGACATCGATCGTGCACTCCGACGCCGACGCGCAGCGCTACGTCGACAACTTCGAGGAGCTGGCCGGCGCCATCACGTCGTGACGTCGCCCCTTCCACTGTCGAACGAGCGCGCCCGGTCGTTGGCGATCGCCGGACAACTGCTCACACTCCCGCGACCGCGGGCGATTCTCGACGTCGTTCGCGGTCTGTTCTTCGTGCAGATGGACCCGACGAGCAGTGTGGCGCGGACCGAGCACCTCGTCCTGTGGAGCCGGCTGGGCGAGCGGTACCGCGTCGCCGATCTGGAGCGCCTCCTGTGGCGGGACAGGACGCTGTTCGAATACAACGCGTACATCCTGCCCGCATCCGACTACGCGCTTCATCGGCCGGCCATGCGCCGTTGGCCGCGCGGGCAGGGCGGCCGTGAGCGATACGTCGCCGCGTGGCTGACCGCCAACGCGTCGTTCCGCCGCCACGTGCTCCGACGCCTGCGCGAGGAAGGCCCCCTGCGTACCCGCGACATCGACAATCTCGCCACGCGTGGCTGGCGGACCGGGGGATGGAACGACCAGGGGAACGACACGGCGATGATGCTCGAGGTTCTCTGGCGCCGCGGCGAGGTGATGATCGTCGGCCGCGACGGCCAGCAACGGCTCTGGGACCTCGCGGAGCGGCGGCTACCCCTGCACGAGGCGCGGCACCCCTCGGCGATCGCGCGTGAGTTTCTCGAGCGGCGGTTGCGCGCGGCCGGCGTCGCACAACCGCGAACGTTTGCTCAGCTTGGCTGGGACCGGCCGACCGGATGGGAGCGAGCGCTCGCGCGGCTCGAGCGCGACGGAGTCGCGGTTCCCGTCCGGATCGAGGGTCTGCACGGAACGTGGTACGCGCACGGCGAGCTGCTCGAGAAACGCTTCCGCGGACGCGCGGCGTTGCTGTCGCCGTTCGACCAGCTGATCCACGACCGCTCGCGGACGGAGGGGCTCTTCGGGTTTCGCTATCGGCTGGAGATCTACGTCCCGAGGGCCGAGCGCGAGTACGGCTACTTCGTCCTGCCGATCCTGTTCGAGGATCGGCTCGTCGGCCGGCTCGACCCGGTGTTCGACCGCCGGGCAAGGATTCTGCGTGTCCGTCGAGTGTGGGCGGAACCGGCCGCGCCGACGGGGGCGGGGGACGCGATCGCAGCCGAGCTCACCTCGCTGGCAGGATGGCTCGGCGCGGACCGGCTCGAGATCGGACCGGGACCGGCGATATGGCGCTCGGCGCTCCGGGGTCTCTGACGACTCTTCCTGCGCCGCTCGACCCGCCCGCTTGACAGTCATCGATGCATTGCGATATATCGTGATGCGTCTACGACAGAACGAAAGGAGGCGGCATGTGGGAGGACCACGAACACCACGGACACGGTCCCCGGCGCCCCCGCCATCACGGTGAGCACGGCTTCGGTCGCGCGTTCGGCCGGCAATGGCTGGGTGGGGGGTGGGGCGGTCCGCGTCGCGCCCGTCGGGGGGACGTTCGGATCGCGTTGCTCAGGCTCATCGCGGAGAAGCCGATGCACGGTTACGACCTGATCCGCGACCTCGAGGAGCGGAGCGGGGGAATGTGGCGCCCGAGCCCGGGCTCGATCTATCCGACGCTGCAGATGCTCGAGGACGAGGGCCTCGTGAAGAGTGAGGAGCAAGACGGGAAGCGCGTGTACACCATCACCGACGCCGGCCGCAAGGAGCTCGACGAGCGAGCGGGCCGCGGTGAGGACGCTCCGTGGGAGTTCGGACCGGCCGCCGAGGGCCTCGGCGCGCTTCGCGAAGCGGGGTTCCAACTGGCGGCTGCGTCGATGCAGGTCGCGCGGGCGGGCTCGAAGGAGCAGCGGGAGAAGACCGCCGAGATCTTGGTCGAGGCTCGTCGGAAGGTCTACGCGCTGCTGTCGGAGTAGCGCGCGACGCGGCGGGCACGGGTCGACGCGGAAGGAGCTGACGCGATCCTGACCGATGGTCACGGCCGCCCGCCGTCCGGCGCCCGTCGACCCGGCTATCGTCGGCGCACCGGCTCGAAAAGGGGGTGCGCAATGGCACTGGGGATCCTGCAACGGCTCGCCGACGGCCGCGTTCTTGGCGACGGCGGTTACCTCCTCGAGCTCGAGAAGCGCGGATACGTCCAGGCCGGACCCTTCACGCCCGAGGTAGTGATCGAGCACCCGGATGCTCTTGAGCAGCTTCACCGCGAGTTCCTGCGCGCCGGCGTCGACGTGCTCCAGACGATGACGTTCTACGCGAGCGACGACAAGCTCGCGACGGTCGGGCTCGCCGGGAAGGTCGACGAGATCAACCGAAACGCCGTGCAGATCGCGCGCACGATCGCGCGGGAAGGCGACGCGCTCGTGGCGGGCAACCTCTCGCTCACCTGGGCCTACGAACCCGACGACCCCGCGACGTACGACCGGGTGAGATCCCTTTTCGACCGGCAGCTCGCCGACCAGATCGACGCCGGCCCGCCGGACTTTTGGATCGGCGAGACGTTCTCGTTTCTGGGTGAGGCGCTCTTGTTCGTCGAGCGGGCGAAGGCGACGGGCCTGCCGGTGATGGTGACGATGTCGTTCGAACAATCCGAGCCCCGGTCGTACGAGGGCGACGCCCCGGCCGAGTGCGCCAGGCGACTGGCGGGCGCGGGCGCCGACGTCGTGGGGGTGAACTGCCTCAACGGCCCGGACCAGCAGCTGCCGATCGCGATCGAGATGCGCCGCTCCGTGGACGGCGTCTTCGTCGCATCTCAGCCGGTCGCCTACGCGACGACGGACGAGGCGCCCGACTTCACCGCCTGGCCCAACTTTCCGTACGAGCTCGAGCCCCTGCAAGTCTCCCGCAAGGCCATGGCGGCGTTCGCGCGCTCGGCGGACGAGGCCGGGATCAACTACATCGGGTCGTGCTGTGGCTCCGTCCATGATCACGTGCGGGCGATGGCCAAGGTCCTCGGCAAGATCCCGACGGCCGAACGCGAGTGGCGCTCGACGAGCGGCAAGCCGATGTCGGGTTACGAGTACCGGGAGCACTCCGAAACCGAGATGTGAGTAGCCGCCTCGCGTCCCTTGGTCACCTTCCGCGCGCGTGAGCGCGGTCCGGTTCGCCGTCTACTTCGTGCTGATCACTCGGCGCGCTGGACGTGAAGCTTCGCAAGCAAATGCAGCTCGAGCTGAAGCGGATACAGCACGAGCTGGGCACGACGTTCGTGTACGTGACGCCCGATCAGGAACAGGCGTTATCCATGTCGGACCGCATCGCCGTCATGAACCAGGGGCTCATCGAGCAGCTCGGCTCGCCGCGGGAGGTCTACGAGCATCCGGAGACATCGTTCGTGGCCGACTTCGTGGGCGTTCTGAACGCGATCGACGTTCGCGTCGACGAGGTCCGTGACCTCGTCGCAACGATGCGCGTGGCCGACGGTGAGCACGTCGTGCTTCGCGTGCCGACGGGCGCCACGAGTGGTGATCATCTCGCGGCCGCCGTCCGTCCCGAGCGCGTTCGGATCCGGCCGTCGACGAACGGCGCTCCTCCGGACGGCCAGTCGCGCGTCCGCGGAACCGTGGCGTTGATCGTGTACCTCAGGACGCTGACGCAGTTCGACGTCGACACGAGCCTGGGGGCGCGGATGGTCGCCCACAGGCTGTCGGATCAGGCGACGACCGGCGTCCGCGAGGGCGACGCCGTCGTCCTCACGTCGGAAGGCGACGACGCGATCGTGCTGAGCGGTGGCTGAATAGTTGGCCGCCGCCGAGGACTGGCCCTGCCTGCGTCGATGTCCGCCGGTCACACGCCCTTGGCGACCCCTGCGATATGCGTCGATACACTCCGGCCGGCGCGGCGCCGTCTCGCGCGGACGCATCGGGGGCAAGATGAAGGATCGCTACCAGGTCATTGTGATCGGCGGCGGCATCGTCGGCGTCAGCGTCGGCTATCACCTGACGCTCCGCGGCCTGACCGACGTCGCCATCCTGGAGCGTAACGAGCTGACCGCCGGTTCGACATGGCACGCGGCCGGTGGCTTCCACACCATCAACGCCGACACGCGCGTCGCCGCGCTGATGAAGTACACGATTGACCTGTACCCGCGGGTCGAACGGGAGAGCGGTCAGGGCGTCGGCCTGCACATGAGCGGCGGCATCGAGCTCGCCGGGACGCCGGAGCGGTGGCGGTGGCTGAAATCGGAGCTCGCATGGGTCCGCACGCAGGGCGTGGACGCGCGCATCATCACTCCCCAGGAGGCGGCCGAGATGGTGCCGATCCTCGACCCGTCCGGGCTGTACGGCGCGCTCTGGGATCCCGACGAGGGCAATCTCGACCCCAACGGCGCGACACGCGCGTACGCGATCGCCGCGCGCCAGCGTGGCGCTGACGTGATCGAGCACAACCGCGTGCTGGCCCTCCGCCGGACGGTCGCCGGCGAGTGGCGCATCGAGACTGAGCAGGGTGTCATCACGGCCGAGCACGTCGTCAACGCCGGCGGGATGTGGGCGCGGCGCGTCGGACGGATGGTCGGGATCGACCACCCGATCGCGGTCCTGCTTCATCAGTACCTTGTCACGCAGGAGGTCCCCGAGGTCGCGGCGATCGGTGGCGACATGCCCGCTGTCACCGATCTGGAGGGCTTCACGTACCTACAGAAGGAGGGCACCGGCGTCCTTCTCGGCGTCTACGAGACGAACCCGCGTCACTGGACGATGGAGGGCGCCCCCTGGGAGTACGGCATGACGCTGTTTCCGGAGGAGGTCGACCGGATCTTGCCCGAGCTCACCATTGGGTTCGAGCGGTTTCCCGTTCTGCGGGACATCGGCATCCGCCGATGGGTGCACGGCGGGATCGCTTTCACGCCGGACGGTAACCCCCTGGTGGGACCGGTCGCGGGCGTCCCCAACTACTGGTGCGCGTGCGGCTGCATGGCGGGCTTCTCGCAGTGCGGCGGCATCGGGCTGGCGGTCGCGAATTGGATCGCCGACGGCGACCCCGGCGTCGACGTGTTCGGCATGGACGTGGCGCGCTTCGGTTCGTACGCCAGCAACGACCGCTACCTGCGCGATACCACAAAGCAGTTCTACGCGCGCCGGTTCGTCATGGCCTACCCCAACGAGGAGCTGCCGGCCGGGCGGCCGCTGAAGACGACGCCTTGCTACGACGAGTTCCTGTCCTCCGGCGCGCGCTTCACCGTAAACTGGGGCCTCGAGGTGCCGCTGTATTTCGCGCGCTCGGCGGACTTCGAAGAGGCCGACACGCTCGGCCGGTCGAACGCCGAACCGATCGTCGCCGACGAGGTGCGCGCCGTCCGAACGGCGGCCGGCGCGTACGAGATCGCCCAATACGCGCGGTACGAGGTCACGGGCTCGGCGGCGAAGGCGTGGCTCGACCGGCTCCTGTCCTCCCGGATCCCGGAGCCCGGGCGGATTCGCCTCTCGCCGATGTTGAACGAGCGGGGGCGGCTGATGGGTGACCTCAGCGTCTCGGGCCTCGACGACGACCGGTTCTGGCTGACCGGCTCTTACTACCTCCAGGACTGGCACATGCGGTGGTTCCTTGCGAACGTCGAACGTTCGGGAATCGCCGTGCGGAACATCACCGACGACTGGATGGGATTCTCGCTGTCGGGTCCGGCGTCGCGCCGAATTCTCGAGGCCCTCACCGGCGCGAACGTCTCGAGCGACGGCCTTCCGTTCCTCGGCATCCGCGAGATCGACGTCGGGTCGGCGAGCGCCATCGTCGGGCGCATCTCGCTCACGGGCGAGCTCGGCTACGAGATCGTGGTGCCCCCCACCCTCCACCGGACGCTGCTCAACGAGCTCTGCGAGGCGGGAGCCGCACACGGGCTGCGCCTGATCGGCGACCGAGCCGTCGACAGTCTCCGGCTCGAGAAGGCCTACGGGATCTGGTCTGCCGAGTTCCGACAGGATCGAACGCCGGGGGAGTCCGGCCTCGACCGGTACGTCGCGTTCGACAAGGGCGAATTCGTCGGGCGCGACGCAGTCGTGCGCGAGCGCGAGACCGGTCCGGACCGCCGCCTTGTGCTGCTCGACGTCGAGGCCGACGATGCCGACGCGTCGACGGACGAGGGCATATGGCAGGGCGAGCGCCGCGTCGGGTTCGTCACGTCGGGCGCGTACGGACACACCGTCGGCAAGAGCCTCGCGCTCGCGTATCTCGACCGCCACGTCATCGACGGCGGGGACGACGTCGCCGTGTACGTCGTCGGAGACGCGCGTGTAGCCCGGATCCTTCCGGAACCGCCGTACGACCCGGCGGGTCGCCGCCTGCGGGACAACAGCGGGACCCGACCGGAGGCGACGCAGACGCTCGCGTCGTCCTGACGCTCCGCGACGACGAGGGCCGCGCCGCGCGCGCGTTCGGATGTCTCGCGCCTCGAGGGCGCGCGGGTCTACGATTCCTCAGGCGTGGACGACGATCTTCTCCCGGCGGAACGCAAAGTCCTCGAGGCGCTCGGCGATCTTCCGCTCGACTTCCGCGCCATGGCGGCCGTCTCGAATCTGTTCCGCGCGTCGGCCGCCGTTCGCCGGCACATGGAGCGGCGGGTCCTGGCGACGGACCGGCTCTCGTGGACGTCGTTCGTCGTGTTGTGGGTGCTGTGGGTGTGGGGCGACCTGGAGGCGCGCGACCTGGCCTCGGCGGTCGGCATCAGCCGGCCGACGTCGACGGGCGTCGTCACCACGCTCGAGCGGCGTGGGTACGTGCGGCGCGAGCGGAACACACTCGACGGACGCATGGTCCGCGTCTGCCTCACAGAAGAAGGCCGGAAGAAGATCGAAACGCTCTTCCCGACATTCAACGAGGAGGAGGTCGCGGTCACAGAGGGATTGACGCCCCGGCATCAGGAGCAGCTCGCCTCGATGCTTCGAACCGTGCTGCGCACTGTTACGCCCGCGCAGCCCTCCGGCGAGTAGGCGACGCTGCCGACCGAGGTCGTCATCCGCCACGCGGCGCCCGAGGATGCGGGTGCGGTCGCCGACGTCTTCATCGCCTCGTTCGCGACGCTCCTCTCGTTCCTGCCGAGCCTCCACACCGAGGACGAGACCCGCGCGTTCATCGCCGACATCGTCATGCCTCGGCAGGACGTGGTCGTCGCCGAGGATGCCACCGCCGTCATCGGGTTCGTCGCGATGACGGACGGCATGATCGAACACCTGTACGTCGATCCCGAGCACCAGCGCCGCGGCGTCGGCAGCGCCCTCCTCGAGGAGGCGAAGCGCCGGATGCCGGATGGGTTCCGGCTATGGGTGTTCCAGGCGAACGAACCCGCGCGAAGCTTCTACGAGAAGCACGGAGTTCGAGTCGTCCGGCTGACCGACGGAAGCGGCAACGAGGAGCGAATGCCCGACGCGCTGTACGAGTGGCCCGGCGGCGGAGGCAATTGACGAAGCCTCCCCGTTGCCGCCGCCCGCGGGCGTATCCTCCTGGCGTCCGGGACGGCGTGGGAGCGGTCGATGAAGTTCAAGATCCAATACCGCGACGCGACGGCGAGGCAACCAGAGACCGTCGAGGCGTCCAGCGTGGCCGATGAGGGCCACGAGAGCATGTGGATCGACTTCCTCGACGGAAACGACCATCTCGTCCTGCGGGTTCGGGCCGAGGACGTGGAGCGCGTCGAGCGCGTCAAGGACGACGGTTCGACGGGCGCCGCCCGGCAGGACGTCCCCGATCTGAGTCGGATCCTCGCCTAAGCCCGCACTTCAGCTCCCGTAGCCGTTCGTCGCGCTTCCGTTCGCTGCCGGAGAGCACGCCGCACAACCCACCGCGTGCGCTCGCGCCGCCCGGTGCCTGTTGCGAGCCGACCGCGTGCCGGATTCGAACGCCTTGACGTTGGGTACGCATCCGGGCATGCGGTCGGCTGCAAGTGCCAGAGACGCCGTCGAACTTCGCGCTCGGCGTGAAGACCGCTCGATCGCCCTGGTCATGAGCCGCTCCTCGGCGCTGGTTCAACGCGCCGAACTCGAGAGCGAGGGGTGGAAGGTCGAGATTGCGGAAACGCCCAAGCAGACGGCCGCGTGAACCGACGTCGTCGAAAGGCGACGACCGGCGACGATCGCCTGCTGACTGTCATTCCGCACGTCTGCTCGCCCCCTCGTTTTCGCACGACCGGTGGAAACCATGAGGATGTCGTGAGCCGAGTCCGGCGGCGGATGCGGAGGGAACCCTCGGCCGGCGAACCGCGTCGAGTCCACCGTGAAGAGCGTTTTCGTGGGGGCGAGCTGATGCTCGCTGTCGCGTGTCCGGCTGAGCCAATCGAAACGGCCTCTTCCTCGGCGAACGGGCAACCATCGGCCCTCGAACGAGGGTGCGACTCCGTCGTGATCGGCGATGTCAACACGAAGAACGCAACCCGGATCGGACCGCTTCTCCTCGTCGGAGTCAAGGAGGCGGCGCGTCTTCCACTGCGGGCATTTCGGCCGCGCCACGGGCGATACTCGGCCGTCAAGGTGCTCGTCGTCGTCGCCGGAACGAGCGATGCGACGCTAACCGTGCCCTCGAGCCAACGGGACTCCGTCCGACTTCTCTACGACCCTTCGGCCCGCTCGAACAGGTACGGATTCCGGCCGTCCGCCGCAGCAACGAGCGTGACGTTCCGGGCGTGCACTGGAGAGCAGACCGAGTACAACGGCGGCTTCATCGCGATGGCGCCCGTCTGCGCGCATCTGTTGGTTCACAGCGCCGGAAAGACCCATGACGGCTGGTTCTCGCTCGGCGCTGCGACGTCCTGTCCCGCATAGTGGACGACGCCGTTCATCTCGTCGCGAGCGCTGACCGATCACGCGCCGCGGAACAGCTCGACGCGCACCGGCAAGTGCTTGATACCGTTGACGAAGTTCGAGCGCATCCGCTCCACGGGTCCAGCGGGCTCGATCGAGCGGATCCGCGGCAGCAGCTCCTGAAACAGGATCTTGGTCTCGAGGCGTGCCAGGTGCGCTCCGAGACAGAAGTGCGGTCCTCCCGGCCCGAACGTGACGTGCTCGTTCGGGGCGCGGCCGATGTCGAAGCGGTACGGATCTGAAAACACGCCTTCGTCTCGGTTGGCGCTGATGTACCACGTCACAACCTTGTCGCCCTCGCGGATCCGCTGACCGCGGAGCTCGCTGTCACGCGTGGCGGTGCGGCGAAAGTGGAGGACGGGCGTGGCCCATCGAAGGACCTCCTCGACGGCCGTCGGGATCCTCGAGGGGTCCTCTTGAAGCGCGCGCATCTGTTCGGGATGCTCCATCAGCGCCTGCATCCCATGGCTGATCGTGTGGCGGGTGGTCTCGTTTCCGGCGATCATCAAGAGCCCGAAGTAGTTGTGGAACTCGTGCTCGTTGAGGACGCCCTCGCGTTGGGCGAGCGTGAGCGCCGTGATGACGTCCTCCTCGGGTTCTTCGAGCCGAACATCGCGCTGCCGGTCCGCGTACTCGAACATCGTCCGGGCGATGGGGGACCGGAACGGTAGGTATTTGAACTCCTCGGTGTCGACGCGGTCGACGACGGCCGCCGAGAAGTCTGGGTCCTGGTTCCCGATCATCGCGTCGCCCCACTCGATGAGCATCGGGGCGTCCTGTTGGGGCACTGTGAAGATCGCGCAAAGGAACCGGATCGGGAGCTCCCGCGAGATCTCCGGGACGAAGTCGAACTCTTCCTTCTCGAGTGCCCGGTCGAGGACGCCCCGCGCGACGTTGCGGATGTAGTCCTCGTATCGGCCGACGGCTCGCGCGGAGAAGCGCTTGTTGCAGATGTTCCGCAGCTCTCGGTGGCGGGGCGGATCGGTCTCGAGCATGCTGCGCCGGATCTCGAGCTGGTCCGGCCCGAGCTCCTCAAGGGCGACGGCCCCGGTCTGCGATGAGTACGTCTGCCAGTCCATGTGGACGGCGACGAGGTCGTCGTAGCGCGTCACGGCCCAGAACCCATGGTTCGGCGCATCCTCCTCGTGCCAGGACACCGGATGCTCCCGTCGAAGGAAGTCGAACCACTCGTACGGGACGCGATCGACGTAGCTGTCCGGGTTGGCGAGGTCGATCTCGCCGAGGTCCACGCCCGTAACGGCCACTCCGGAGCTCCTCCACGCTGGGACGCAAGACATTTTGGTACCGAACGACTTTCTCAGGCAAACCGCGGCCGCTACGGCGGCGGCGTCATCTCGCGAATGGCCATGGGAAAGTCGAACTCCGGCATCTTCGCGACGAACGGGTTCGGGTCGAACGCCTCGGGCCCGAGGACCCCGGCACCCTTCCACAGCCCCTCGTGCAGCAGCTCCATCGCGATGACGGGGCCAACGGCCGTCTGCCACACGACCGCTTGCACCCCGTATCGGCGCATGCACTCCTGATTGTCGGCGACCTGATACAGGTAGACCTCTCGCGGCCTTCCTTCCTTCTCGCCGCGAAGCCATGTCCCCGCGCACGTCTTGCCGTGCATCCTGTCGCCCAGGCGCGCTGGATCCGGCAGCACGGCCGCCACGACGTCACGCGGCGATACCCGCATCCCTTTGACGTCGATCTTCTCGGTGGAATCCAGCCCGAGTAGCTCGATGACCTTGAGGACGTTGATAAACTCGTCGCCCAGGCCGTACTTGAACGTCACGCGCCCGACATCGATCCACTTCGGGATCAGCAGAACCTCTTCATGCTCGACGTTCACGCACTCGACCGGCCCGATGCCCTCGGGAAAGTCGAAGATCTCACGCTCGGAGAACGTCGGCGTCGTGAACCACCCTCGCTGCTTCTCCCAGACGATCGGCGGATTCAGGCACTCCTCGATCGTCGTCCAGATCGAGAACGTCGGCGCGAAGTCGTACCCCTCGACCACGAGATTGGCGCCGTCGCGCACACCGATCTCGTCGATCCGGTCGAACATGTTCCTGTCGGCGTACGCCGCGAACACGTCCGACAGCCCGGGCTCGACGCCCATCCCGACTAGCGCGAGGACGCCCCTGTCCTCCCATGCGGCCGCGCGCTCGAACTGATAGTCGCCGAGCTTCACACCCGTCTGCCGGTATGGGTCGGTCGGGTGGCGGTGCGAGAGCGACATCGCCATGTCGATGTACGTAACGCCGACGTCGAACGCGGCGTCGAAGATCGGCTCGTCGAACAGCGGGTCGACCGCGTTCATGATGAGGTCGACGCCGTGCCTGCGCGCGACCTGGACGATCTGCTCGCGGTCGCTCGCGTCGATGCGTTCGACGGGGAACCGGTCGGAATCGTCGGCCCCGACGTGCTGCCGCACCTCCTCGGCGCGCGCCGGATTGTAGTCCGCGAGCACCATCGTCTGGAGCCAGGGGCGGTCTCGCGCCACGATGGCGATCGCCTCGCCGACGCCACCCGTCCCAATCAGCAGCACCCTCATCGTTTCACCTCGCTCGCGCCGCGATCGGGCCGACGATCGGCGACCCCGCCGGGCCGGCCCGCTGGAGACGCTCTAGAAGAAGGGCATAGAAGAATGGCCTAGAAGAGTGGCCTAGAAGAAAGGCATGTAGTAGCGGAGCTCCCACTCGGTCGCCTGGGGCGCGGCCGGGTCGGACACGTTCGCGACGTAGCGATCCCACTCGGCTTGTTTCAGCGCTACGAACGCCTGCACGAAGTCCTCACCCATCGCGGCGACGATCTCCTTGTCCGCCTGGAGAGCGTCGAGGGCGTCGTTCAGGTTCGCGGGGACGTGACGTTCCGTCGCAACGTCCTGCCCGACCGGCTGCGGTTCGGGGAGCTCGAGCTCCCGCTCGACGCCGAACCGGCACGCGTGCAGAAGGACGGCTGCCGCAAGGTAGGGGTTGACCGCGCCGTCGGGAACTCGGTTCTCCAGGCGCGTTGCCGGTCCGCGGTCCGGCGAGATGCGGATCGCCACCGTTCGGTCGTCGTGTCCCCAGTTGGCCCAGTAGCCGTTCATCATGTCCGGGAGGAGCCGCTTGTACGCGTTCACCGTCGGGGCGCAGACGGCCGCCGTCCCCTCGTGATGCTCGAGCATGCCCGCCATCGCCCGCCGCGCGATGTCCGAGAGTCCGTCGGGCGACGACGGGTCGTACAGAACGTTCTGGCCGTCCTTGTCGCGGAAGCTGATGTTCACGTGCAGGCCGCTGCCTCCGCGCTCGTTGAAGGGCCGTCCCAGAAACGTGGCGCGGTGACCGCGTCGCGTCGCGACCTCGTGCGCGAGGACACGGAACAGGAACGCATCATCGGCGGCGGCGACGGCGTCCTGGTAGCGGATGTTGATCTCGAACTGCGCGTCGTCGAACTCCGTGCACCACGCCTCGATGTCGAGGCCGCACGCGGCGGCCGTGTCGACGATCTCGCTCACGGTACCGTCCGGGTCGACGGCCGTGCCGGTCCCGTACACGCGCGACGATGGCGTCTGGATCGACTCCCACCCGCCGCTCGCGTTGGGCTTCATCAGATAGAACTCGAACTCGAACGCAACCTGTGGCTCGAGCCCCGTCTCGCGCCACGCCTCGACCGCCTGCCGCAGTATGTGCCGAGGATCGACCCACACCGGCTCCCCCCGGTGAAACAGATCCCCGATTCCGACGATCGTCGCCGGCTCCCAGCCTGCGCGCAGGGACGTCGGGTCGAGGTGCGCCTCGAGGTCGGGAAGCCCCACGTCGAACGACATCCGGGGGATGTTGAGGATCTCGCGGTCGAAGGTCAGCGGAAACGTCGCGAGGCAGAAATTCGCCTTGCCCCTGTCGGCCCAGTCACCGTACAGATACTTTCCGCGCTCGATGCCGTGCAGGTCGGACCACAACAGCCGCAGCCGCTTGCCCTCGGTGTCCACGCCTACTCCTTTGGCGGTTCTTTGGCGGTTCCTTCGGTGCCGAACCAGCCTCGAGCGGCAGGATAGCCCCGCCCGCGCGCGTCGGTAAACGCCGCTAGCATCGGGCGATGTCCCTCCCGTCCGACCGGCGCGTGCTGCCCGCGTTCGCGGGCGTCGTGCTGGTCGGTGGGAGCAACCTCGTCCTCGTCGTGTACTCGACGCGGGAGCTCGATCCGCTGTGGGCGGCGAGCCTTCGATTCGGCGGCGCGGGAGTCGTCGCCGCCCTCGCCGTTGTGGCGATGCGGCTCCCGATGCCGCGCGGTCGCGACCTCGCACTCTCGGCGGCCTACGGCCTGCTCGCGTTCGGGCTCGGGTTCGGGCTCTTCTACTGGGGAGCCCAGCGCGTGCCGGCGGACGTCGCGTCTGTCGTGATGGGGTCGGTGCCGCTGCTCACATTCGTTCTCGCGCTCATCCAGCGGCTCGAGCCGTTCCGCGTCCGCGGCCTCGCTGGGTCGCTGTTCGCGATCGTGGGGATCGCGGTCGTGTCGTCGAGCGCACCGGGCGGCGGGGTTCCCTTTCTATCCATCACGGCGGTCGTGGCGGCGGCCGCGACGGCCGCCGAGGCGGCGATCGCGGTCCGGCGGATCACGGGCGTGCATCCCCTCTCGCTAAACGCCGTCGGGCTCGTCGTCGGCGCGATCGCGCTGCTCGCCGCGTCGTTCGCGGCCGGCGAATCCCACCGGCTTCCGGCGTCGGGTGGCGTGGTTCTCGCCGTCGTCGTAATGGCGGTCTCCACACCGTTCCTGTTCACGATGTACGTGTTCGTCGTCCAGGCGTGGTCGGCGTCCGCCGCGGCGTATCAATTCGTCCTGTTCCCGCTGGTATCGATCGTCCTCGCATGGATGCTGCTCGACGAGGCTATCTCCGCGTCGCTCCTGCTGGGCGCGCCGCTGGTCCTCGCCGGTGTCTACGTGGGGGCGCTGGCCCCGGACCGCGTCGGCTCCGCGCCGTGCGCTCGGCGGAGCCTCTGATGGTCGAGATCCGAACCGAGCGGCTGCTGCTCCGCCCGCTCACCCTCGCCGATGTGGACGCGCTGTCGGTCGTGCTCGGCGACGCCGAGGCCATGCGTTGGTACCCGGCTCCCCTAGACCGCGAAGGCGTCGCCAGCTGGATCGAGAAGCAGCGTGGTCGATACGAGCGCGACGGTTTCGGCCTGCTCGGCGTGGAGGAGCGGACGACGCGGGGCTTCCTGGGCGACTGCGGACCGACGATCCAGCACGTCGACGGGGAGCCGCACGTCGAGCTCGGCTGGCACGTCCGAAGGGATCGCTGGGGTCAGGGCATCGCGACCGAGGGCGGTGCGGCATGCCGCGACTGGTGCTGGGCGACCCTCGACGCGGACCATCTCATCTCGCTGATCCGCCCCGAGAACCGGCAGTCGTGGCGCGTCGCCGAGAAGCTCGGCTTCACCATCTGGAAGGAAACGGAGCGAGCCGGGTACCGCCACTTCGTGTATCGCCTCGACCGCCCCTCGCCCATGGGCCGTCGCCCTTAGCGATCAGCACCGCATGTGCGACGTCGCGATCCTCGCGACTTCGCATACGCGTATGGCGTCAGCCCCGACGCGGTGGTCGCACGCCGCGGAGGTCCCAGTCGCCCCCGAACGCCGTCGACACGACCTCCTCGGATGCGCTCGGTTGTGCTCCGACGTCGTCGCGTAGGGGGACGCGGCCCTCGACGACGACGTTCCGGAGCCTTCCGAGTCCCTCGACCTCGACCTCGACGACGTCGCCCGGCTCTACGGGGCGCGAGTTGGCCGGCGTCCCGGACAGGATCACGTCGCCGGGCAAGAGCGTGATCGTCCGCGCGATGTCGGCCACGAGGTAGTGCATGTCCCAGACCATCTCGTCCGTCGAGCCGTCCTGACGAACCACGCCATTCACGAGCGTGCGAATGCGCTTGCCGCGAAAGTCCCAGTCATCGACGACCCCCGGTCCGATCGGGCACAGCGTATCGGAGCCCTTGACCCGCAGCATCGAGCCGGCGTCGGTGTCGCGGAAATCGTGCAGGCCGTAATCGTTTGCGATGGTGTATCCGGCGATGAACGTCGACGCCTCATCCGGCGCGATGTGATTGCATTCGCGGCCGATCACGATCGCGATCTCGCCCTCATAGTTGAGGAACCGGCATCGCGGAGGTCGCACGACGGAACCTCCGTGCGCGTTAAGAGCACTGACCGGTTTGTGGAAGTACGTCGGTGCGGCCGGGAGCGCCGCGAGGAACTCGTTTACCCGGCTCTCGTAATTCAGGTGGATGCAGAGGATCTTCGTCGGCTCGCACGGCGCAAGATGCGTCGCACCGTCGATCGCCACTCGCCGGCCATTGGATGCGACGAGCTGGTCGCCGTCGCGCCGGACGAGCGTCGCGGCGCCGTCGATCAGAATCCGGCGGGTCTCCATCCGCCGCTAGTATGCAGCGCATGGCGGATCCGAAGGGCTTCATGCCGCCGCTGTCGCCCGAGGGTCGCGCGTCGATCCTCCCGCCGCCACCGTGGCATTACTCGGGCGACCTTCTCACCATCGAGTTCCGGGTCGATCCGGCGCGCATCGCCGAGCTGCTCCCGGCGCCGCTCGAGCTCGCCGAGGAGGATCCCGGCGCCGTCGCGCTGATCTTCGCCGACTGGCAGTCGTGTTCGGACTCGTTCGAGGAGCTGCTCGATCCGATCCGCTCACAGTACAAGGAGGCGTTCGTCGTCGTGCGCTGCCGCTACCGCGGTCAGACGTACTCTCGCTGCGTCTACATCTGGGTGGATAAGGACTTCGCGCTCGTGCGCGGCTGGCACCAGGGGTATCCGAAGAAGCTCGGGTCCATCTGGATGACGCGGCCGATCCGGTTCGGACGCGCGGGGCCGCGCCTGGAGCCGGGAGGCGAGTTCGGTGCGAGCGTCGCGGTGATGGACAGGCGCGTCGTCGACGCCCGGTTCACCGTTACGGGCCCCTCGCAGACCAGCGGCTTCGTAAACGCACTGCCGATGCTTCATAACCGGTTCGTCCCGTCGATCGAGGATCCGATCGCAAGGGCGCTCGACGAGCTCGTCACCATGAAGAGCTACGACTGGGAGGGCTCGGAGATCTGGCGCGGCGACGCCGCCGTGACGTTCCTCGATTCGCCGGTGGAGGAGCTAACAAGGCTCCGCCCGGTCGAGATGATCGGCGGGTACTACCGAAGCGTCGGGGTGACGTGGGGAGAGGGAACGGTCCTGCGGTAGCCTGCCGCGGCCATGAGACTGGTTCGGTTCCGGTTCGGCGATCGCATCGCAACTGGCGCGGTCGACGAGGCGTCGGAGTCCGTTCGCGCGCTCGCCGGGACGTTCTTCGAGCAGCCGGTTCCCACCGGCGACGAGATCCCGCTCGACGACGTGCGCTTGCTGGCCCCAGTGCTGCCGTCCAAGGTGGTTTGTCTCGGCAAGAACTACGCGGAGCACGCCGCGGAGTTCGGCGGTGAGGTGCCCGAGGAGCCGCTCGTCTTCCTCAAACCTTCGACGTCGGTGACAGGTCCGGGCGACACGATCCCGCTGCCCGCGATCAGCCGCCGTGTCGATTACGAGGGCGAGCTCGCCGTCGTGATCGGTCGGCTCGCGCGATCGGTCCGCGCCGAGGACGCCTTCCGTTTCATCCTCGGATACAGCTGCGCGAACGACGTGACGCTCCGGGATCTGCAGAAGAGGGACGGGCAGTGGGCGCGCGCGAAAGGGTTCGACGGCTCCTGCCCGCTCGGCCCGTGGATCGAGACGGACGTCGATCCAAACGACGCACGGGTGGAGACGCGCGTCAACGGCGACACGCGTCAGTCGGCGACGACGGCCGACATGGTGTTCGGCGTGGCCACGCTCATCGAGTACATCACCACGTTCATGACGCTGCTGCCCGGCGACGTCATTCTGACCGGCACGCCGGAGGGCGTCGGCAAGCTCGAGCCGGGGGACCGGGTCGAAGTCGACGTCGAAGGCGTGGGCGTTCTGTCGAACCCGGTGCAGGGCCGGGGAGAGCGCGGGTGACGGATGTCCGCAGCCGGTTCGCGCCGGCGCCCAGCGGATCGCTGCACGTCGGTAACGTGCGAACCGGGCTCTTCGCGTGGGCGTTCGCGCGCCACTCGGGCGGCGCGTTCGTCCTCAGGCTCGAGGACACGGACGCGAGCCGGGTGACCGAGGAGGCGGTCCACGGCGTGATCGACTCGCTGCGCTGGCTCGGGGTCGACTGGGACGAGGGGCCGGACGTCGGCGGCCCCCACGCGCCGTACCGTCAGTCGCAGCGCATCCCGATCTACGAGGAGCAGATCGGCAGGCTGCTCGAGACGGGCGCTGCGTATTCCTGCTATTGCACGCCCGAGGAGCTCGAGGAGCGCCGGGAGGCCGCTCGTGCGCGAGGTGAGCCGCCCGGGTACGACGGGCGCTGCCGGGATCTGACCGCCCAGGAGCGTGAGGCGTTCGAGCGGCAGGGGCGCCTGCCGGCCATCCGGTTCCGGATGCCCGACACCGAGCACGTGGTCCACGACATCGTCAAAGGGGAGGTGCGCTTCGCGCCGGGCGCCCTGCGAGACTTCGTCCTGCGCCGTTCCGACGGGACCCCGACGTTCCTGCTCGCCGTCGCCGTCGACGACATGCTGATGGGCGTAACGCACGTCGTGCGCGGTGACGACCTGCTGACCAGCGCCCCTCGAAACGCGGAGGTGATCCGGGCGCTCGGCGGCACCCCGCCGAGGTACGCACACGTTCCACAGGTGAACGGGCCGGACGGTCGTCCCCTGTCCAAGCGGCACGGCTCCACCTCCGTCGAGTCGTTCCGCGAGCAGGGCTTCCTTCCGGAGGCGCTGATGAACTACCTGGCCCTCCTCGGTTGGTCCAAGGACGCCGAGACGACCTTTCTTTCGAAGGACGAGCTGATCGAGTCTTTCGATCTGGAGCGCGTCTCGAGCAACCCGGCCTCGTTCGACGTGCAGAAGCTCGAGTGGATGAACAACCACTACATCCAGGGGCTCGACGATGACGACCTGGGGGCCCGATGCCTGCCCTTTCTCACCCACGCCGGGCTGTCGCCCGAGCCGGGCGTGCTTCGGGCGGCGATGCCGCTCGTGCGGGAGCGGATGAAGCGACTCACCGAAGTCGTCGGCCTCTTACGCTTCCTGTTCACCGACGACGTCGAGGCCAACGAGAAGGCGGCGGACCTGCTCGCCAAGGCGCCCGACACGTATCTCGAGGCGGCCGGGGATCGGCTCGAGGCCGTCGATCCGTGGAGGGCGGCCGCGATCGAGACCGCTCTGGACGACCTCGCACAGGGCTTCGGGCTGAACCGGACGCGGGGATGGCAGCCGATCCGGGCGGCCGTGACTGGATCGAACGTCTCGCCGCCGCTCCCCGCCTCGCTCGAGATCCTCGGCCGCGATCGGACCATCGCGCGCGTTCGCGCGGCCGCTCAGCGGTCGCGGTAGCGCGCAGCAGCCTCGAGCGCTGCCGAGACTTCCTCCGCGATCGCCCAAAGCAGCTCCTGGTCGGCGGCCGGAAACGTTCGTGCGTGGGGAAATCCGAAGCCGATGGCGCCCGAGACGACGCCGGCGCTCCGAAGCGGGAACGCGGCCCACGACCGGCTGACCGTCGCGGGCGTTCGGTCGGCGATTCCGCGAAAGCGCGCGCGGCGCTCGGTTGGCGAGGAGACGAATACCGGCTCGCCGGTGACCACGCACTCCGCCACGGGAGCGGGCGCGTCCAGGGGGAATCGCGACCAGGCCTCGACGATGTCGGGCGGGAGGCCGTCACTCGCCACCGTCTCGAGCTCCTCAGCTTTCGCATCAAGCCGAACGATGGCGACGCTCGTTGCCCGGCTGGCCTGTCGCGCCAGCCGCACGGCGGCCTCGGCGACCTCGGTCAGGCCGGTCGTGGACGTGATCTCCGCCGCGAGCCGGTTCAGGTCGGCGAGGACGTCTTTCGGAGCCTCGGCATCGGTGTTCGGCTGGTCATTGCGCATGCTGCCGCCGGAGCATGCCGCACGAGACGGCGGTTGTCGACGCCGGCGAGCGCCCTGCGCGCCGGATCACGCGGGTTCGCGGGCCAATGCGGCCCGCAGCGCCTCGGCCGCATCCTCGGGCGGGACGGTGTTGATGCTCATCGCCGAACCGAGCTCGAACCCGGCCGGCGTCGCGAGCTTGGGCAGGACCTTCACATGCCAGTGGAAGGTTCTGTCGGCGATCCCGTCGGACGGCGCGGAGAACATCACGAGGTTGAAGTCGGGGTCGCCGCTCGCGATCCGGATGCCCCGGAGGACGTCTCGGATGACGCACGCCAGGTCCTCGACGTGCTCGTCCGCCAGGTCGCCGAAGCTCGCCTCGTGCAGCATCGGTGCGACCCATGTCTCGAAGGGCGAGTTGGCCGCGAAGGGTTCGAACGCCACGAACGGCCCACATTCGCAGACGATCCGGATCTTCGCCTCTGCCTCCGCCGCGATCACATCGTCGTACACGCACCCGCCGTTCTCGTCGGCGTACCGTGTCGCGACGTCGAGCCTGCGGAGCAACCTGGGCAGGAAGACAGGCGTCGCGACGATCTGCGAATGCGGGTGGACGAGCGATGTTCCGGCGAGCGGACCGAAGTTCTTGAACACGACGACGGCTCGGATATGCGACAGCTCGATGAGGGCGCGGTAGCGCGTCCGCCACATCTCGACGACGCGCGCCACGTCGCCGAGCTCCATCGCGTCCAGTCGCGCGTCGTGCCGCGGTGACTCGATGATCACCTCGTGGCTGCCGACGCCCGGCATCTGGCGAAACAGCGGCGGGCCCGTCCGCTCGACGGAACCCCCGCCGGACAGCGCGGCGAAGAGGTTCGGGACCACGCGCACCCGCCACTTGCTCGCATGGGGGAGCCGGTCGATCTCGGGCGGCGTCTGAGCCTCATTCCCCGGACAGAAGGCGCAGGCGTCGTCGCGCTCGAAAAGGGCCGGCCGCGGCACGACCAGCCGTTCATGAGGCCGGTCACCGCGACGGGGCGCGAGCACGACCCACTGCCGGGTCGTCGGGTCCTGCCGGAGGGTCGACATCCAAAGAGCACGCTACGTGAACCGCACCGAGTCTCAGTCGTCCACCACGATGTTCGGGACGTCGTCCACTCGGACGATGTCGAGGAGCTTACGGACCTCCGGGCTCGGCCGCCTGAGCACGAGTCGTCCCCGCCCATCGAGCGCCCTGGCCATCTGGATGAAGCCGCGGAAACCCTGGCTGTCGACGAACGAGACCTCGGTCAGTACGAGCGTGACGTCCCCCTCATCGGACAGGATCGCTTTCGCCCGTTCCAGCAACAGCGGTGTCGTCGCCAGATCCAGCTCGCCGGCCAACACGAGTGAACGTCGATCCCGCCCCGGCGTGATCTCGAGCATCGGGCGCCCCCCACGGCCGAGCGTCAGGTACCGGGAGCGCTCGCGGGCAAGCGCCATCGACGACCCTAGCGGGCCGTCGCTAACCTTGCTCGGTGGAGCCTCGAGAGTGGTCCTCGACGCTGCTGAGCGGTCGAGGGACGTGGAAGCGGATCGCGCTCGGGATCCTGCTGACGCTCGTCGCCTCCGTCCCGGCCGTGATCGTCGTTCGTTCGATTCGTACGCCGTTCCAGGGTGTGTCATTCGTCCTCGTCATCGTGGCGGCGACGCTCGTGGGCGGTCGAGTGGCCGGCGCCGTCGCGGTTGCGGTGGCGGTCCTCGCCCTGGACTGGTACGTCGTTCCGCCGCCCGGCCTCAACTTCTCGCTGACGACCCAGTTCTGGAGCGTCGTTGGATTCGCGGCCGTGATGCTGGTCATCGCGCAGCTCGTCAGCTGGCTCGAGCGCGGCGCCGAGCGTGAACGCACGGAGCGCGAGCGGGCCGCGCTGCTCGTCCGCATCGGGGACGCGATGTCGTCGGCGATCGGTCAGGAGCGGGCGCTTCGCGAGGTGGCCAGAATCCTGGTCCCCTCCTTCGCGGACTGGGCTGTCGTGCATCTCAGACTCGCCGACGGCTCGATCGCCCGCGTCGCCGCTGTGCACGCGGCTGGGGAGGAGGTCGAGCGCGCACTCCTTGCCTCGCCCGACCCCGATCCGGCAGGCGAGCTAGGCGTCGCGGCCGTGATTCGCTCGGGTCGCGCCGAGCGGTACGTGTCGCCGACGATCGACGAGGTTCGGCGGATGACGGCTGACGAACAGCAACTGGACGTCGTCATGCGCGCCGGCCTCGGATCGTTCGTGGTCGCGCCGCTCATCGCACGTGAGCGGACGGTGGGGGCTCTCACCGTCGTCCGATCGCCGAAGCGCCGCCCGTTCTCGGAGGGGGATGTCGGATTCGTCGAGGAGATCGGGGAGCGAAGTGCTCTCGTCGTGGACAACCTCCGCCTGTTCGAGCTCGAGCGGCGGTCGGCGGGTCTGACGACGGTTCTGCAGGAGCTGACCGCGGCGCTGTCGGCGGCCGTCACGCCGGCGGACGTCGGACGGACCGTCGTGGATCAAGGTGCGCGAGCGCTCGCCGCCTCAGGAGCCGTGTTCGGCGTACGCGGCGAGGAGGGGCGCGTCGAGATGCGAGAAGCCTTCGGGCATGACGACCGGGCGGTCGACGTGCTCCGAGTGTTCTCAATCGACGACCCCCTGCCGATGTCCCAGGCGATGCGAACGGGGCGGGTCGTCGTCGTGCGATCGATCGAGGAGCGTGATCGGCGGTTCCCGGCGCTTCGCGGCGTTCCGCCGCCAGACGATCACGCACTCGTCTGTCTTCCCTTTGTGGTGCGAGGGAGCGCGATCGGGGGTCTGGCCCTTACGTTCTCCGAGCCCCGGTCGTTCGAGCCGTGGGAGCTGTCGTTCATGGAATCCATCTCGGCGCAGGCGGGCCAGGCGCTCGATCGGGCGATGCTGTTCGCCTCCGAGCGCGCGGCCAACGAGCGCCTGGAGACCAGCGCGGACCGGCTCGAGCGGCTGCTCATGGTCGCGTACCGCCTTTCCCGCGCCCGGGACCGAGGCGAGGCCGGCCGGGCGATCGTCGAGGTCGGCGCGCGGTCCGCCGATGCCTCGACGGCATCGTTGCTGCTCGTGGATGCCGCGACGCAGGAGCTCATCGTCGAGCACACGCTCGGGGACTGGGCCGACGTGCTCGACGACGCGCGGCGGGTCCCCCTGTCGGCGCCGTTCGAGACCTCGGAGGCCGCCCGCACGGGACATCCCGTCTGGATCGAGTCGCCAGAGGACTGGAATGTGTTTCCCGCCGACGAGAGCGTGGCGTCGGGCGGCATCCCCGTCGCGACCGCGGCACTTCCGCTCGTCGTAGGCGGCAGGACGCTCGCCGTGCTCGCTCTGGGATACGAGGGCACGCATCCGTTCGACGAGGACGAGCGGGACTTCTTGCTAACGCTCGCCGGGCTGTGTGCGCAGAACCTCCAGAGCACGCTGGTGCTGGAGCAGCGCGAGTCGGCCAGGGCCGAGGCGGAGCGAGCGCGCGAGCAGATTGCGTTCCTCGCCGAGGCCACCCGGCTGCTCTCGAGCTCCCTCGACTTCGAAGCGACGATCTCCGAGCTGGCGGACCTGTGTGTTCCTCGCATCGCCGACTGGCTGAGCGTCGTCGTCCTGGACGGGCCGCAGCTACGTCAGCTTGCGCTGACACACACCGATCCCGGGAAGCAGGAGATGGCCGAACAGCTCCGCACGAGACTGCCCTTCGACCCGGATGCGCCGACCGGCCTCGCACGCGTGCTGCGAACCGGGGAATCGGAGCTCCTCGAGCGCATCGACGACGAGATGCTGAAGGTGGCCGCGCCGGACGCCGAGACGCTCGAAGCTCTTCGCGATCTCGGCCTGACGTCGGCGGTCACCGTCCCGCTCGCGGCTCAGAACCGGGTTCTCGGGGCGATGACGCTGGCGTACGCGGAGTCTGGCCGCCACTACCGCCACGGTGACCTCACGTTCATCGAGAGCCTTGCGCGCCGCGCCGCGGTAGCCATGGATAACGCGCGGCTGTTCCGCGACCGCGAGCACATGGCGCGGGCGCTGCAGCGATCGCTGCTGCCTCGGCACCTGCCGACCATCCCCGGCATCGAGCTCGCGGTGCGGTACATCCCCTTCGGTCAGGGACACGACGTCGGCGGCGACTTCTACGACGTGTTCGCGGGCCTCGAGGACGGTTGGGGGCTGCTCATCGGCGACGTATGCGGCAAGGGCCCCGAAGCCGCCGCGATCGTCGGCATCGCACGGCACACCGTCCGGGGACTTGCGACTGCGTCCTCGCGGCCGAGCGCCATTCTCGAGGCGCTCAACCGCGCCATCCTCGACGAATCTCCGGGGGACCGCTTCTGCACGGCCTGCTACGTCCGTCTGCGTCCCGACGGGGCAGGCTTCCGCGCCACGGTCGCACTCGGAGGTCACCTGCCGCCGCTGTTGTTGTCGCGAGACGGGTCCGTTCGGCAGATTGGGGAGCCCGGGTCGCTCCTCGGCATCCTAGAGCACCCTGAGCTCAACGATGTCGTCGTCGACCTGCTGCCCGGCGACCTTCTCCTCCTCTACACGGACGGCCTCGAAGAGCCCGGACGCTCACCGGCGGGGTCGGCGACGGTCGAGTCGATCCTCGCCCGTTCAGCGGGGCGACCCGTCGACGACGTGGTCGACGAGCTGCTGGCTCGGTTCCGGGGCGAAGGCGGCGCGCCTCCGCGCGACGACGTCGCGATCCTCGCGGTGCGTGTCGCCGAGGAGACCCGTCCACTCGCCGAGGCGGTGACGCGTCGCTCGACCGATCGGTCCGATGCGTCCAGGCGCCGTACGACGTTGGGCCAAGCCGCGACAGACCCGGCCTAGCATCTCCGAACCATCCTGGCGTCCTCGGGACGCCGTTCCGTGTACCGGCCGTGTGCGGTGGGTACGCGCGCGATACGGGCTTGCGAAGACATGAGATCGGTTCGGGTCCTCGGACGGAGCTTCGGCTCCCAGCCGAGCCCATCGCGCCCGCGCTCGCGCGCGCCGGTGTTCGAGGGGCCGCCCCCGAGCTATCCGAACAGATGGCGGCAGACCTGGCGCTCCTGCTGACCGAGGTCGTCTCGAACGCCGTGCGACATGCCTCGAAGGATCCCGGCGACGAGATCGTGATACGTCTCTTCGCGAACGCCGTTGTTCGTGTTGAGGTTCAGGACGCGGGTCCGGGGTTCGAACCACTGGCGCGTCTGCGGCCTGAGGGGGGCGACACGAGCGGCTGGGGCCTGTATCTCCTCGACCGCATCGCAAGCGCCTGGGGCGTCGAGCGCAGACCGGCCGGGACCGTGGTCTGGTTCGAGCTCGGCCCGTCCTAGACTCCTTTCCCGCGCGGAACTCCGTTCGACCCGCAGCGGAGCCCGGGCTCGTCCTCGACCAGCCTGCGACGTATGCTTCGGGCGATGGCGACCTACGAGTACGTCTGCCTGGCGTGCGAGCACGTCTTCGAAGACCGTCGATCCATGACGGCCACCGTCGATGTACGCCTCAGCTGCCCCTCCTGCGCCGGCGACCGCGTACGGCGACGCTTCTCGTTCCTGGCCGCTCGACGTGCGGCGACGGCGGCCGGATGTGGGTGCGGCGGAGCGTGCGCCTGCGGGCAGTGAGGTCCGGCCGGCGGTTTATGGCCGGCGGCGGAACCCCGGCTCCCACCTCCGTGCAGTGATCGTACCGCGACGTCAACTCGGCGTCGGCGACGTCGACGGTGTCGGGGACGACGTCGCCGAGGTCGTCGCGGTTGCCGAGGGTGCCGAGGTGGCCGTCGCGGTCTGGCTTACGGATACGGTGGGGCTTTCGGTGGCCGTCGGGGTGGCTGACACGGTCGGCGACGGTGAGTCCGATGGGCTCGCCGCGGCCGACGGGGTTGCGGTCGGCGTCGGCGTGAGACGGATCACGGCGGTGAGGAGTGCGCGCAGCGGGCTCTTGCTGCTTGTCTCGCCCGAGTGCACGGCCGCCGCCGCAAACGGCGGCCGCGGCGCTCCTGGGTTCGCACCTCCGAAGAACAGGACGGCCGCAAGCGCAACCACGGCGACCAGACTCGCGGTCGCGCCGACCAGATATGGCCATCGCGCGGCGATGCGCTCGCGCATCCATTCCGTCCGCCGACGGCGTTCGAGCTCCTCGGACATCTTCGACCGCACATTCAGAACCGACATGAACGGCGCCGTCGCGTAGACGCCGCCCTGCCAGCCGTAGAGCACGAGCAGGAACGCGCTCACCCTCGCCGCTACGAGCGTCGCCGCGCCGGCGGCCCAGAGCGACATCGCGAGCGCCGTCTCGGCCCACGCGGAGCGGAGCGCCGCGATGACGGTCTGGCGCTCGTCGCTCTTCGGCGTGCGCATGAAGACCGAATCGGCGCGAATCAATGCTTGCAGGCACGCGAGCGCCACCGTCCAGGACATCGACAGCCAGTTCGCGAACGCCAGCAACGCGCGCCGAACGCCGATATGCGTTCGCCTGCGCAGCGTCCAGACCGCACGGAGCACGCCGGATGCGATCAGCGCCGACGGCAGCAGCACCAGCCCGCCCAGGAGCGGCCGGATCGCGACGCGCCCGGTGGTGAGCAGCAGCGCCGCCGTCACGAGTAACGTCACGGTGAAACCGAGGTAGAGAAGGTCGTTGAACCAGTGCATCCCGCCGAACAGGTAGTCGAGGCGTTGTGCGACCGTGAGGCGATTGCTCGGGTCCCGTCTCCATGGGATCAGCATGCGCGCGTGTCGGCGAAGGATCTGAACACCGCCGAAGCACCACCGGAAACGCTGACTCTTGAGAGCTCCGAAGGTAAGCGGCATGATGCCCTTGCCGAACGATCGCTCGACGAACACGCCCGACCATCCGCGCGCGAGCATCCGCAGAGACATCTCGGCGTCCTCGGTGATGCACCACTCCGCCCACCCGCCCAACTCCTCCAGCATCGACCGTCGGATCAGGCCCATAGTGCCGGCGAAGATGATCGAGTCCCGATCGTTGCGCGAGGGCATCGACTCGACGAAGAAGTACCGGTACGCGTCGTAGCAGGCGGTGAGGTACGCGTTGCCCTCGTAGTCTCGGTAGTCCTGCGGTGTCTGGAGGAAGGCGAGATCGGGATCAACGAAGTATCCGACTACCGCGCGGAGGTACCCGGGGTCCACCAGGTAGTCAGCGTCGATGACGCCGATGAGCTCGACGTCGGGCGGTGTGTGCTCGCGAACGAGGAAGTTCAAACCGCCGGCCTTGAAGCCGGGCAGGTCGTCCACATGGATGAAGCGGACTCGCGGGCGATCCTGACAGTACTCCTCGACCGGCCTCCATGTGTCGGGATCGCTGGTGTTGTCGTCGATGACGACGATGTCCAGCGACGGGTAGTCGATCGCCTCGAGGGATTGGATCGTCCGGATCAGCATGTCGGGAGGCTCGTTGTAGGCCGGGACCTGCAGCGACACCCTCGGCGTGTAGGAGTCGTCGAAGTGGGGTTTCGGCCGCCGCCACCGACCGCGACACACGACGTCGCACCCATCGAACGTGTACCAGGCGGCGAGCGTCAACGCGCCGACTTCTAGGACGAGTAGCAGCCCGGATGCGATCGCGCCGATCACCGACAGGCCGCCGGCCACCGTGTACCAGGCCGCGAATCCCAGGTAGGAGAGCGCCGCGGCCACAAAGCTCGCGTAGAACGCCATCCCGACGGGGTTCCACACCGGCCGGGCCAGGGAGATCACGATCCCCACCACGAGGAGCAACGCCTCGGCGGCCAGGACCGGGCGCGGGGCGAGGTTCCAGACGCGCGCCGCCGCTTCACCGGCGCCGACCGCGAGGAGCGCGGAAAGCGCGCCTCCGGCGACGCGCGATGCGAAGTGGAGTCGAGCGCCGAAGAGCAGGAGGAGGATCGTTGCCGCGCAGAGCGCGACGAAGCATGTGAGGAAGAGGCCGAGGATCAAACCGGCTCCGTCCGGCGACCGGCGGTGGCCGTGGCATCGTCGGCGATGCGTGCGATCTGCGCGAGATAGCGCGCGAGGAGGAATCGTTCGCGAACACGCTCCCTCGCGTTCAGGCCGAGCCGATCGGCGAGCGCGGGGTCGTCGAGCAGTCGGGTGATTGCGACGCCCAAGCCTTCGAGCGACGCCGGGTCGTCGATCAGCAGGCCGCTCCGTTCATGCTCGATCTGGTCCTGAATGCCGCCCACCCGCGTGGCCACGACCGGCCGCGCCTTCCACATCCCCTCCGCAACCGTGAGGCCGAAGCCCTCGGCGAGGCTCTTCTGGACGATCACGCTCGCGTGACGCTGGAGCGCGTTCACCACGGCATGGCTCGCCTCCTCGTCCCGGCTCGGCATGCACACGATGTGGGTGCGCCCGCGAACGGGAGGATCGAGCGCCTGGCGCTGCTCGACGAGATCGCGCAGGACGACGGACTGCTCGGGATCGTCGCTCACACCACCGGTCTGCGGCCCGACGAGGAGCAGATGGGCGCTCGCCGTCGCGGGCGTGTGCTCGACGAAGCCGCGGAGGACGCCGGCGTGATCCTTGAGCCGGTCCCAACGCGACACCTGGACGACGACGGGCGCCGACCGAGGCAGCGGCGCATCCTGGATCGTCTCGACGCGTTCTCCGATCCGTCCGCGACTCCCGTCGCCCCGCTCGAACGTGGGGTCGCGAACCGGCGATTCGTCGAGGACGCCGGCGACGCGGAGGACGTCAGGCACCGTTCGATCGTCCAGCGCCTGGTTCTTCGGCGAGAACGGGTCGATCGCCGGCGGGACGATCCGGACTCGGCCCTCCTCGATGTCCCTCCAGGCATACGAGGGTCGGCTGAACACGCACACCCTGACGTCTTCCAGATAGCGGCGCATGAACGCCTGCGCCGCGATCGCGACGTCGTTGGGCTCGTCGATCCCGATGTGGCAGACCCACACGACGTTCGCCCGCGTGCGCGCCAGCCCAGCGGCGAGGCCGAGAGTCTGCGGATCGTGTAGGACGACGACGTCCCGAGGGCCCGTGACGGATCGAATCTGTTCGAGCTCTCGCGCAAGGACGCGCTCATAGATCTGGCGATCGTCCTCGTCGAGGTCCTCGCCGGCCGCCTGCCCGTGGAGCCGGTTGTGGATTCGTTTGGTGACGCGGAAGAACCCCTCGTCAGCGTCGATCGCCAGCCATCCTCCGTCCCAGCCGGCGCCGGCCTGATAGCCGGCCAGCGGTCGCAGGATCTCCGCGACTCCGCCGCCGGTCGCCGTCGAGTTCACATGCCATAGCCGCCGACCCTCGAGCGTGCGGCGCGTGTCGACGAGCGCCTGAGCGAAACGCGCGTAGGCGTCGGCGTCCAGGACTCGCTCGAACCGTTCGGGCCGGAGCCTTGGGTACTCGACGTGCTGCATCTGCGTCCTTCACGTGGCGACCTCGCGACCGCGATTGTTCCCGAACGAGTTCGGGGCGACACCTACCCTTCGGCCATCGCTCCCGTTCGGCGCACGTGCATCGAGAACGACCGCGACGCGAGCCCCCGCCCACGCCGCCAGATCTCGTAGCCGGCCTCTACTGCGATGAGGTACCAGGACGGTTCGGTGAGCCCGCGCTCGACGCTGTCGTGGATGAATGCGGCAAGGTCCAGGCTCGAAACGGACTCGGTGGGTCGGCGGCGTCGGTAGGCGATGTAGTTCCACGACGACATCCGAATCGTCCAGACGGTCCACCGCGCGCCGCCGATCCGAACACCACCGACCGGGGAACCTGCCGGCCGCACGCCACCGCGATCCTTGAGCCAGATCATGATCTCCGATCCGTTCGGCTGCTCGGCGGTGGATTGCGCTGAGTTCGTCCAGAGGTCGTAGGCGATGTCGTAGGCGCCCCAGCGCGTCGGAGCCGTTCGCCACGAGGAAGTCGCCTCGGCGATGTCCGCGATACGGACCGGCAGCGGATCGCGTACGGTGCACGTACCCCAGTGGCATCCGCGGAACACCGACGGATAGCTCGCCGGCGGTCCGTCCGTCGGCAGTTGGAACGAGGCACGCGTCACCGTCCACGACCGTCGGGTCACCGCGATGCACTGTGGATCGGCGGAATTCCATTCGTTCTGCTGCACCATGTACCGGCCGTCGTCGATCGGCACCGTCGCGAACCGATCGCATGTGTTGACGATCTCGGCCCCGGTTGCCCCGACGTTATCGGCCGCCGGCGTTGGCTGGCCGCCCGTGCACGACGTCAGCGTCAGGGAGAGCGCAAGGGCCAGCCGTCGCCCGGTCCGGACGACTGGAGCGCCGTCCGGAATCCGTGATGACGTCGTCACGCCCCGACGGCGCCTTCGCGTTCCATCTGGACGACCAGCGACTCGAGGGTCGGCTCGACGGTGAGGTCGTCGAAGTCCTGTTTTGAAAGCTCGCGCTCGCCCCGCTCGAGCAGGCGAAGGATCTCCGCTCGCCCGCGATCCGTCAGGTATCGATGGAGGCGATGGCCGTCGGCGTCGATGAACTCGCCCTCGTAGTGGCCGGCGATGGGACCGCCCGGGCGATCGCGGACGAACCTCGGCCGGCCACGGACACGATACGTCGTCACGATCGATTCGTTCCCGGAGGGCAGGCAGAACACACACGCGCATTCGGGGTCGATCGGGCCGATCGGCGAGCGCGTGACGCGGACGGAAGCGACCTCCGTCAGCTCCCGGGGATCCTCGAGATGAGCCGGTCACGCACCCACCGCTCCAGTCTCATCACATCGAGATCGTCCCGGGCGATCGAGAGCTCGACGTGGTTGTCGATGCCCTTGACGACTCCGAAGGAGACGCGCGCCGGAGCGGCGTCGTCGGCCAGGCGACGCTGAATGGAATCGAGCCACAGCCCGAGGCGGCCGCCGAGTCGGTGCGCGAGCGCGCCCGGGCCGGCGAGGATCGCGACGACCGACGGCGGCGCGCCTGGCTCGCCCGCGAACGCGAGCTCGAGATCGTCTACCTTTCCGGCCATTCGTCCCTGTGAATCGACGATCTGCCGGTCGAGCAATTGCAGGCCGGCTTCCAGGGTGGCCCCGGCCGGGCGCTCGTGCGGAGGCCCGACGCGCGTGGTTCCCTCGCGCACGACGGATCTCAACCGGACGACGCGCTCCTCGATCGACGACAGATCTCGCCAGTGCACCGAGATACGCTCGGCGTGTCGGCGTCCCAACAGCGCCTTGAGCGGCCAGGGGCCCCTGACCTGCTTGCGCTCGAGCCCCAGCCGCGTTCCGATCGCGCCGCCCCCGACCACCAGGCTGTGAACTCGAAACGCCGCCCCGAACGATCCGATCTCGGGTCCGTCCCGGACGAGCCGAACGTCGTGCACGGTGCCGAGATCACGGCCGGTTCGATCCAGGACGCGCTTTCCGAGGAGTTGCGCGAGCCTCACGCTCCGGCCCTCGTCCAGATCGCGAGTGGGATCGTCGCGACGGCAACGGCGACGAGAAGGATGAGGTAGGTGAACGCGATGGCGTTCGCCACGATCGAGTTCGTCTTCGCGCCGACGTAGTCGGGATCATTGGCGACGATGAGGATGGGCGCGTAGGTGAGCGGGAGGGCGGCCGCGGAAAAGACGATCGAGTACTCGGTGACCTTGACCGGG
>JBKOWM010000159.1:0-11401 GCA_046724395.1 Actinomycetota bacterium
TCGTGGCCCCGATCGACCACGCATCGAATGCCGAGCCGCCGATGCGCCGCGCAGCGTCGGTCGGGGACGGCCGTTTGGCCTAGGCCCTTTTCACGTAGCCGCAATGCGCTCCGCCGGGAAATACTCCGGCCCCCGATGCGAATTGAAACGGACGAAGAGGGATGGGGGCCGCCAGGGCAGGTACGTCGTCGTGAGGTTGGCGTTAGAGAGAGCCTCACCGGCCATGCGCAATTCCTACAACGTGACGGGCTGCCGGCGTCCGCGCACAAGCGCCAGCGAGCGAGCGTTCTGAGCCACCGATGAGCGACACATCGAAGGGTCCGATCTTCATCGTCGGCGTGGCGCGCTCCGGAACGACGTTGCTTCGCTACATGCTCTGCAGTCATCCCAACATCTACGTCCCCCCCGAATCCAACTTCATCCCCCGGTTCTTCCGAAAGCGGCCGACCCAACCAATCAGTCGAGAGAAGGGCGTTCGGATCATCGAGCAGGTCGCGCGGTACGGAACGTTCTGGCGTGACTGGCGAGCGGCGCCCCTCGACCCGCAGGGCTTCATAGACGCTCTCCCCGAGTTGACGCCCTCAGCGCTCGTTGATGCGCTCTACAGCAGCTACGCTCGTCAGTACGGCGCCGTCCGATGGGGGGACAAGTCGACGATTTACGTCGGCTGGATCGATCTGTTGGACGAGATGTTTCCCACCTCCAAGTTCGTCCACATCATCCGCGACCCCCGAGACGTGACCGTCTCCTCGCTCGATGCGTACCGCGGCTCGCGCTTCTTCTACATGGATGCGTATTACGCCGCCCGCATGTGGTCTCGGCGGATGGGCGCGGGAGTCGCCTCTGCTAAACGGCTACCGCCGGCTCGGTACCACGAGATCCGCTACGAGGACCTCATTCAGGATCCAGAGTCGCGTCTTCGAACCATGTGCGATTTCCTCGAGGAGGACTTTCATCCCGCCATGCTCGCACCACAGGTGGAGGCGCAGAAGCACTATCACAAGTTCGGCATCCACGAGCGTGCGGGGGGCGAGATCACGTCGACGCGCACAGGCCGCTGGCGGCGAGATCTCTCGCCGGCAGACCAGCGTCTCGTGCAACGACTGGTTCACAACTGGCTCCCACAGTTCGGGTACGAGGTGGAGGATCTCGGCCGGCCGGGCGTTTCCGAGCGGATCCGAGCGGCCTATCTGGAGGCGAAGTTCGAAGTCGTCAACCTGGCTCGATGGGTGCTGCAGAGGATCGACGTCTTCAACCCCGCACGGCTCCTCCTTTCGCTGCCGCGGCAGCGTCCTCGGAGCGGCGGATCCATCGAGGTGACGTCGGCCGCAACGTTCGAAGAACCACGATCGGCCCAGGCGCCCGGGGGCCTCCCGGGGACCGCCGCCGAGGATCCGGAAACGAGCTGACGGGCCTCTCGTCGAGCACGCCGGCGCCGCCGGTCTACACTCGGTACATGCCCCGGTTGAGCCCTGGATCTCGCACGTCGGCCCCGTGGGGTGCCGCCGGGCCGGTCATCCTCATCGGGGGCGCCGAGGACAAGCTCAAGGCGAGGCAGATCCTCAAGCGGTTCGTTCGGCTGGCCGGCGGCGACGAATCCAACGTGGTGGTCGTCAGCACGGCATCGGAGCTGGGCGACAGGACAACACAGGTCTACCGCCGCATCTTCAGCGACCTGGGCGCCGCCACGGTGACCGGCCTCAACCCGCAGGAGCGCAGCGAAGCCGAAGATCCGGCTGGCCCGGCCGCCCTGGCGGCCGCCACCGGTGTCTTCCTGACGGGCGGCAATCAGCTCCGTCTTACATCGATCGTCGCCGGCACGCGCCTCGACTCCGGGCTCCACCTCGCGCACGATCGCGGCGCGGTCGTCGCTGGAACCTCGGCGGGCGCCAGTGCGCTCGCGGCGTACATGCTCGCCTTCGGTGACTCGGGCGCCACCCCGCGCCACGGCATCGTCCAGCTCGCGGCCGGTCTCGGGCTCGTCCCGGAGACGGTGGTCGACCAACACTTCGAGCAGCGAACGCGGCTCGGCCGGCTGCTGTCGGCGATCGCCCAGTCGCCCTCGCTCGTCGGGCTCGGGCTCGACGAGGACACCGCGGCGATCGTGTACGCGGATAGGACGATGGAGGTGATCGGTCGCGGCGCCGTCACCGTCGTCGACGGCTCCCGGATGCAAACCGACGCATACCAGCTGCGGCGCCGGCGTCCGATGATGGTGTCGGGCGCGATCCTGCACTCGATCCCGAGCGGCTACTGGTTCGACCTCAGGGCCCGTGCCCTGATCGGTGACGAAGGTGGTGCCGCAGCCGAACGCGAGGCGTCGGAGTGACCGCGTCACCGAAGGCCCGGCGCCGTTCGCCCGTCACTCCCCCCACGCGCGCCTCGACGAAACGTCCACGCGTCGGCGCCGTCGTCGACGGACGTCCACCGCTCTCGCCCGACCTCACGATCGTGAACGAGCGGGTGTTCCGCGGGCCGAACTACTACTCGTACGAGCCCAGCATCAAACTGCTCGTCGACCTCGGCGCGCTCGAGCACTACCCATCCAACACGATCGAGGGGTTCACGGACGGACTCCTCGACATGTTGCCGGGCGTCGGCGAGCACTCGTGCTCGCGGGGACACGCCGGCGGTTTTCGTGAACGCCTGACCGAGGGCACGTGGGCCGGTCACGTCGCCGAGCACATCGCGATCGAGCTCCAGCGCGAGTCCGGAGCTCACGTCTACCGCGGCAAGACGCGTGGCGCCGGGGAACCCGGCCGCTACAACGTTATCTACGGGTATTCGGAGGAACAGGTCGGGCTCGCGGCCGGCCGAATCGCCGTCCGGATCGTGAACCACCTCGTTCGGCCTGACCCGGCCTTCGACCTCATCGCCGAGCTCGAGGGGATCATCCGTCTTGCCGAGCGTCGCGCCTTCGGCCCGTCCACGCAGGCGCTCCTCGACGAGGCCGCGAGCCGTGACATCCCGTACATCCGGCTGAACGACCAGTCGCTCGTCCAGCTCGGCCAGGGGAAGTACCAGCGTCGGATCCGAGCGACGATCACGTCGACGACGTCGGCGCTCGCAGTCGACATCGCCAGCGACAAGAACCTCACGAACCGGCTGCTCGCCGCCGCCGGCCTTCCCGTCCCCAGGAGCGAGGTCGTCCGCACCGCCGATCGAGCGGTCGAAGCGGCCAAGCGGATCGGCTTTCCGGTCGCCGTGAAGCCGCTCGATGGCAACCACGGCCGTGGCGTGAGCCTGAACGTCGGCGGGGTGCGCGCCGTCCGTACCGGTTTCAATCGCGCGCTGAAGCAGTCGCGTGCTGGCGACGTCGTGGTCGAGCAAATGGTGACCGGCCGGGATTACCGGTTCCTGGTTGTCGACGGCACCATGGCCGCCATCGCCGAGCGCGTCGCGGCGCACGTGATCGGCGACGGCACACACACCCTGAGGGAACTCGTCGACATCGCGAACGCGGACCCGCGCCGCGGCATCGGCCACGAGAAGACCCTCACGCGGATGCGCATCGACGCCGAGTCGGAGCGGCTCCTGCGCGAGCACGGTCTCACCCTCGACGACGTCCCCGACGACGGCGCCCAGGTGTTCATCGCGGCGACGGGCAACATGTCGACCGGCGGTATCTCGATCGACCGCACCTGGGACGCGCACGACGACAACGTCGAGATTGCGGAGGAGGCGGCGCGAGTCGTGGGGCTGGACGTCGCCGGCATCGACTTCATCGCGCCGGACATCTCCAAGCCGGTCCGCGAGACGGGCGGCGCCATCGTCGAGATCAACGCCGCGCCCGGCTTCCGGATGCACACCCATCCCACCGAGGGCGAAGCGCAGTACGTCGCCAGGCCCGTCATCGATCTGCTGTTCCCACCCGGCACGCCGTCGCGCATCCCGATCGTCGCGGTGACGGGATCCAACGGTAAGACGACGACCGTGCGAATGATCAGCCACATCATGAAGGGCAAGGGTCACAAAGTCGGAATGACGGCGACCGACGGCGTCTACATCGACGGCAGGCTGACCCAGCAGGTCGACGCGAGTGGCCCGCGCTCGGCCCAGAAGGTGCTCCAGAACCCGCGCGTCGACATCGCCGTCTTCGAGGTCGCCCGCGGGGGGATCTTGCGCGAGGGGCTCGGATACGGCCGCAACGACGTCGCGGTCGTCCTCAACGTAACCGGTGACCACCTGGGCCTGGGCGAGATCCACACGATGAAGCAGCTCGCCGCCGTCAAGCAGGTCCTCGTCGAGGCCGTCCCCCGCGACGGCACGGCCGTACTGAACGCCGACGACCCGCTCGTGGTCGAGATGCGCAAGCACTGCTCCGGCAGCGTGATCCTGTTCTCGATGCGGCCCGACAACGAGCTGATCGATCGCTGGGTTCGGCGGGGGCGCAAGGCCGTCCTCCTCGAGCCCGGCGAGCAGGGGGAGCTCATGGTCATCCGCGACGGACGGCGAACCATGCCGATCGGGTACGTCCATCTCTTCCCGGCGACGTTCGATGGCCGCGCCCGGATGAACGTCCAGAACGCGGTGGCCGCTGCCGCGGCGGCACACGCCGCCGGCGCGCACCTGCACGACATCCGCTCGGGTCTGCGGACGTTCTCGACCTCCTTCTTCGAGGCGCCCGGGCGCCTCAACCTGTTCGAGCTCGGCGGCGTCAGGGTGCTGGTCGACTACGCGCACAACGCCGCCGGCCTCGAAACGCTCGGCGACTTCGTGGAGCGGATGACCTCAGACGTGGTCGACCGCGCGCCGCCCGGGACGGGCTCGTGGACGGCGAACCTCCGAGTCGCCGTGATCGCAACGGCGGGTGACCGGCGCGACGAGGACATGCGTGACCTCGGCCGCGTCGCCGCCCGCTACTTCGACGAGATCATCGTGCGCGAGGACCGGAACACGCGCGGCCGGGCGCGCGGCGAGACGGCGGCGCTCGTCGAGCAGGGAGTCCGCGAGGCGCAGGCCGCCAGAGCGCGCGCAGGCAGCGTCGAGATCGTCACCGACGAGATGGAGGCTGCACGGCGGGCGCTCGACCGCAGTCGCCCGGGTGATCTCGTGGTTCTGTGCGTCGACTACGCCTCCACCGTGTGGGAGGAGCTCGAGGCCCGCCGGTTCAGGCTCCGCGCCGCGCCGGCGCTGCCGCCCTGACGCCGGGCCCGCCGCACCAGCGTGCGGACGGTCTCCGGATCGGCCAGGATCGCGCCGAGCTCCTCCAGCCGCGCGAACACCTCGGGGCGTTGCCCGAGCGCGGTCAGGCCGATCACGTCGGCCGGCCCCGACCGCTGCAGCATCAGGCCCAGCGCCTGGAGCTCGTCCGCGGCCGTCGGAACGTCGATGGCGCCGCCGTCCTCCGCGCCCGCGCGGAGTCGGTCGGCGAGCTCCTGTGGATCGCGGCCGCGCAGGTAGTGCGGTAGGCCCGCGACCACGACGCGGTCTGCGCCGCGCGCGGCGCGGTACCCGAGCGCGTGCAGGATGTCGTCTTGTCGGTCGCCGGCGGCGCAGAACGCGAGCCAGATACGCGCGCCGCGACGTCGGAGGCCGGCCAGGATCTCCGTCAGTCCGATCATGCCGGCCTCGTTGTGCGCGTAATCGACGACGACGACGCGATCGCCGAGCATGTACACGTTCGCGCGGCCGGGGTTGCTCTCGGGCGTCTGCCGAAAGCTTCGCAAGCCGCGGACGACGTCCTCCTCCCCCAGACCGATGCCGAGCGCGGCCGCGGCCGCCGCCATGGCGTTCTGCACGTGGTGCGTGGCGATGCCGGCAAGCGTGACGGGCACGTCGTCAAGCGGCACGAGACGCTGAAGCGCGCTCCCCGGGCCGAGCACGACGATCCAGCCGTCGAGCGCGCAAATCGCGCGTCCGCCCTCGCCGAGCGTCTCCCGGATCGCGGGGTGATGCGCGTCATGGGAGAACAGGAAGGGACGACCCGTAGCCCCTCGGCGCATCGCCAGGACGCGAGGATCGTCCGCGTTTAAGACGTCCCATCCGTCCGGCCGTGTGATCCTCGTGATGGCTTGCTTCACCTCAGCCAACTGATCGAGCGTGTAGATGTCGTTCAGGCCGAGATGGTCGCTCGAGATGTTGGTGACGATCGCGACGTCGTTGTGAGCCGTCCCGATGCCGCGGAGGAGGATGCCTCCTCGGGCGGTCTCGAGGACCACGACCTCGACCCCCGGTTGTGAAAGCGCCATCGCGGCACCTCCGAAGCCCGAGTAGTCGCCGGCCTCGACGAGCCGGCCGTCGTGGTACACGCCGTCCGTCGAGGAGTACGCGACGCTCCGCCCGGACGTTCGGATCAGGTGCGCCAGGAGCCGGACGCTCGTCGTCTTGCCGTTGGTGCCGGTGACGGCCACGACACGGATCCGCGGGTCGGGGACCGACGGCGCGTCGCCAGGGTCCGCCGCCGCCACTCGAGCGGCCGCCTCATCGATCAGGCGCTGCGGAAGGCGTCGCGTGTCAAGGAGAGCGTTCATGACCGCGGCGACCTCGCGAGCCAGCGTCTCCGCGGTGCCCAGCCGCCGCCACGGAAAGGCGACCACGATGCGATCCGTGCCAGACATCGAACGTCCTCGAACGCCAAGGCGGGTGCCCGTCGCCGCCGCGATCGCACGGGCGCATTGGGCGGAAACGCGCGACGCGAATCGCAGCCGCTGGTCGCTCCCGCGATCGCCCGCACGAGCGCTCGGCGCCACGCCGAGCATCTTCGCCAGTCGATCCAGACGTCCGGCCGTCGCTCGCTGCCATCCGGGAACGGCGAGAGTGAGCTTGACCGCCGGGCGAGGGAAGTAGACGTTCGGTCCCTCGAGCACCCGGAGCTCGACGAGTTCGACCGTGGCGGACTTCGTCGCGCGCGGACGCGCTTCGGATCGACGCCCTCGATCCGCCGAACGGAAGCCTCCCACTGGCCCGACGATAGCGCGCCGCCGCGTCGGTCACGAACGGCGACCGTCGAGCCGCCCGACGATGGCCCGACCTCGTTCGCCTACGGCGCGAGCTCGAGGGTTCGATGTCCGCTTGGGACGGCGGCTGGGCCGTCCCTCAGAGGAGCCAGGCGCGAACGAGCGCTGAAACGAGCACCGACAGGATCGCGAGAACGGTCACCACGGCCGGAAACACCAAGCGGTACCACTGCGGCACGACGGTGGGCTCTCGACGCGACCGCGGGGCCAGGAGGCCGAGAAACTCCAGAAGGTCCCGCATGATCTATCGGCTCCGTCGCTCGAGGGGTTGACGGGCCGCCCGCGGACCGTACGGGCCGCGGGCGGCCCCGTTGAGGATGAGAATTAGTGAGGCTTCCAGCCGGCGCCGGCGGCCATCATCAGAACTGCGAGCCATCCGACCGCGCCGGCGAACTTCTGGACCAGCTTCTTCACGTTGCTCACCTCCTGCAGACTCTGTCGGCCCCGCGAGCGTTGGCGCTGAACCCCCCATGAGCACGAACGACCCTTCGGCGCACCGCAGATGGACCTTCAACCCATTGGCCTGCCTTCCGCGCGCGGCGATCGGGGTGCGCCGCCGTAGGTCTTCCGGCTGACGGACGCCCGATGGTCGTGAGCCCCGACCTCGGGCCGGGCGACGAGGCATGGTCCGGCCGAAGTGTTCAGGCGTGTCTGACCTGCGTCGATACCGGTTGCACGGGCGAGTTCACGGAGGCAGTCGAGTGGCGTTCGCGAACGGGCGGCGCGGGACCGCGGGCAACGCATGAGGTTGATCGCGGTCGTGCTCGCGCTCGGCGTGGTCACCGGTCTGGCGCTCGGCGGGAAACCGGCGACGCTGTCTCTCGCAGATGTGCGCTGGCGGTGGGCCGCCGTCGTTGGCCTCGTCCTGCAGGCGGCGCCCTGGCCGGCCGGAGCCGAATGGCTGGAGCTTCCTCTGCTGGACGCGTCCTTCGCGCTGCTGTTCGCCTTCGCACTCGCGAACCTTCGCCTGCGCGGGTTCGAACTCATCACGATCGGCATCCTGCTGAACTTCGCCGTCATCGCTCTGAACGGCGGCATGCCTGTCAGCCGGCAGGCACTCGTCGCCTCCGATCAGCTCGATTCGCTCGTCTACCTGGAGCGATACGGCGGCGCCAAGCACCACCTGGCCGGTCCGCGGGACCGGCTCGCGCTTCTCGGCGACGTCATCGCCATCCCAGCGCCCGTCGCGCAAGCGATCAGCGTCGGAGACGTCTTCACGTACACCGGAGCGGCGCTGTTCATCGTCCTCGGAATGACCGGTCGCCCTCAGCGGCTGCGGCGACCGACCATCGCGGGCGATCCCGAGGCGGCAATCGATGGCTGAGGCGGCGGTCAAACCGCAGACACCCGCTCGGCTGGAGCTCCGCGTGTTCGAAGCCGCGATCGCTGCCCCGGTCATCGCCTGGATCGTGTGGACGCTTGTGCGCGATGGATTCCCGGCCCCGTTGGCCGCGGTCGTGCTGTGGATCGCGCTCGTCGCGATCGTCGATCTCTTGCCGATCCCCGCTTGGGGCGGTCTCGTCGTATCCCTGAGTTTCCCGGTGCTGGTCGCCGCGGGCCTCGTCTATCCACCGGCGATCGCGGGGACGATCGGGCTCCTCGGCTCTTCCGATGTCCGCGAGTTTCGTCGCGCGCTCCGGCCGCTCAAGGCGGTGTTCATCCGAGCGCAGATGGCGCTCGCCGTCATCCTCGGGTCCGCTCTGTTCCACAGAGGCGCGTCCATGCGCTCGGGCGTCGCGCTGCTGGCGATGGCCGCGGCCGCCGCGACGATCACCTGCTATGTCGTCAACGCGGTCATCGTCGCGATCTACACGGCGCTCGACCAGCGAATGTCGCCCGTGAGGATCCTCGTCGGGATGCACGGGACGCGGCCGGTTGAGTTCCTCGGCTCCTACCTCGGTCTCGGGCTGTATGGGACGCTGATCGCACGGTTCTTCCTTCACGACGGCGCCTGGGCGGTGGCCGCCTTCTTCGCACCGCTCGTCTTGGCGCGCCAGATGTTCTTCCGAACCCGCGCCCTGGAGGTGACGACTTCGGATCTTCGCGACCGTGAGCGTTCGCTCCAGAATCTGTCGAACAAGCTCCGGGACCAGAACGAGCAGCTCGAGCGCCAGGCCGCGATGCTCGAGGTCCACCTCGCACGAGAGCGCGAGGCGGTATCGGAGCTTCGCGAACTCAACCGGCTGAAGAGCGACTTCGTCGCGGTCGCTTCACACGAGCTGCGCACACCGCTCACGTCGATTATCGGTTACGCGCAGTCCCTCCTACTCCACGACGTGCAGAGCGACGCGGCTCTTCGTCAGGAATTCGCCGTGGGGATCTCGCGTCAGGGGGAGCGGTTGCTCGGCCTCGTGCAAAACCTCCTCACGGCCTCAAGCCTGGAAGACCGGAGCGTTCGGGTCGATACCCAACGGATCGTCGTCGAGGACCTCTGCCGGGAGGTGCGAGAGGGGTTCGGCGAGCGCAGGCAGCGTGTGCGCCTCGATTTCGCTCCGGAACTTCCCGTCATCCACTCGGACCGCACGCTCCTCGGGCGCGTGCTGATGAACCTCATCGAGAACGCGCTGAAGTACAGCCCCGACGACCGACCGTGTACGGTCGCCGCGACGTCGCAGGGCCACATGCTGACGATTGAGGTCCGCGATCAGGGACTGGGGATCAGCGAGCACGCGCAGGCACACATTTTCGAGCGCTTCTACCAGGCCGACTCCTCGGCAACCCGTCGCTTCCAGGGCGTCGGCCTGGGACTGGCGATCGTCAGGGAGATCCTCGAGCATCTGGGAGGAACGATCGACGTCTCGAGCGTCGAGGGGAAGGGAACGACGTTCACGGTTTGCCTCCCCGCTCGCACGGCCCAAGCTGCATCGCGAGCCATGACCGGCGAGACGGTCGCCGCCAGGGCGTCCAATCGGGAGAAGCCGGTGCGAAAGCACGCCCGCGGCGCGACCAAGTCGGACGAACGGACACGAACGCCCGCCCGGCTCCCGAGCTAAAACCGGCCCGCGGTCCCACCGCTATACTGCTTCGGCTGCCCCGCCGGGAGCATGGAGGTGCGCTGGAGGGCGAGCCCCCATCGTCTAGCGGCCTAGGATTTCGCCCTTTCAAGGCGGCGACACGGGTTCGAATCCCGTTGGGGGCACGACAACCGAAGACGTGCGCCCGTAGAGGAGTCCGGTCGTCCTCACCGCCCTGTCAAGGCGGAGATCGCGGGATCGAAGCCCGTCGGGCGCGCTGGTCAGAGGCGGTATCGCCAGGTGCCGCCTCTTTCTTGTGGCCAGGTTTGTGGCCAGGTCAGGCAAGGATCGTCGGAGAGATCCCGCCTAGGGTGAGGGGCCGGGCTCCACGACCGTCACCCCTCCGACTCGTCTGGCTCGCTGCGTTGCGGCTGCCGTTTCGCCTGCTCGCCGGCGGCCTCAACGCTGGCGCGAAGAGCCTCCATAAGTTGGACCACCCCCTCGGGCGAGCCCGCTTCTCGCGCCACCCTCTCGGCCAGGTTCCGCGTTTCCGGCCTCATGGAGAGGGTTTCCCGTTCCTGTCCGAACGGGCCAGCACTGTGTTGGCGCCGTGCAAGTCGTTCGCCGACGAAGCTTCCGATTAGGCCGAGAGCGACAAACCCGGCGAGGGCTGCGAATGCCAGGCCCGTCCCACGGCGTCACCTCCACGTACCTGCGAATTCCCCACGCAGTCGTGGCTGCCGCGCCTGCGGCCGCGAAGGCCCCGACGTTCCATGCAGCCGGACTCGACGACAGGACCGCTTTCCCAGTACACGCCGTCACGACACCGAACATGACCAGGACGAACCCGAACGCCAACCCTGCCCGATCCGAGACACGGGAGCCAGTCGCCTCCCGCATGGCCTCGCCACCGCTAGCCAGCGTCAGCGCCGCGAACGCGAGCATGAACGAGTCAAACAACGTTTGGGCCTAGCCTCAGATGAGCCGGAGGAGAAGCCCCTGCGTTAGCGCCGCCAACGCAGCGACCGCTAGCGTGACCGTCGTGTGGTGCGAATCACGTCAGCATCCTAGGTCCCTTCCGTCCGCTGTCGGTTCCGGTCACCGCAAATTTCGGACGACGATGACCTCCGGACGGATCCTCGAGATCGATCCAGCAGCTCGGCAAACTGGCGGCTCTGTGGCTCGGCCCAGAGGTCCCTCGGCGAAACCGCACAAGGTGTAAGAAGTCGCCGAACGCGGTCGTCGTGAGACGCGTCGGAGCCTAGGACTACGATCCGCCGATGCGGCAGGACGAGCGTGAGGTCTTGGAGCGAGCCATCCAGCGCATCACCGAGCAGGCGGCGAACGCCGATGCGATCGTCGATGAGGCGGTGGCGGCCGGCCTCGACCGCTCGGACCCGCTCCGGTTCACGTCAAGATGCTCCGTGCCGGCCGCTGCTGAGCGTGAAGGCCGATGTAGAACGCGGGCTTGAGACGATCGTCCTTGGC
>JBKOWM010000035.1:0-16767 GCA_046724395.1 Actinomycetota bacterium
GGACCAGGGCGCCTTCCAGCCCGGGACGCAGCAGCCCAACGGCCTCCACGGCGCGGACGAGCATCATCCACGTCGGCCAGCGACCGGGGTCGCGACACCGGGCCCACATCTCGTACTTGCCGGCCGGACCGCGCCGGGCTACCCGAACATTCAATCGCGCCGCGTCTTCGCGCGAGCCGGCATTCAGATGCCGATGTGCTTCAACACGAAGTCGAGCACCGCACGCCCCTGACGGACCTCCTCGTCGACGACGTAGGAGGAGTGCCCGGTCTCGTACGTGTAGATCACGGCCTCTCCGCCGGACCGTCTCAGCGCGTCGACGTAGCGGAAAACCTGCTCCGGCACGCACCTCGTGTCGTTCTCCCCGATCAGGAACAGGATGGGGGACCGGACGCGACCGACGTACGTCATCGGCGAGATCTTCTCGACGTACTCGGGGATGTCGTGCACGACGCCTCCGAGGAGCGAGCGGTCATAGGCCTGCAGTGACGGGGCGGAGTCGTCGTACGAGGCCATGTAGTCACCGACGGGGACACCGGCCACTCCGGCCCTCCACCGGTCCGGGTGCAGTCCCACCGACATCAAGGTCACGTAGCCGCCCCACGATCGGCCGCCGACGATCGCTCGACCCCCGTCGGCGACGCCGCGCGCGATCAGATCGTCCAGGCCTGCCAACGTGTCCTCGACCTCTGGGAACCCGATGTTGCCGATGATGTGGTCGCGCCAACGCTGCCCGTATCCCGTCGAGCCGCGATAGTTGACCATCGCGACCGCGATTCCGTGATCAACGAGCATCTGCACCTCCGGCTGCCACGTGTCGCAGTAGAGCCAGTTCGGGCCGCCGTGAACCTGCATGTAGATGGGGAACGGTCCCTCGCCCGGCGGAGTGACGACGAAGCCATGAACGGTGTCGCCCATTGGGTTCGGGAACGTCCACGACCGGTACGGACGGCCTGCCGGCGAGCGGTCGCGATCGGGGACGAGGATCTCGCGTCCCTCGTCGTCGAGCAGGCGCGACTCGTGATGCCCGCTCGCCAGGCGAAGCCAGATCGTGCCGTCGGGCCGCACGCCCGCACCGAGGACCTCGCCGCGCGGATGCGTGATCTCGAGCAGGCTCTGCGTGCCGATGTCGTATCGATAGAGCACGTCCCGTCCACGGTGGAGTCGACACAACAACAAGGACCGTGCGTCGGGATACCACTCGATCGGCAGAACCTCACCAGAGATGTCGAGCCGAAGGTCCGTCCGTTCGCCCGTCGTCGCATCCCATATCGCGGGACGGTGCACGTCCTCGCGTTCGTGCGCGATCGCCAGGCGCTGGTCGCCCTCGACCGGCGACCAGGCGTACGGGTACAGGGCCAGCCCCGGGTCGGACATCTCGCGGATGATGCCGCCACTCGTCGGATCGAGGACCGTGAGCTTGGGGTGGATGTTGTCGCCGTCCTGCGCCACTGTGACGCACAGCATCGACTCGTCGGCCGACAGCCCGGACAGATCGAAGCCCTCGAGCTGGTAGTCCGCCTGGCCGATCGAAACGGAATCGACATCGCGGTAGAGCTCCTTGGCCGGCCCGCCGTCCTTCGAGGCGTACACGGCGAACCCGCCGCGGTCGGCGAGGACCGCAGCGACCAACCGTCGACCGAGACAGATGCCATCGGGCCAGCCGACCGGCGCCCCCGGAAGCAGCGGCTCCGCCTGCCCTCCCTCGAGGGGACACGAGATCCAAACCCCGGACTCGTCGCCAGTGTCGTCGCGGAACCACACGGCCCGTGAGCCATCGGCCGTCACGGTGCCGTAGACGACACCGACGGCCTCGTCGCTCACTTGCCGGCGCTCGCCGGTGGCGACGTTCCACGCGTACGCCTGGTACGAACCGCTCTCGTCCGACAGCACAACGGCCCGCTCGGGTGCGCGCCGGGACCACGCCGGGAAAGTGATCGTCGGGGCGCGGAAGCGCCGTTCCCACAACGGGGCCTGCGAGTGGCTGTCCTGTGGTGATCTCATGGCCGCGCAGGCTAGCACCGGGCCGGAAACCAGATCGGACTTGACGCGGGCGGTCGAGGGCCGCTATCAGTCCGACGCGGATCCACCAACCCCGTGGAGGCGCCGTGAGGGACGACGTCAGGACGATCGTTTTCTTCCCCGAAGGGGCATTCGGACCGACGAACAACTGCGTCGGCATCGGTAACGTGCTCAAAGATCGAGGACATCGCGTCGTGTTCGTCGTCGAGGAGTCGTTTGCCGGCAGCCTCGAGGCGCGCGGGTTCGAGGAGGCCCGGATGCGCCTGCAGCCGCCGGCCGAGGTCGAGGAGGAGCCAGGTCAGTTCTGGAAAGACTTCATCCGCGATACGGCGCCGGAGTTTCGAAAACCCACGATCGAGCAGCTCGACTCGTTCCTCCGCCCGACGTGGCAGGCATTGATCGACGGCGCAATGTACGTCGACGACCGCCTCGCCGAGATCTTCGACCAGCTGCGACCGGACGTAATCGTCGAGGACAACGTCGTCGCGTTTCCCGCGATCCCGAACAGCGGACGCCCGTGGGTTCGGATCATGAGCTGTAACCCGCTCGAGCTCAAGGACCCGAAGCTGGCACCGGTGTTCTCTGGCTGCCCCCAGTCGGACCGCTCGGCGTGGGACGAGTTTTGGCGCGAGTACGACCGGGTGCTCGGACCGCAGGTCGCCGCGTTCGACGGTTGGCTTCGCGGGCGGGGGGCACCGTCGCTTCCGAGTCCGCGGGATTACCTTTGGGAGTCGCCATTCCTCAACCTGTATGTGTATCCGGAGGAGGCGGACTACGAGCGCTCGCGTCCGCTCGCGTCCACGTGGCGTCGGCTCGACACGTGCGTCCGTGGCACCGAAGAGACCTACATCGAGCACGAGCGACTCGGGACCGACGGCGCCCTCGTGTACCTCTCACTCGGGTCGCTCGCCTCGGCCGACGTCGAGCTGATGCGACGGCTGGTCGACGTGCTCGGCCGAACGCCCCATCGATACATCGTCAGCAAGGGCCCACAGGCCGGTCTCTACCAGCTCGCCGACAACATGGTCGGCGAGGAGTTCCTTCCTCAGCCGGCGATCCTGCCCGTCGTCGACCTGGTCATCACACACGGCGGCAACAACACCGTCACCGAAGCGTGGTCCTTCGGCAAGCCGATGATCGTGCTCCCCGTTTTCTGGGATCAGTATGACAACGCGCAGCGCGTCGACGAGCTCGGGCTGGGGGTTCGACTGCCGACGTACACGTTCGAGGACAGCGACCTCACCGGCGCGATCGATCGGCTCGTCGCCGACGGATCGCTCGCGGAACGTCTCACGACGATGTCTGCGCGGCTTCAAACGGAGCCCGGAACGATTCGCGCCGCCGATGCGATCGAGGAGCTCGCCCGGCACGACGCCCGGTAGGGCTCACCGATCGACCTGTGAAGGAGGAGCTCGGCGACGTGTACCCCTCGACCTGCGCATGCGCCATCATGGAACGCACGCACACGGCATTGAGCGCGCCGTCGAGCGGCAAGTTGTCGACGTAGCGGACCGACCCCGTGAGGAACCTCGGATCCTCCGTGCGATGAACGACGCGGCCGACGATGGAACTCGTGATGCCGGGCAACTGTAGAGGGAGACATGCAATGCGACGAAGGAAGCGTGCGTGCGCCATGGTCCTGCTGGCCATCGGCGTAGCCCTCGGACTCCTCGCGGAGCCCGCCAACGCCACCACGGTCGGGGCGAGACCGGTCATCACGGGAATCGACGACCCGACCGCGTTCGTCTTCGGGCCCGGCAAGGTCATCTGGTACGTCGAGAAGGCGACGGGTCAGATCCGAACGCACGACGTCGACAACGACCGGGACTCCCTGTTTGCGGACGTACCGGGCGTGAACGCCGACGGCGAGCGCGGGATGCTCGGCATCGCGCTGGATCCCGACTACCCTGCGCAGCCGTTCGTCTATGTCTACGCGACGAGAACCGTGAACGGAAGCCTGCGCAACGAGATCCTTCGCTTCACGGATTCTGGCGGCGCGGGAACGGACCCGACGTCGATTTGGGACGCCCCGGCGAGCACCAGCGCGTACCACAACGGCGGACACATCGCGTTCGGTCCGGACGGGATGCTCTACGCCGTCGTCGGCGACGGCCATACGGCCTCGAACGCTCAGGACCTCACGAACAACGACACCGGCAAGATCCTGCGTATGACAGCCTCCGGTGGCGTTCCGAACGACAACCCCCTCGACGATCGAATCTACGCCTACGGCATCCGCAACTCCTTCGGCTTCGCCTTCGACCCGAGGACGCGCCGGATGTGGGAGACGGAGAACGGCCCGGCGTGCAACGACGAGTTGAACCGGATCATCGCCGGTCGGAACTACGGCTGGGGGCCGAGTGAGACGTGCGCGGGCACGGCTCCGCGGAACACCAACCGGGACGGGCCGAAGCCAGTGCTCCCCAAGCTCTGGTACACGCCGACGACGGCGCCGACGGGGATCGCTTTCTGCCGTCGCTGCGCCCTCGGGCGCAAGAGCCGCGGCGCGGTTTTCTTCGGCGAGTACAACACCGGGGCAGTGCGACGAGTGCGGCTGAACGCGGCGAGAACGGGGGTGCGCGTGCAGACGATCGTCTATACCCACCGTTCCGGCATCCTGTCGTTAGAGGCCGGTCCGCGGGGGCTCTATTTCAGCGATCCGACGGGGATCTATCGGCTCGTCGCGAGCTGAGGCCCGCCCCGCCGGCCCCCTCTTTCCGCCGCCGGCGCCGGGCGGTACGCTCGACGTAGGAGGCCACGCGTGCAGGTCGAACCGGTCGTCGCGATGCGGACGTGGTGGCTCGGGTGGCGCCCGAACACATCGGCTCCCGCTCTGCTTCCGGTCATCGCGGGTGGCCGCCCCTGGCCCGCGCGCCGTCCCGCGCGCGGCGTCTGCCGTCGACACCGCAGGCACGAGGTTCCCGGCGCCGACTGCCTCTGCGGGCTGCATGCCACGACGGACGAGGCGCGCCTTCGACGAACCCGGAGCCCCGGCGTCGTCGGAACCGTCGCGATGTGGGGACGGATCGTCCAGCACGAACGCGGTTATCGCGCGGAGATGGGTTACCCGCAGCGACTCCGGCTCACCTGCTTCCTCTGCATCGTCGAGCGCGGGCTCGGATCCGAGCGGCCCCGGTTCGTCGCGCGGCTGCCCGGGGGGCGGTTGATCCCGCTGTGCGGAGTGCACCTCGACCTCGCGTTCCGGTACGAGCTGGAGATGGAAGACGTCTTGGAGGCGCGAGGCGTCGAGCACGCCCTGCTCGACGCCTACGCCGTCGACCTGCTCGGACTCTGAGCTCAGCTCTCCTCAGAAGGGCCGGACGGACGATTCCGCGCTGCCGCGGCGCGGCTCAGGCGCTCTCGAATCGAGAGGGCCTCGGTGCTCTCCGCCGCTCGCTCGCGCGTCCGCGCGCCGTCGCTCGTCGGCTCGGCGGGGACCGGCGGAGTCTGGGCTGCGCTCGTCGGCGAGCCCGTCGTCGGGCCGGCGCGCGCGGCGAGACCCATCAGTTCCTCGATCCGTCCGCGCGCCTGGCTCATCTCGAGCTGAGCGTTCGCCAGCTGTTCGTGGGCCTGCTGGACCTCGGCGCCCATGCGTTCGAGCTCGGCGTTCTTCGCCACCGCCTCCGCCCGGAGCTGCTGTAGCTCCGCGTCCTTCGCGACGAGGATCGTGTGCAGATGCTCGGCCTCGTGGTCGCGCTCGCCCGTCGCCTCCCCGGCGCGCCGCGCCGCCGCGATGGCGTCGGCCTTGTCGCGTTGGGCTGCGTCGAGCTCCCCGTGCAGCCGCGTCAGCTCGTCGGTCGATTCGGCCAACAACGCCTGGGTCTCGCTGAGGCGGACGGACGTCCGGTCGAGATCGGACTGCGCCTGCTTCAGGGACTGCGTTAGCCGCTGCTCGAGCTCGGCGAGCCGGCCCTCGAGCTCCGCGACCCGCGTCTGGGCGGCCGCGCCCTCGCTCGCGGCGGTCTTCAGCTCCTCGACTCGCGCCGTGAGTCCATCTCGCTCGGCCTCGACCTGCGCCGCACGCGTCTGTACGGCGGCGAGCTCCTCCTGCGAAACGCCGGACGCGGCGGCCTCCGCCGCCGTCGCCCTGGCGCGCGCCTCGGCGAGCTGACGCTCGAGCTCGGGCACCCGCTCGATGAGAACGGCGGCCTCCTCCTCGTTGACGCGTCTGGCGGTGAGGGTGTCGCGAAGGTTGCGCTCGCTTGTGGCGAGCTGCTCCTCGAGCGCCGATTTGGCGGTGGACAGCTCACCGAAACGCTCGCCCGATTCGCGCACTCGCTTCTCGGCGTCTCTCAGTCGGCGCTCGAGCGAGCGCACTCTCTCGGCGGCGCGCGGGTCGCCGAGAGATGTTCGGGCGGTGACCGCCCGCCGCACCGACAAGACGAGCATGACGAGCGCGGCGACCAACGCCACGGTGATTCCGGCCTGGATCGGGCGCCACGTCCGATTGGCGACCGCCCGGATCGCCGAATACCGCTGCTCGATCTCGGCGACGCCCGACGGGGACGGCTCGTCCCCAAGACGCAGGGGCGCGTACGTGCGAAGGAGCCGTTCATTCGAGCCTGCGAGCCCGGGGAGCTGGGGCACGCGGCCGCCCGTGTCCTCGCTCACGGTGGAACCGCGCAGGACCTCTGCCAGGACCTTGGCGGAGGCGATGCCCTGTCCCAGACGGTCGCGCTGGTCCGACGAGAACACCAGCCGGCCTGCATCGCTCCAGACGCGGACGCGGACGACGTCGTCGTCGGACAGGATGCCGGCCTGAACGTCGACCAGGATCTCGCCGTACTCGCGTGCCTCGATGGGCGCGTCGAGCGTCGCGGGGGGAAGCGCCCGGTACAGGACGGTGTTCGCGTAGTCCTCGGCTTGCGTCTGGGCGCTGGCCTCGGCTTCATCAAGGGCCGCGGCGGCGCGCCCGACAGAGACGAAGAGGGCGCCACCGAGCAGTAGCGCCAGTGCCGCCCACACGGCCGCGCGCAGGACACGAGAGACGCTCATTCGATTGCCTCGTCCGCTTGCCGGGCCCCGCCCCTCGGGAGCCCACGTCATCCCTTCGGCGGAGGACGGCTTCACCTGAAGCCCTCGGGCGGACGGTGCAGACGGGGCCACCCCACGCACGGCGGCGGCCTACCGGCCGTTCGCCGAGAAGTGCATGTAATCCTTCGTGGAGCTCCAGCTCCCGCCCCCGTCCCAGGCGATTGCGTGGAAGGCCCGCCACGCATCGTCGCGCTCGACGATCATGCCTCGCGACAGTTGAACGCCGACGTGTTGTCGTGGCGCATCGATGCGCGGTCGTCCCCGTCGTAACGGTCTACCGGTCGGATGCGCCGGACCGGAAATCCGGCGCGATAGATCCGCCTGAAGACCGAAACGAGCTCGTCCGCCCATCGTCGGTGCACGATGAGCCTTCGCGGTGCGTCTCGCCGTCGAACCCCACTACGCGAGCCGGACGGAGCGAAGGTCGCGAAGCGCTACCGGGCAGCCGCGATGCCATGAGACGCCCGTCATCGCGCGACGCGTCTCGCGATCGAGACGCGCGATCGTCGCCGAGAAGGGGTCGATGTCGCGCGCCATCGCCGTCGCCGGGGCACACGCGACCAGCACAGTAGCGAGCACGATACTCGCGGGAAAGCATCGGAACACGATCGGCAGCGTACTCGGAGGATCGTTGGCGCCGGACGAACGCGATCGATCTCTATCCGTGCCGATCGTCTCCGACGGTCATCGTCGATCGCCCGTTGAACACGGCACCGTCGCCGACCACCAGCGCGCCGGACTGCACGTCGCCCTGGAGCCGGCCGCCCGGCGAGACCTCGGCTCGCCCCCTGGCGACGATGTTTCCGACGAGGCTTCCCGCTACCGTCACGTTCTCGCCCTCGATGTCGGCCTGCACGTTGGCCTCCGCCGAAAGGGTGACGTTTCGGCCCGCGGCGATCCTGCCCTTGAAGACACCGTCGATCCGGATCGAGCCGCTGATGACGAAGTCGCCCTCGAGTCGCGCGCCTCGCCCGAGGACCGTCACGTCGTCGTCATCACGCTCCGGCGTCATCCTGATCCCTCCCGATCGTCGGCCAAGACAGGTATCCAAGCATGAGGCTCGGCCGCCGACCCGTCGGCCGGCGCATGATGGTTCCCGGCGGAGGGAACCAACAAGGGAACCCGGACGACCAGGAGGTCACCGATGGCTGGGGCACGGAGTCAGGCGAAGGGCAAGGCGAACGAGATCGCCGGCAAGGCGAAGAAGGCGATCGGCAAGACCACCGGCAACCGGAAGCTCCAGGCCAAGGGCGCGGCGCAGGCGGCCAAGGGCAAGGGGCAGAACGCCGTCGGCCGCACCGACCGGAAGCTTCGAGGCGCTGCCAACAGCCTTTGACCGCAGCGGGCGATGAACAACGGGCCATGGGCCGTCGCGTTCTGCGACGGCCCGCGTCTCGGTCGCAGACGCGCGATCAGCGAACGCCGACCGGCCGGAAGAAGTTGCTCGTCACGTACTCGGCAGCGTTCTTGCCGAGCTGCTGTCCCTGAAGATCCGCCGTCCGGAAGTGGAGGCCGGCCCAAACGCGGGCGTCGGTGATCTCGGCCAGGGCATCCGAGAACCGGGAGAACACGCGTCTTTCGCCGGGGAACGGGATGCTCAAGACGCTGAATGAGATCGCGTCCGTGCCGAAGAACCACGCGAGCACACCGAGGTGCGCGCCATCGAGGCACATATGCCCGGACGGATGCTCCGGGTACGGAGCCGAGATGAGTGGTTTCCAGTTCGGATCTGGCTCGGTCGCGTCGTTCTCGTCCTCCGCCGCGCGCGGGATCGCGTTCCACGGCCGCCAAAAGTCGTAGTGGTACTTGTCGTTCCAGCAGTTGATCGCGGCGTCGGCCGCCGTCAGGTTCTGTATCGCAAGCAGCCGGGCGCTCTCTCGCAGGCCGAGGTGGCGGCTCTCGACCAGGCTTCGGGTGACTTCGTTCCACGTGGGCGGCACGTTGCTCTGCCAGAATTGGGCGATGTGCGTTTGCAAAAGAGTGCGGACCGTGCTGTTGCTCGCCCCGAGCGTTTTGACCTCGTTGTAGTCGGTCGCGTACTCGCGAGACTCGAGGTCTAGCGGTCCCTCGGTCCGGAAGTACGACGACGTCGGTACGAGAAACGGCCTGACGTCGGCGACCCACGGCGTAGGGTCGAGGAGCTGGGCACCGGTGTTCGGGTCGAGAAGCGGTTGCCAGTGCCCGACGTCGGAGTTTGGCCGCCACGGCGACGGGCCGAACCGCCCGTCGCCCTGCCGTGCCGCGATCATCGCGTCGGCCGCAGCCTCCCCCGCCGCGATCCCGAGCCTCTCGGGCCGATGGTCCGGTATATCGGCCAGCGCGTCTGAGTACGCGCTATCGAGAGAAGCCTGAATGCCGGCTCTGTCGAACGTGATGCTCGACGGCACCGTACCGACGATGTCGGTGAGGACGCCGTACGCGGCGGTCGCGACGGCAGCGTCCTTCGACGCCGCCGAGGGGAAGAGGTCGTCGAGCAGATACGGCTCGTGCGTCCTCGGGCGGATCGCGTTGACGGCGTCGTACACCGCGCCCTGCGTCATGCCGAGGTAGGTCTGGAGCGCAGGCGGCGCGCTGCCGGCCGGTCCCGGCAGTTTGAGCAGGTTGGTTATCGCGATCGCGTTCCAGTCGGTGACGGCGTTGCCGGCGGCCTGTCCGCGGGCCGGAACGGAAAGACCCCCCATCGCGACGACCGCGGCAACGACGCCGAGCCAAAGCCGCAACGATCTCATCGCTCTGCCCCCTCTCTCCACGACTAGAGCGTTGACGCGCACCCCGTGGGATGCCCGGGGTACCTGTTTCGAACGTCATCGTTTCCGACGGAGCGTCTCAGCGCACCCCCCATGTGCGGTAGCGTCGCGCGTGCGCAGCATCGAGGTGGTTCTCAGCTCGAGCGACCGGCGCGGGCGGTCTTACCACTCGGTGGAGTGCGTCGGCAGCTCTTCGGAGCGCGATGTAGGCAATCTCCGGCTCTCGGCGGTAATACGTGCAGATGAGCGAGAAGGCCTGGATGAGGAGCGTGCCATCCGATGCCGAGGCGGCAACGCCCCTAGCCACGTCGTTCGAAGGGTTCTTCGAGCAACACCGGACCGCCTCATACCGGACCCTCTGGCTCGTGACGCGGAACCGTTACGAGGCCGAGGAACTGGCGCAGGAGGCCTTCGTGCGGGTCCTGGAGCACTGGGACCGGGTCTCGACGATGGAAGATGTGCGTGGATACCTATACCGCACGGCGATCAACGCGTTCCGCACGAGCTATGGCCGGGCGCTCCTCGCGGCCAAGCGTTCGATTCGTATCGTCCCTGCCGACGACGCGATCGCCGAGATCGACGAGCAAGACGCGACCCTTCGAGCCCTCGCCGCGTTGTCGCCGCGACAGCGTGCGGCAGTGGTCCTTACGGACATGCGTGGCTTCCCCTCCGAGGAGGCGGCCCGCATGCTCGGGATCCGTGCATCGACCGTTCGCATGCACGCTTCCCGGGCGCACGCCGTTTTGAAGGAGACGATGTCCGGGTGAGTGAGTACCGGTCTGTCCTCGAACGGGCGGCAACGCACGCCCCAGAACCCGATCTGCCGCTTGAGCGCGTACTGCGCCGTCGCGATCGCAGGCGCCGGAACCAGCGGATCACCGCCGGTGTGGTTGGGATCGCCGTCTTCGTAGCAGTCGCATGGATCGTGACGGGTAGGTTCTTCGATCGCGCCCAGACGCCGATGAACCGACCGACGAAGACACCGACGATCGAACCGACGGAGACCGAATCGACATACACCGGACCGACCTACACGCTCGGGCCGGTGACCAAGGAGGACATCGCCGTCGGCGACGCATTCAGTCGAGCCTGGATCGAAGGCGACGGCGTGGCCGCCGCGGCCATGTTCTCTCCCGCGGGGACGATCGATGGGTTCCAGTCAGACGTTCTCCCAGTTCTGCATGACTGGTTCGGCGCGGGAGGATGGACGTTCGAGAAAGATGGATGCGGGGTCCACGGTTGGAGCGATAAGCGCGGCGTCGTCGGCTGCGGTTTCACGTACGAGAACGACCTTACCCGTGCGCTCGGCATGAGACCGGTAGGGACGGAGATTTCGTTCGTGATCGACGCCGGGAGGATCGAGACCGCTTGGTTCGGGGGCGGCGGCGAATGCTGCTACAACCTGTTCGGGTCGCCAGACCCGGACCCGCAGGATCCCTTCCGTCCCGTCTGGGACATGTTCGTCGAATGGCTCTCGACCAGTCACCCGGAGAATTTCAAGCGCATGTACGACGCGGACTACGGCTACCCGATCCGCGGGTACCCGATCCTGGATCCCGATTCCATAGAGCTGTGGAAGCGATACACGGACGAGTTCGTCGCCGCGCCCGAGGAGCTTCGGCGATCCTTCACGCAGTGGACGGCGAACCAGAGCTTCCACGTCCAGGCCCGTCGGATCTGCGTGACCGGGAACGAGGAGTTCGCGGCGACGCATGGCAGCCGGGATGTAGGCGTCGGCTGGAGGGAACGCCAAGCGGCGTTCTACTCAGCGGTAGCCGAGGCCGAGGCGGAGATGCTGGCGCAGTTGCGGGCGCTTCCCGTCGAGACCGAGGCCGACCGCGCCACGATGGACGCGTTCGTCCCCCTCGCAGAGCGCATGATCGAGCTCCACCGCCAGCAGGCGGAAGCAGCCGAAGCAGGCGACCACAAGCGCCTCGACGAGCTTCTTGGCGAGCGCATCGATCTGACGCATCGGACGGATCAGATCCTCTTTTGCATGATCCGCCTTGGCGCGTGAGGCTCGCGCGGTGTGTGACGAATCAAACCATCTGCTGCCGTGACGGGCAGCACCGCGCAGGCGGTCAACCCGAGCACCTTGACGTGCGGATTCGCGGTGGAGACGAGCGGACTCGAACCGCCGACCCCCTGCTTGCAAAGCAGGTGCTCTACCAACTGAGCTACGTCCCCGTCTTTACCTGCGGAAACGCGCCACCGCTTTGAGACACACCGTTGGACAGAACCATGCACGCCTCGATGCAGGACGTCTCCACGGACTTCACTCTAATGCTCGGTCAGGCCGTCGAGGGATGGCTCCTGCATCTTGAGGCTCGGAACGTGTTGCCCGCCCCGATCGACCTCGTTGAAGTAGGAGACTGGGGTAGGCCGCCTCGACCCAGCTGCGCGGGGCAGCCCAGATCTCGCCGCGGAACGTCGCCAAGCGGTCACGCCGGCAGCCACCCGATCAGCGCACGACGCGATACGTGAGGTGCGTGGCGAGTGGTGACTGGAGTAGGCCCACATGCTCCAACTTCATCGTCTGGTTGAAACCATCGAACAGCCGCTTTCCACCGCCCAGGATGACCGGCGCGATTGAGATTGACAGCTCGTCGACATAGTCGGCGCGAAGCGCCTGACGGATGACGTCAGCGCCACCCCCGATGCTTACGTCCTTGGCGCGCGCCGCCTCGCGCGCCTGGGCGATCGCCCGGTCGAGACCGTCCACGAATGTGAACCCGCCGTCTGGCGGCTGGTCCGCCGGCCGGTGCGTTACGACGAAGAGCGGGACCCCGAACGGGTTGTGGCCGCCCCACGCCTCCGCGGCCTCGTACATATTGCGGCCGAGCACGACGGCGCCGGCTCGACCCATGGCCCCGTCGAGGTACTCCTTGTCCGGTCCGGTCGGCTTGCCTGCCGGTTCCTTCTCGTAGCTCCACGGGCCGCCGAACACCCAGTAGTGCAATCGCTCACCGCCATCGCCCAGGCCGCGGCCAGGCCCGTCGTTCGGGCCCGTGATGTATCCGTCGAGCGAGGTCGTGATCGCTGCCGCCACCTTCGTCATCGACTTCCTCCTTGTGCTGATGCCATCTCATCAGACCGGCGGCCGGCCGCTTGCGGAAAACCGTCGCTGTTTGGCGAAAGCGTGTTCTGTCGGTTTCACGAAGGAACTTGCACGTTGACCGCGAGGTCGGCCGAGTCCGACAGTACTCGATGGTTGTGGCGTGCGGCGCTTGCCTTTTGCGGGCCGAGGAGCCATCGAGATCTCATGCATCCTGAATGGATGCATCAGCCCGCGCGCACGACGGCCACGGCCAGCCGGAGCTTTCGCGCGTGAGCCTGCTGCCCGATTACTCGCGCCAGGCAGAGCGCTATGACGAGACGCGCTCGGCGAGCCCATCGGTCCTGCGCGTGCTGCGTGAGGCGCTCGAAGGTGCGCCGGGCGGCCGGCTCGCCGACATCGGCGGCGGCACGGGGAACTATGCACTCGCGCTGAGGCACGAGGGCTGGGACGCCCTGGTGGTGGACCGCTCGCCCGACATGCTGATCCGCGCGGCCGCCAAGGGACTCGCGGCTGTTCTGGCGGACGCGCAGCGACTGCCCTTCGCGGACGGGAGTTTCGACGCCTCCACGATGATCTCAATGCTGCATCACGTCGAGGATCGCCGTGTGGCTTTGGCCGAGGTTCGACGCATACTCAGACCCGGAGGGCGTTTAGTGCTCAAGGGCTTCACGCGCGAGGACGCCGCATCGCTATGGGTCCTCGACTACTTCCCGAGCAGCCGGACCTGGATGGAGGCGACTCATCCACCGCTGGCGGCGATCCTCACGGAGCTGCCAGGCGCGCGCGTCCTCTACTTCGAGTTCGAGGACATGGAAGACGCATCGCTCGCCGCCCTCTCGGCTGACCCCGCACGGGTCATCGACGCGGCGGAGAGGGGCGCGACGAGCTACTTCGAACGCATGCAGCGCGACCATCCGGGCGAGCTCGAAGAGGGACTTGCGCGGATGCGCGCGGATGTCGCAGCCGGCCGCGCGCCCAGACGTGCCGGCAGCGCCACCGTGCTTGGGTGGACGAAGCGCTAGTTCCGTCGACCGCACCTTGAAGACAGCGGCAAGACCGGCGTCTCCGTTCCGGCTCGCATAGACATTGGAGGGATCGTGTTACTCGTCCTGGTGTTCCTCTTCCTGTTCGCCACGCTCACATGTAGTTAGAAACGCGCAGCAGCGCGGTCTTTGCGCAGTTGCGCTTACGTTTGTTAAGACAGCTCGAGAACGGTCTCCTCGATCTCGACGCCCCGACCCGGCGCGAAGGAGACCTCGGTACCGATCGGATGGAAGCCCGCCTTCTGAAGGACTCGTAAAGCCCAGCGTTGTCGCTCACGGCACGGGCTCGGATTGGCCGAACCGGGATCTCCTCAAGAAGCAGGCTGAGCGCGCGCGTTGCAATACCTTGGCCCCAGTCGGCGCGATCTGTCCAGTACGTGACCTCGGTCGCTCCCTCCGAGACATAGCTTGCGATGGTGCCGACGAGCTGAGAATCGCGAGTGATGGCCCGAAGGCGGTTGTCAGGAGAGGCCAGGACCTTCGCCATGTGGGCGGTCGAAGGCGTTTCGATCGTCCGGGTCATCAGGTGTGAATGCCATACGGGCGATCCTCCTGGTCCCCGCACTAGTGAGGCGCGCGGAGTCGATCCGGTCGAAATGGAGACGATCGAGAGCGGAGTCTGTGGCAGATCACCTTGGCTTCACTCCTCGTCAGCCGACACCCGTCACCAAGACCGCTGCACCGGTTGGTCGGACGGCTCGTCGTCGGGAACTCCATCATCCGGGGCAGGGGGTGACACTTCCTTCACCTCCATCGAAGCAGCTGCTCTACGAACCGAGCTCGTCCCGTTCCGTCCTAGCACAGACGGTCTGCGACGGCCGGCCTGGTCTCGGAACCGTCGGACGGTGCGCGGTGTAAGAGCACCACAGGAGGCAGGAGGCACCGTGCGGAGACTGTTCATGGTCTGCCTTGTGACCGGCGTGGTCGCCATTGGCGGCGGGTCGGCGCTTGCCAAGGGGACCGCCGACCGCGCCAAAGTCACCATCTCGGGCGCCGGTCTGCCCGGTGGAAGTGTGACGCTCGGAGACGACGGCGCGGCGTTCGCGCTCGGCGCTGAGCCGTGGGCGGAGAAGTGGGACGCGCCGAACATCGGCGGTTCGCTTGAACCGAACGCGAACCTCGGACGCACGTACGTCGTCCGCGTCGTGCTCGACTGCGAGAACGGGGAGCCGGGCCGCTACCGTCAGATGCTGTACCCCGACGCACCCGGCGGCCCGCAGCTGTTCACTCCGGCCGGCACCCGCGTGTGCGGAGATCCCGTTCCGGCCGGCTACGACGGGCTCGGGCCGGCGCTCACGGCCTTGCTCGAGAGCCATGGCGTCGAAGCCCACCCGAGCGGGAGGCCCTCGACCGCAGCGTCCAGGTCGTCGAGCGAGCGCTCGGTGCCGGCGCTCGCGCTGATCGGCGTGCCATTCGTGCTGCTCGCGGTCGTCGGCGAGGAGATCGTTCGACGACGCCGTCGCCGGCGGTAGCTAACCCTTCTTCACCGGCTCGGGAGTCGGTGCCTTCGTCGTCTGGACCGTCGCCGTCCCCGGCGCCGTCCACAGCGGCTCGCCCTCCGCGTCGATGAACTGCAGCACGGGGGTGCCGTCAGCCGTCAGGCCCATGATGGCCCGCAGCTCACCCTCTCTGTTCAGCAGCCGGAGGATGGGCGACCCCTCCGCGGCAAGGCCGAGCCGCGCCCTGACCTTGCCGTCCTCGTCCTGGAGCGAGATCGTCGGCGAGCCCTGCTGGGCGAGCGAGTAGACGAACCCGAGCTCGCCGTTCTTGTTTCGCAGGGCGAGCGTCGGCGCACCCTCGCTCGCCAACCCGAACTTGGCGCGAACCTTCCCGTTGCGATCGACCATTGCCATGCTCGCGGATCCGTCGGAGAACAGCCCAAACGTGGCTCGGACCTTGCCCGCCTCGTCGGCGATCGCGAGGCCCGCCGACCCATCGGGCTGTACGCCGAAGCGAGCGCGAAGCCGCTGGTCAGGGCCGAAGAACGCGATGAACGGGGAGTCGTCGTCCGTAACGCCAAACCGCGCTCGGACGCGGCCCTGGGAATCCTCGATCTCGACCTCGCCCGCCCGCAGAACGCGCTTCCTCATCCGATCGACCTTCCTCGTCGGTGCTCGATGCGTGTCGACCGGTAGCATTGCGCAATCGCGAGCGCGAGCAAACCCTTCGGCGTAATCGGGCCCCGCGTGCGCCACACGCACCGAGGAGACCGGGGAAGCGAGAAGAGACCGGGGAAGCGAGAAACCGCCGGAACCCGGAGGTCCCAGCGGTCTCTCGAGGCGGACAGTACGGCAGCGACGCCGATCGGCGCAAGCCGGCGCGGCTGTTTTTGTCACTCTTTCTCGACCCGCTCGACCCGCCGCGTGCACTCCGCGAGGCGGTCGGGCCGCGGCTCGACACCGATCCCAGGCCCTGACGGCACGCGCATCGTCCCGTCGGGCGCCAGCTCGAACGGTTCGGTAAGGTCGTCGTGAAAGTACCGCCGGCTCGCGCTCGTGTCGCCGGGCAGGCGAAACCCCGGCAGCGCCCCCAGCGCCAGGTTGACGGCACGTCCGATCCCGGTCTCGAGCATCCCGCCACACCACGCAGGGACGTCGTTGCCGACGCATACGTCGTGCAGCATCTTCGCGGCGGGAACGCCGCCCACGCGGCCCTGTTTGATGTTGACGATGCGGCAGGCGCCGAGCTCGATCGCGGCCTCGGCGTCGGCCGCCGAGCGGATCGACTCGTCCAGACAGATCGGCGAAGAGATCTGGCGCTGCAGGCGCGCGTGCTGAACGAGGTCCTCGTGGTGAAGCGGCTGCTCGATCATGAGCAGGTCGAACGTGTCGAGGGAACGAAACACGTCGACGTCGCGAGGCCG
>JBKOWM010000053.1:0-3839 GCA_046724395.1 Actinomycetota bacterium
ACGGCGGAGCGCGAGACGGAGGCCCGCGCGGCGACGACGACGGCCTCGACCCACTCGTCGATGCCGGCCTCCAGGAGGACTTCGCGGACCTGCCCCGCGGCGCCCCGCGCCTGCCGCAACACGTGCTCGGCCGGCTTTCCGTTGCAGTAGAGCTGTCCTCGGCTACGGTAGAACTTCCCCTCCCAGGCCTTCGTCTCGAGCGCAAACACGCCGGTGGGGCCGATGACGACGTGGTCGACGTCCCCGTGCCCCGTCGAGACGCCATGCAGGACCCAGTACGAGGACGGGAGCCCGGCCAGGGCCTCCGCGACCGCCTCCTCACCGCGGATCCCCCTTCGGAGGTGCTCGGGATCGAGGATGCGGCCCTTCCCCGCCAGGCGTTGCAGGACGAACAGGAGCCCGAGCGCCAGGAAGGTCGCCGGCCACCACCACACGCCCATCATGGCGAGAACGGCCGCAACGGCGACCGTCGCCGCGAAGACGGCGACCCTCTGGCGCAGCTGCGATCTCAGGAACTCGGCTGGTCTTTGCACCTAGGTCTTATCGGTCGGTCGGTCCGCCGGTGAAAGCGCAGGTGAGGCATATCATGCGCCCACCGTGCGCGCGCGCGACCCGAACGAGCTGGCCGAGCGGGCCGGCGTGCCTACCTCCTACGTCGACCGCCTCACCGAGCTCGGGATCGTGTCCGCGGGCGAGGAGGGGATGTTCTCCGACGCCGACGTCTACCGTATGAGGCGCGGGTACCGCAACGCGTTGAGGAAACCGACGTCGCGAGAACCACAAGGGCTCAGGCTCTGCCTTGACAGTGGGCCGACTTCCGGTCGCAGCGGGAGTTCTCCAGACGCTACAGCAGGCCGTTCGCGGTCAAGAAGCCGTTGGCCACGGCGGCGACGTTCTCCCCCTCGATCACGACCTTGCCCACGAGCTCGGTGACCTTCTCTGTCGAGAGTCGAGCGCTCACCGCATCGAGCAAGGCACGGACCTCACCGTTCAGCTTCTCGGAGCGGATCAGCGGCGTGATGTTCTCGGCGTTCTGGAGATGCCTGTCGTCCACGAGCGGCACGAATCCGTTCTGGCCGATGCTCGGGTCGGTCGAGAACAACAGGCCGATCTGGACCTCATCGGCCTTCAGCGCATCGACGGTCAGCGGCCCTCCCGCGTCCAGCGGCGTGAAGTCGTCGAAGAGGACCCCGTAGACCTCGTGCAATCCCGGGAGGCAGAAGGGCCGTTGGGGGCATTCCGGTGGCCCGCCGAACGTCAGCTGCCCGGCGACGGGGGCGAGGGAGCTCATCGTGGTCAGGTCGAACCGCTGGGCCGTCTCCGCGTTCGCCACGAACTGATTGGTGTCCTCGGCCGCCGATGGTGTGAGCAACGCGAGTCCTTCAGACCGGAGCAGCTCGGCGGTCTGCCGGGCAACGTCGGCGGCATCCGCGGACGCCTCCGCGTTCGGGTCGAGGAACAGCAGCAACGACGACAGGTACTCCGGCTTCACGTCGATGACCCCCGCCTCCAGGGCATTCTGCGAGCTCTCTCGCGATCGCAGCTCCAGCAGTCGCTCGACCGTGTAGCCGGCGTGCTCCAGTACCTGCGCATACATCTCTGCGACGATCTGGTTCTCGGCGAAATCGCCGGACACGCCCACGACGATCACGTCGGAGCCTCCGGAAGAAGGACGCTGCATCCCGCCCACATCCGAGTCGGTGCATCCGGTCACGAGCGTGCCCATCGCCGCCACGACGGCGACCGCGCGCATGAGGGCACCTCGGGAGCGTCCGATCAGCCCCTCGAGAGGGAGCGTTCGGATCCATCCGCGGATCGTTCGGGCGTTCCTCTTCGTTGCGGTCATTCGAGGTCGGAGGCAAGCGGCGCCATGATGGGGACGCCGGAGTGGCGGCCCAGGAGGACGCGGACGGTCGTGGGTCCCCTCCCCTTCACCTCGAGGTTCTCGGAAGGCCCGAAGTCGTACCGATCGGCCAGCTCCTTGGCCGTCGACTCCGAGACCAGGAAGCGGCCGGGCACCGCGTTCGTCTCGAGCCTGCTCGCGAGGTTCACCGTGTCGCCCCACAGGTCGTACGCGAACCTCCGGTCCCCGATCACCCCGGCGACGGCGGGCCCGGTGGCGATCCCGCCGCGCACGACGATCGGGTCGCCCGACGGCCATCTGATCCTCCCGGCGTTGGCGAGGATGTCGACCGCCATCCCGACGGCGGCGTCCGCGTGATCGGCCATGGGGGTCGGCGCGCCTGCGACGGCCATGTAGGCGTCTCCGATCGTCTTGATCTTCTCGAGGCCGTACCGCACGGCGATCTCGTCGAAGTGCCGAAAGAGCTCATCCAAGGCATCGGCGAACGCCTCCGGGGATGATCGAGCCGCCTGTTCCGTGGACCCCACCGCGTCGGCGAAGAACACGCTCACCTGATCGAAGTTCTGGGCGATCCGTCCGCCGGAGGAGGTCTTGAGCCGCTCGACGATGGCCATGGGCAGCATGTTGAGCAGGAGCCCGTCGGACCGCGCCCGTTCCTGCTCGACCTGACGTTCGCGGAGGAACAGGTCTCGACTGAACCGTTCCGTCCGATAGGCGGCCAGCCCGCCCAGCAGGCCGAACGAGGTCAGGTAGAGCATCGCCAGCACCAGACTCACGTCCTGGATGTACTTCGCCGTGATGGCGTACGGAAGGTATGCCGCGATACCGATCACCGTGACCAGCACGACCAAGACGAACCGCAGGCGCAGCAGCGCGTAGGTGAACGCCGTGATCAGGATGACGCCGATGTAGCCGTACTCCGCAGGCAACGTCGATATCCGCGCGACGTAGAAGACCCAGAACAGGAGCGTCGCCGCTGCGATGGCGACCGCCACCCATTCCCAGACGCGACCGAAGAACCGGGTGTACGTGAGCCCGAAGCCGACGATCAACATGGGGATGAACACGCCGAACCGCATGACCAGGTCGAGTCGCTGATCGGACAGGGCCAGCATGTAGGGGCGCAGGAGCAGGCCCCACGCGACCCAGATGGCGATCCCGGCCAGGAAGCCGAAGCGGATGTTGCCGAGATCGTGACGGAAGCGGTCGGCGCGATACGCCGTCTCCAGACCCGGATCGCGGAACCGCAGCCGCAGCTGCTCCAGCCTGACCGACCATCGCGACCCTTCTTCAGTTGTCGTCGAGGTCTCGATCTCGGCCATCACGCCCTCGCCGAACGCTTCCCGGGCCGACCATGATGACCTTTCCAGGCCTGCTTTGTCAGCCGGAGCCCCGCACGGTTGGTGGCGGGAGCCAACCTCAGCGTTGCGGCTCGTAGTGGAGGAACACGGTGCCCGTCTCGTAGGTCCGCACGTTCACACGTTCGAGCCTCGCGTAGCCCTGAAGACTCGGGAACAACGTTCGCCCGCCTCCGACCAGCGTCGGGCAGAGCTGGACGTGATACTCGTCGATCAGGTCCGCCGCGATGAGGCTCTGGGCCAGGGAGAGGCTGCCCCACAGGACCATGTGCTTCCCGTCCTGTGCCTTCAGACGTTCGATCTCGGACACGGCGTCGCCGTCAACGACTCGCGCCGGGGGCCACGCTCCCCATGGCGCCTCGCTCAGGGTGTTGGAGAAGACGAGCTTGGGAAGCTCGTTCAGTCGGTCGGCGACGATCTCCTTGTCCGTCGTTGCCGTTGGCCAGAAGTCGACGAACAGCTCATAGGTCCGTCGCCCCAACAGGATCGTGTCGACGCTCTCGAGGAACTCGAGCTGATCTCTGTCCGAGAACCGGTCCGCCTCGCTCGGCGGGAAGAAGTCCAACGTCCCTTCCGCGTCCACGGCGAAGCCATCGAGCGACATCCATTCCTCGAGG
>JBKOWM010000115.1:0-21552 GCA_046724395.1 Actinomycetota bacterium
CCCACCTCGTCTTCGCTCACCGCCTGGAGTACATCGACGGCCGGACTCCCTACCGCTCGCCACAGTCGCGGGAACCGATCCTCGATCCGCGCCGCGACACGGGAGCGCGTCGGCGATGACCGCGCCTCCGGCGCGGGCGGCGGCGTGTTGGAGCGCTCCACCGCGCAACTGTAGGGCGACGTCGGACGCACGGCGATCGAGGACGGCCGGCCCAACCGCGACATGCAGATCGCGCGCGTATGCATTCCGCAGCGGATAGCTTGCCTTGACCGTGAAGGCCGACCCGAGGTGATTGTGTCGTGAACCGGTGTTCCGCCGAGCGTTGCGATAGTCATGCGAGCCCTCGAAGAGCAGGACGTCCGCGACCGCGCGGATGGGACGCTACACGTCTATCTTGCGCTGCTCGAACCGATCGTCGAGGCGCTCCGCCCGGGCGGTCGGCTCGTCGCCGACAACGTCGTCTCCCACGCGGCTGACGTCGAACCGTCGTTCCGCAACGCGGCCCTCGGCCATCCGGCCCCCGTCGTGCCTGGTCGTTCCGATCGGTCGCGGCGAGCTCATAGCGGTGAGTCGCTCGCGGCTACGAGACGAGCCGGAGTCAGGCGGGAACCGGGCCCTCGACGTTGACGCTCGACTCGCCTCGACCGGCTCGGACCACGATGACCTCACAGGGCTGACTCGCCGGCGTCGACTCCCGATGGACGAGGCCCCTCGGGACGAGCGCGAAGTCGCCCGGCGTGGCGACGGTCTCGTCCGCGCCACCGGGGCCGAACTCGAACCGTAGCGAGCCGGTCAAGACGTAGACGATCGTTTCGTGCTCGCCATGGTGGTGCCATCCCGACGCCGTCTCGGGCTCCGTGCGAACGAACCCGGCCCAGACGGCGTCCGTCAGGAACGCCTGTTGCCGGTCCATCCCCGGCGTGGCGGGTCCGGCCGTCCGCTCGCCCGGTGGGATCACGCGCACACGATCGGGTCGATCGCTCATCGGCGGACTGTACCGTCCGCACCGACGCGGGGCTACCAGGTGATGGACGGAACGCCGGGATCGGCGTCGCGCCACATCCCGCCGTTCCCGTATGCCGATGGGTCGCCCTCGCGGAGCCGATCGAGGAAGTCCGTCGAGACAACCGCAGCGAACGCTCGCTCGTTCAGCCGATCTCGCTCGATCGCGTAGTCGCGGACATACGGGCCGATGTTGTCGCCGTATCGGTAGTCGCGCAGCCACGCGGCGATGTCGTCGCGCGTGACGCCGACGTCGAGCATGGCGCGCGAGTCGAGGTAGATCTCCGAGGGCACCACGCTTTGGACGAGACCGAAGGGCGATCGCCCGAACTCGCGCTCGATGTCGTCCTTCAGTTGGATCGGGTCAACGCGGACACCGCCCATCGCATCAACCATCGGACACTGGCCGTGATCGGCCGTAACGATCAGTGTGAAGTTGCCCGGACCGAACGTCTCCAGGAGTTGCCGCGACAGTCGCCCGAGCTGCGCGTCGACGGCCTCGAGCACGATCCGTTCCCTCGGCGAAAGCATGTTGTACACGTGCCCGGCGTAATCCGGCGCCTTGTAGTTGACGAACAGTAGGTCTGTCGCGCCGTGCATACCCAGTGACTCCGAGCGGATCGTCGCGTCGATGAGGTCGCCCTGATACTCGACGATCGGTGGCGTGCAGCAGACCTCGGTCCGACCGTTGAGGAACCGCTCGTACTCGTCGTCGATTCCCGGATCCTGGTACGCCCGGCGCCGTTGCTCGAACGCCGAGATGGGTGGGACCTCCTTCGGCAACCGATACAGGTCCGCGTTCTGTGGCTGCCACGCCGATGTGCGGTCGTCGTCCCAGTACACGGCGACTGGCCTGTCGCCGAGCGGACGGCCTCCCCGACCGAGCATGCCGAGGTGCCAGATCTGGTAGCCGATCTCGCCGACCCAGACGTTCCCGCCGTTGTTCTCGACCCATCGGTCGGCCAGCGTCGGAACGAGGATGTCGGAGGGATCGGCACGACCCGGCTCGCCGTACGCCTTGCGAACCGACGAACCATCGCGAACGTTGTGTCCGGTGATGCCGTGCGTTCGCGGATACGCGCCCGTCCCGATCGTCGCGTGTGCGCACGCCGTCACGGCCGGCGAAGAACCCATGATCGCGTTGCGGTAGACGATCGACTCCGCCATCAGGCGCTTCATGTTCGGCCATGCGGTCGGCCACCGATCGAGGACGTTCCAACCGCCGCCGTCGATGACGAAGGTCACGACGACCTTCGGCGGAGGGCCGAACCGGGGCGCGCCCGGAAGCGGTCGCCCGTCGACGGCCTGGTAATCGGTGAACCCGATCATCGAGGCGATCGTCGGCGCGACGTCGGCGAGCGTCACCCGCTCGGTGCGGTCGCCCGGCGTGAGCGCGTCACCGCTCCAGATAAGCATTGGGACTCGTTCGAGGTACAGCCACGGAAGCGCATGGCTCGAGCGTGGGTCGCGATGAAGAAGGTGCGTCGACTCGTTCGCGTAGTTCGCCGTCGAGCCGGGCGTCAGCACCAGCTGCAGATCCCCCGATCGGCCGGGCCGATACGTTCGAAGCATCAGGTCGAGGCCCTCGGCGCCGATGTTCTCGGCCATCTCGCGCAGCGCTGGTTCGGGATCGGGGCGCGTGAGCCTCCGCAGCGTCCAACCGAGCGCGTCACCGCCGACCACGGCCACGAGCCCACCGATGCCGAGGAACGCGAGGATCCGACGTCGACCGCGATCGGGCTCGGCCGAGTCGAACCGCCGAGCGAAGACGAGGAGCGCGACGACCAACACCGCACCGCCGACGACCGCGCCCCAGACGAGGCCGTTGCGAAAGGCGACGGCGACGGCCGCGATTGCGGCGGCGAGTGCGAACAGTGCGGGGAACGGAGAGCGTTGCGGCACGAGCCTCGATTCTCGCAGAGCGCGTCGAAACGAGCCGGTTTCGAACCTACGAGCGCTTTCGCACGAGGTCGAGGAAGGGAAGATCGACGACGGTGGCGTCGACGGAGCCGCGCTCACCCTCGACCGTCCACTCGACGGAAAGGCGTGTGCCGGCGGCCGCGCGTGAAGGCGGCACGGAGCCGAACCCGACCATCTTCTTGATCGTCGGCCCCCAGACGATGCTCGTTGCCCGGCCGACCTGCCGGCCGCGGTTGAACAGGGGCACCGGCTCGCGTTGGACGGCGGCCGAGACCTCGGGCGGCTCGTCGTGGCGCGCAAACAGCGCCTCGATGCCGCTCCAGTCGATCTCGATCCCGACCAGGCGGCGAGCCGGCCCGCCCGCGGCTTGCTCCAGCTCCAGGGCCCGGCGCCCGACGAATTCCGCCTTGCGGAAATCGACCAGGCGGCCGAGGCCGATCTCGAAGGGGGAGTACTCCTGCTCCGCGCTGATGGCGTGGCGCGCGCTCGTGTACTCGGCCTCGATGAGAATCAGCCCGGCCTCCACCCTCGACACGTCGAGCGCGCGGATGCCGGCGGGCCGCAGCTGGTGGCCCTCACCCGCCTCCCACAAGGAGTCCCACAGATCGACTGCGGCCTCGGCATCGACCCAGATCTCGTAGCCGAGATCGCCGGTATAGCCCGTCCGGGACACGTAGGCGTCCACGCCGCCGATCTCGGTCCGGCGGCCATGGAAGTACCGCACGTCTGACCAGTCCTCTCTGGTTGCCGCCTCGAGGACGTCGCGAGACCGTGGGCCCTGCAGGGCAAGCCCGGCCACTTGCTCGGTCGCGTCGACGACCGAGACGTCGAGTCCGTGGGCGTTCATGTGCAGCCACCGGAACGATGGGTCGGCCGCCGTCCAGAAGTATTCGTTCGGACCTCGCCGCTGTACCGTGCCGTCGTCGATGACCTTGCCGCGCTCGTCGCACCACGGCGTGTAGACGACCTGGTCGATCCCCATACTCTCGGCGTTCCGTGTCATCACCCGGTTGGCGAGTGCGGCCGCGTCGGGGCCGGAGACGACGTACTTGTAAAGCGGCGTCACGTCGATCAGCGCCGCCGCCTCGCGGATGGCGTTGTACTCGATGTCGTGAAAGTCGGCGTAGACCTGAGCGGCGAAGTACCCGGACCACTCGCCCCACGACATCTTCTGGTTGAGCCGCGAGGTCCGCGCGTGGAAGGCGGTTCCGACACTCACGAGCTTTCCCCTCCCGTTCACGTCCACGCGGCGCCGTGCGGCCGGACGCCAGTAGCGTAGGCAACCGACGCGGACGCCGGCGAGCCGCCGCCGGCGCTCGCCCTGACCTGAGGTCACGACTGCCCTGACGCGCCTGGGGCGCCGCTTCTAGCATGGCGCGGGCGCGTCGGGCGCCCCGTTCACATCTTCGAGGCCGCCCTCGAGACGACGACGGCCACCGGACGGGTGGAGGACGCGCGTGGCGCAGCGCTACGACGCCGTCGTCATCGGCGGCGGCCACAACGGACTGACAGCGGCCGCGTACCTTGCGCGCGCAGGCCGTCGCGTCGTCGTCCTCGAGCGCCGGCACGTGCTAGGGGGCGCGGCCGTCACCGAGGAGGTTTTTCCGGGCTTTCGTTTCAGCGTCTTCTCGTACGTCGTCTCGCTACTGCGTCCCGAGATCATCCGGGAGCTGGATCTTCCGAGGTTCGGCCTCGAGATCCTCCCGCTCGACGGGACGATCACGCCGCTCGAGGACGACTACCTCTGGCGTGTGAACGACCACGGCAGGACCGTCCGGGAACTGCGGCGATGGTCGAAGAACGACGCCGAGGCGTACGAGGAGTACGGGCGGCTCATGGTCGACATGGCGCGGTTCATCAAGCCCATCCTGTCGGCGGTGCCGCCGGATCCCGGCCGGATCAGCCCGATGGAGTGGACGCCACTCCTGCCGCTGGTGAAGGAGTTCCGCGACCTTCCGCGCAGGCTGCAGCAGACGTTCATCCAGCTCATGACGATGAGCGCCGCGGACTTTCTCGAGCAGTGGTTCGAGACCGAGCCGCTCAAGGCGACGATGTCCGCATCCGGCATCATCGGCACGTTTCAGGGTCCGCGCTCCCCGGGGACCGCGTACGTGCTGCTTCACCATTACATGGGCGAGATCGACGGCGCGTTTCGTGCGTGGGGAATCCCCAAGGGCGGAACGGGCGGCATCTCGAGCGCGATCGGCGCCGCGGCGCGCTCGCTCGGCGCCGAGATCCGGACCGAGGCGCCCGTCGCCAGGATCGACGTTCGGGGTGAGCGCGCCACCGGGGTGACGCTGGAGTCGGGCGAGGAGATCGCGGCCGACGTGGTGCTCTCGAGCGTCGACTCGCGCCGGACGTTTCTTCAGCTGGTCGAGCCGCAAAATCTCGACGACGACTTCGTGACCGAGGTCAAGCGATACAAGTACCGGGGCTCGTCGGGCAAGGTGAATCTGGCGCTTGACGGCCTGCCGGAGCTCGAGTGCAAGCCCGGCAAGGGCGAGTGGCTCCGCGGGGCGATCAGCTTCAGCCCTTCGCTCGGCTACATGGAGAAGGCGTACGACGAGGCAAAGTACGGCATGCACAGCTCGCGGCCCTACATCGACATGATCATCCCGACGCTCGTGCAGCCCGACATGGCGCCGCCGGGCAAGCACGTCATGAGCTGCTTCGTGCAGTGGGCGCCGTACCACCTGGCCGACGGCAACGTCTGGGATGACGCGATGCGCGAGTCGTTCGGCGAGACCGTCATCGACACGATCGCGGAGCGGTTCCCGAAGATCCGCGATCACATCCTGCACAGGCAGTTCATCACGCCGCTCGACATCGAGAACGTGACGGGCCTGACTGAGGGGAACATCTTCCAGGGCGAGCTCTCGCTCGAGCAGCTCTTCTTCAACCGGCCCGTGCCGGGCTGGGGCCGGTATCGAACCCCCGTGCCCGATCTATGGATGTGCGGGTCCGCCACGCATCCGGGCGGCGGCATCATGGGTGCGTCCGGACGGATCGCGGCCCTCGAGGTGCTGCACAGCCAAAGGAAGCGGCGAACCGGGGAGGCCGCGCCATGACGACCGAGCAGCGCTACGACGCGGCGATCATCGGTGCCGGCCACAACGGCCTCGTTGCGGCGGCCTACCTCGCAAAGGCCGGGCGAAGGATCGTCGTCCTCGAGAAGCGCGATCGCGTCGGCGGGCTGCTCGACACCGTCGAGATCGCGAAGGGCGTTCGGGCGCCGGGACTCGCGCACACCGTCGGGCGGCTGCGGGCCAGCGTCATCGACGCGCTCGCGCTGCGTCGGCACGGGTTCGAGCCGATCGTTCCGGACGCCCGCGTCTTCGCTCCGCGTCCGGAGGGCGCGCCCGCGCTCACCCTTTGGTCCGACGTCGCCACGACCTCGTCGGAGATGCGCGCGATCTCTGCCGAGGACGCCGGCGCGTACCCCCGGTTCGACCGGAAGGTGCGCGCGGTTGCGAGCTTCCTCGCTTACCTGAACGCGGCGACGCCGCCCGACGTGAAGAACCTCGCGTTCGCCGATCTGCTGACCGGGCTTCGCGCCGGTCGGGCGTTTCGGGAGCTCGGCGCGAGGGCGGGACGCGAGACGACTCGCGTCCTGCCGATGGCGGTCGCCGATTTCGTCGCCGAGGCGTTCCTGTCCGACTCCGTCCGGGGTGCGATCGCCTCACGAGCCGTCCAGTTCGTGGGGATGGGGCCATGGAGTGCCGGGACGGCGTTCGTCCTGCTCAACGACTCGGCCGGAAACGACGGCGGAGCGGCCGGCCAGACGGTGTTCGCCAGGGGCGGGCCGGGCGCGCTTGCGAACGCGCTCGCGTCCGCGGCCCGTTCGTTCGGGGCCGAGATTCGCACGGCCGCCGAGGTGACCGACGTCGTCACGCGCGACCACCGTGCCGTCGGGGTGGCCCTCGCGTCGGGGGAGGAGATCACCGCCCGCACCGTCGTTTCGGCGGCCGATCCGAAGCGCACACTCACGACGCTCGTCGATCCGGTCATCCTCGGTCCCGAGCTCGTGTGGCGTGCGGGCAACATCCGAACGCCCGGCATCGTCTCGAAGGTGAACCTCGCGCTGTCGGCTGTTCCCCGATTCGACGGCGGACGGCAAGAGCGGCTTCGCGGCCGCATCGTGATCGCGCCGTCGATCGATTACCTCGAGAGGGCGTTCGACGCGTCGAAGTACGGGCGGATCAGCGACGAGCCGTACCTCGAGGCGACGATCCCGACGCTTACCGACGCGTCGCTCGCACCGGCTGGCACGCACGTCATGAGCGTGATCGCGCAGTGGACCCCGTATCGGCTCGTCGAGGGTGCGTGGACCGCCGAACGCGATCGCCTCGCGGACCTCGTCGTGAAGACACTGGAGACGTACGCGCCCGGCATCGGTGACCTCGTCACCGCGCGTCAGGTGCTCTCGCCAGTCGATCTCGAGGCGGAGTACGGCTTCTCGCAGGGAGATCCGCTGCACGCCGAGCCCGGACTGGATCAGTTTTTCGCCTGGCGGCCGCTGCTCGGCCACGCGCGATACCGCTTCGGGATCGACGGCCTGTATCTGTGCGGCTCGGGGGCGCATCCGGGCGGTGGCGTTACCGGCGCCCCCGGGGCGAACGCGGCCCGCGAGATCCTCGCCGACCTGAGGAGATCTGCATAGTCGGTCGCGATCCCGAGGGCCCGTTGGTTCCGCGCCTCGTCCCGACGCAGCAGCGGGCCGACGAGGTCTAGGAACGACCGCGGATCCTCGGTCCTGCGGACCTCCATCGAACGACGATATCTACCCGTTCCACAGGATCGCGAGCTCGTCCGCCACGTCCGTCGCGCGCCCCGCGACGGCATCGCAAGGCGGCGAGTCATCTCCGTCCTGCGTCCACGTCGAGCGCCGGTCGAAGCGCTCGCGAGCCTGCCCGTCGAGAAACCGCGTGAGTTGCGCGTGCAGATGCCGGTCCTCCAGGCCGTGGTTCCTGCGGTGGTAGCGGAGGGGGAAGTAGACGTGCAGCGCGTTTCGCGCCCGCGTCAGCGCAACGTAGAACAGGCGGCGCTCCTCGTCGATGCTCTCCTCGTCGCCGGTCGCCATGTCGCTCGGAATGTTTCCGTCGGCGGCGTGGATGATGTGCACGACGTCCCACTCGCCGCCCTTGGCCGAGTGGATCGTCGACAGGACGAGGTAGTCCTCGTCCAGGAGGGGCGCCCCGGCCAGGTCGGCCGTCGATGCGGGCGGGTCGATGGTGACCTCCGCGATGAACGCCGCGCGGGTCGCAAACCCGGCCGCCACCTGCTCGAGCTGCTCCAGATCGCGAAGCCGCGGCTCCGCGTCGTCGTATCGACGGCGAAGCAGCGGCTCCAGGAACCGCCGCACGCGTTCGAGCTGCGGCGCGGGCGACGCCCCGTGACCCTCCGGCTCATCCTCGGCGCCGTCCACCCGCCCGAGCTCGCCGAGGAGCGCCACGAGGTCCTCGCGGGCCGGAATCGACGACGTGGGGACACGCGCCTGCGACAGGGTGGCGATCGCGTCGGTTGACGTAGCGGCTGGGCCGAGGCTCGCGAGAACGCGCCGCGCGGTCGCCGGGCCCACGCCGTCGAAGAGCTGGAGCACGCGGAACCAGCTCACCTCGTCCCGCGGGTTCTCGGCGATTCGCAGCACCGCGAGCGCGTCCTTGACGTGGGCCGTTTCGAGGAAGGTCAGGCCCCCGTACTTGACGAAGGGCACGTTCCTTCGGGCGAGCTCGACCTCGAGGAGGTCGCTGTGGTGACCGGCCCGGAACAGGACGGCCTGCTCACGGAGCGCCACGCCGCACTCGCGGTGCTCGAGAACGGCTCCGCAGACCGCGTTCGCCTGGTCGGCATCGTCGAGGCACGTGAGCAGGATCGGAACGCCACCGTCCACGCGGTCCGTCCACAGAGTCTTGTCGTGGCGGCGCTTGGCCATGGCGATGACGGCGTTCGACGCATCGAGAATCGCCTTCGACGAACGGTAGTTGCGCTCCAGCCGGACGATCGTCGTGCCGTGAAAGCGGTCGGGAAACTCGAGGATGTTCCGCACAGTCGCGGCGCGGAAGGCGTAGATCGCCTGGGCATCGTCGCCGACCACCATGAGCCCGTCGCCGTCGGGCTTGAGTGCCGCGAGGATGTCGGCTTGGAGCGCGTTCGTGTCCTGGTACTCGTCCACCAGCACGTGGTCGAAGCGCCCGGCGACGAGCGACCGGCTTGGCTCGGCGCGCAGCAAGGCGCGCCACCAAACGAGCAGGTCGTCGTAGTCGAGACACAGAGCCGCGCGCTTGCGGTCCGAATAGCCGTCGAACACCGCCGCGATCCCATCGACCTCGTTGCGGCACCACGGGAAGTCGCGCTCCAGGACGTCGCTCAGCGGTCGCTGCGCGTCGACGACCCGAGAGTAGATGTCGGCCAACGTCTCCTTGCGTGGAAACCGCCGCTCACCGCCCCCCAGGCCGAGCTCGCCGCGGACGAGATCCATCAGGTCGGCGGTGTCGGAACGATCCATCACCGTGAAGTCCGGCGACAGCCCGATGGATCGGCCGTGCAGGCGCAGCAGGCGGTTGGCCACGGAGTGGAAGGTGCCGCCCCAGACGCGGTTGAGCGCCGCGCCGTCGCCAGAACGTCGCGCTCGGGACAGCATCTCGCGCGCCGCGCGTCGAGTGAAGGTGAGCAGCAGGATCCGGCCGGGGGGGACGCCCCTTCCGACCAGCCTCGCCACGCGGGAGGCGAGCGTCGCCGTCTTGCCGGTGCCCGCGCCAGCGACGACGAGGAGCGGCCCGCCGACGTGCTCGGCGGCGGCTCGCTGGGCCTCGTTGAGGTCGTCTGGATCGAACACGTGTTCGGTGGACTATAGGTGCGGAATCACGGCCGAGCAAGCGCCGGACTTCGACGTCCTCGCAGCCTTAGCGCAGCCTCAGGCGCATCGCCCGAGGACGACGTCGAGCCCACGGTGGTCGGACCCGGGCACCTCGAGGGTCGCGGCGCCGGTCGCGCACAATACCGGCGAGACGAACACGTGGTCGATCCTGAGCTGCAGGAGTCGCCAGAGAGCCTGCTGGTACGTGCTTCCCGCGAACGACGACCGCATCGCATCTCGGAGCGGCCCCTCGAGCACCCGATAGGAGCTCGACCGGTCGGTCATGTTGAAATCGCCGGCCAGCACGACGGGGGAGGGCTCGGTCCTGGCGGCATCCAGCAGGGTCTCGACGAGGACGGCCTGCTGAGCGAACGAAACCTCGTGGATCGGGTTCGGAAGATGGACGGCGTACAGGACGAACGGTGCGCCGGGCCGGTCGACGTCGACGCGCACGGCGTGGCCAGGCGGGACGCCGGGAATCTCGGTCGGTTGCGTGAGCGGCCAGCGAGCGAAGACGCTCAGTTGTGCGCGCTGCACGTATCGGAACCTGCCGAGGTCCCGACGAAGGGCCGAGACCAGCTCGTCGGAGGTCTCGACGGCGACGAGGACGTCGGGGCGCGCGGCCGCGAGCGCGCGCGCGGCGGTGTCGGGCTCGGCGTTGCTCTCGTACGTGTTCGCGGCGACGAGACGCAACGGGTCGAGTGGCTCCGTCGAGGATTGCGGGAGCCGGGGCCCGACGACGATCGCGACCGTGAAGGCGACGAGCGACAGTCCCACGAGCGCGAGACGTGTCCAGCCCGGACGCGCGGCGGCCGCGAACGCGGCGAGCGCGAGGACCGCCGTCGCGAGCGGCAGCCCGATGGCGACGGCATCCATCAGCGGGTCGAGATCCCGCACGGCGAACCATGCCCACGGCAGCGCAACGAGGAGCGCCGTGAGGACCCAGCCGAGCCACCGCGTGCGCGAGCGACCGCCTCGCCGGTCCGTCCGCTCCTGTGTCGCGATCACGCGCGTCACCCTTCCCGTACCATGCCGGCACCATGTGTCGAAGCATCAAGCAGCTCCGCCGTCCCGAGCCGGCCGACGAGAACGAGATCCGCGAGGCCGCGCTCCAGTTCGTCCGGAAGGTCAGCGGGTACCGGGCGCCGTCGAAGCGTAACGCGGAGGCGTTCGATCTGGCGGTCGACGAGGTGGCCGACTCGACCCGCCGCCTTCTGGGGGCAGTCTCGCGCGACCGCTGAGGCGCCGGCCTCCGTCCGGCGAGCCTCGTCTAGCATCTGCGCATGATCCCGTTGGATCCGTCCCCCGAGCAGATGCGGGAGCTCGGCGAGGCGGCGCTCGCGTACGCCATCGACTTCCTCGAGCGCCGGCCCGATGCGCCGGCGAGCGACCTCGTGGACGCCGCCGAGACGGCTCGCCGGTACCGCGAGTCCCCACCGGAGGAGGGCGGTGAGTTCAAGGAGCTTCTCGACCTCGTCGAGGTGGCCGCCTTGAAGGCCACGGACAACTCGGGGCCGGGGTTCCTCGCGTACATTCCGGGCGGCGGTCTCTTCGCCGCGTCGCTTGCCGATCTGCTCTCGACGACGACGGACCGGTTCGTGAACATGGCCATGACGGCGCCGGTCGCGGCACAGGTCGAGGCGAACGTCATCCAGTGGCTCTGCGACCTCTTCGGCTTCCCCCCGGGGTCGCGCGGCGTCCTGACGTCGGGCGGCTCGATGGCCAACCTGTCGGCGGTCGTCGCGGCGCGCACTGCGAAGCTCGGCGAGGACATCGCACGGGGCACCGCGTACGTCTCGGAGCAGGCGCACCTGTCCGTGAAGAAGGCTGCGATGATCGCGGGGATCCCGGTCGCGAACGTGCGGTCGGTGCCCGTCACCTCGCGCCTGCGCCTCGACCCCGACGCTCTACGCCAGGCGATCGCGGGCGACCGAGCGGTCGGGTTCGTCCCGTTTCTCGCTGTCGCGTCGGCCGGGACAACCAACACCGGGGTCGTCGACCCGATCGACGACGTCGCCGACGTCGTCGCGCGTGCGGGGCTGTGGCTCCATGTCGACGCGGCGTACGGCGGGTTCTTCCGCCTGACCGAGCGAGGGCGGGAGCTGCTTTCGGGGATCGAGCGGGCCGACTCGGTCACGCTGGACCCGCACAAGGGCTTGTTCCTGCCGTACGGAACCGGCTCGCTCATCGTCCGCGATGGCGCGGCGCTTCGCCGTGCCCATCGCCTCGGTGCCGCGTACCTTCAGGACATCCCCGACGACGATGAGATCCCGAATTTCTCCGACTACTCGCCCGAGCTGTCTCGCGACTTCCGTGGCCTCCGTGTCTGGTTCCCGCTGAAGCTGCATGGGGTCGCCGCATTCCGGGCGGCCCTCGACGAGAAGCTCGACCTGGCGCGGATCCTGGAGGCCGGGCTCCGTGGCATCCCGGAGCTGGAGCTGCCGTGGGACGTCGATCTCACGGTCGTTCCGTTCCGTCTTCGCGACGGCGATGACGACGACAATCGGAGGCTCCTCGACGAGATCAACGCCTCGAGGCGCGTGGTGCTTTCAAGCACGATGATCGACGGACGCTTCGTCATCCGGGCGTGCATCCTGTCGCACCGCACGCACCGCGATCGCATCGACGAGTGCATCGAGATCGCGCGCCGCGCCGTCGCTCGCGTGAGGTGAGCTGGTGCCCGAGCTTCCCGAGGTGCAGGCGCTGGCCGAGCGACTCGACCAGGCGATCGGGGGATCCGCGTTCGCCGGTGCCGACCCGCTGCAGTTCTCGTCGCTCAAGACGGTGACGCCGCGCGCGGCAGATCTGGTCGGTCGCTCCGTGGAGCGGGTGGGCCGGCGGGGCAAGTTCGTGGTGTTCGACTTGGGCGGACCCACCATCCTCGTTCATCTGTCCCAGGGAGGACGCATCGATGTCGAAATGCCGCCGAAGACGACGAAGCCGCGCGGCGCTGTCGTTCGGCTTCGGTTCGAGGACCGGTCTTCGGTGCTGGTCAAGGAGTTCGGCCGCGAGCGAAAGGCGGGCTGGTGGATCCTCGCCGACGCAGACGATGGCCCCCTCGCGAAGCTCGGCCCGGAGCCCGACTCGGAGGCCTTCGCAGCGCTCGTCCTCCAAGGCGATGACACGCGGCGGGTTCACACGATCCTGCGCGACCAGCGAACCGTGGCCGGGATCGGACGTGGATACGCAGACGACATCCTGCACCGCGCGAAGCTCTCGCCCTATGCGTCGCTCGACAAGCTGTCGCGCCAAGAGCGGGAGCGCCTGCTCGAGGCCGTTCGAACGGTCCTTTCCGACGCGCTCGCCGTCGAGCGCCGCCGAACGGACGGTCTCCCCACGAAGATCGGGGACCACTTCACCGTCCACGGGCGATACGGATCTCGGTGCCCCGTGTGTGGGGACGACCTCCGGCGCGTCTCGTACGAGTCGCACGAGGTGACGTACTGCCCGACGTGTCAGACCGACGGCCGTCGATTGCACGACAGACGACTGGATCGCCTCGTCCGCTGACATAGGAGTCGAGGTCGTCGTCTCGCAGACCGTCAAGGATCTCGTGGCCGGCTCGGGCTTCACATTCGACGAACGGGGTGAGCACGAGTTGAGGGGTCTACCCGATCGCTGGCGGCTATACCGGGTTGCGATGCCCGACTCCGTCAATGAATGAGAAGCGTCCGGTCGTGCCGCGAAAACGGCGGCAGGTCCCTCCCGATCGAGTTCTCTCGCTGACCCGGTAGATCGGCGTCGATGCCGATACCATCGCGCGGTGCGCGACCTCGTGGCGCTCCCAAAGGTGCATCTCCATGTACACCTCGAGGGCTCCATGCGGCCGACGACGGTCGTCGAGCTCGCGCGTGGCTACGGCATCGAGCTGCCCGAAGGGCTCCGCGACGGCCGATACGAGTTTCGCGACTTCCCGCACTTCATCGCCGAATGGGTCGCCGGCCTTCGGAGCCTGAGGCGCCCGGAGGACGTCCGCCGCGTCGCGTACGAGTTCTGCGAGGACCAGGCGGCCGACGGCGTCCGGTACGCCGAGGTCTCGTTCTCGCTTCCGGAACATTCCGTTCGGACCGGCGACTGGGACGGGCCGATTCTGGCCGCGCTCGAGGGCTTTCAGTTGGGCCGGCGCGACTTTGGGATCGAATGCCGGCCGTACGTCGACCTCGTGCGCGGCGTGGGCATGGAGCTATCTCGCATGGCGATGGAGTCGGCCGTGCGACATCGAGACGACGGCGTCCTTGCGATCGGCCTCGGCGGCGACGAGCGGCACCTCGCGGCTGACTACGCGCATCTGTTCCGACACGCGACCGAGCGCGGGCTGCGATCGCTCCCGCATGCCGGCGAGACGTCGGGACCAGCCTCGATCCGGTCCGCCCTCGACGACCTTCGCGCCGATCGGGTCGGCCACGGAATCCGGTGTCTCGAGGACGACGACCTCGTCGCTCGTCTGCGGGACGATCGCGTTCCGCTCGACGTCAGCCCGACGTCGAACGTCATGACGCACGTCGTGAGCGGCGTCGAGGACCATCCCCTTGCTCGCCTTCTCGACGCCAAGCTGGTCGTCACGCTGAACGCCGACGACCCGAGCATGTTCCACGCACCGCTCTCACACGAGTACGGCATCGCGCGGGACGTGTTCGGCCTCGAGGACGAGGCGCTCGCCGAGCTGGCGCGCAATGGAATAGAGGCGTCGTTCGCGACCCCCGAGACGAAGCTGAGCCTGCTGGAGGAACTCGACGCCTGGCTCAGCAACGACTCTGCCCCCGCTTGGCAGTAGATGCTCCACTGATCGGCGATAGGCCAGCGCTTCCTCGTCTACGTCGCGAAGCGGCCGTGGATGTGCATGTCGTGCCATCCGTCCTCGTGGAGGAGGGAACTTCGTGCCGTGCCCTCGTACTCGAACCGAGCGCCGAGAGCCACCATGCACGACGGCTCGTTGAGGACGGAGTGTCGGATTTCCAGCCGGTGGAGTCCGAGCTCGTCGAGCGCCCACTCGGCGGCGAGCGCGACGCCCTCCGTCGCGAATCCCCGTCTGCGAAACCCTTCCCTGACCCAGTAGCTGATCTCCGCGAATCCGAACATCAGATCAACTTGCCTGAGACCTACCTGACCAACCGCGAGACGCGATTGATCCCCGAAGATCGCCCAGCTCGCGGCCGTCTCGTGGTTCCACGCCGTTTCCCAGTCGGCGATCCAGGCTCGTGCCTCGGCCTCGTCGAGTCGTCGCATGTGCCATTGCTGGATCTGCGCCTCGTCGAACGCGCCCACGACGGCGTCCACGTCGGTCTCAACCCAGCCGCGCAGCGAGGCGGCGCTTCCAAACAGCATCGGTTGTTCGCGCGCTGCCATCCGGCCGGCGGGAACCACGGGCGGCACGAGACGCGGCATCGGGCTCATGATGCCATGCCCCCCGCGCGGACTCGCCGAGGCTCCCCCCCGCGCGTTACCCCGTCAGCTCGTCGAGGAGCTCGCCGTATGCCGACACGTACGCCTCGACGTCGTCCGTCGTCGCGGGAATGCAGACCGTCGGACCCGCGCCGGGAATCGCGTCCCAAACGCCGCGGTTCGCCAGGTAGACGCGTGAGAGGTTCGTGAGCCTTCGATCCTCGGAGCGCCTCGCCTCCTCGGCGCTCGACGGCATCGACGGGGCGAACGTCACGCCTGAGCGCGAGAACAGGTGGTGCACCGCCCACGGGAGGCCGGCGTCCCGGACCACCGCCTCGAGCCCGTCGGCGAGGGCCGCGCCCAGCTTCGCCGTGTGCTCGTACGCGTCGTCGGTGAGGACGGCGCCGAGCGCGGCGCGCGCAGCGCCAATCGTGAGGGCATTCGCGAAGAGCGTTCCACCGGTAGCGACGGATGGCGCCTCTTCGCGGTCGTCCGGATGGTCTGGGTGGGCGAACACCGCGGCTACGCTCTCGGTCATCCCGTACGCGCCCATCGGGACGCCGCCCCCTGCCGACTTGCCGATGGAGACGGCATCGGGCCGGAGCGACCAGCGACCGACGAGTCCGCCGGGTCCGCACACGAGCGTGTGCGTCTCGTCGAACGCGAGCAGCGTCCCGGCCTCCGCAGTGAGTCGCCGAAGCTCCTCGTGGTACCCGGGCTCGGGCAGAACGAGGCCGTGGTTGTTGGTCATGGCGGGCTCCGCCAGGACGAGCGCGATGTCCTCGGCCGCGAGCGCTCGCTCGAGCGCCGCCGCGTCGTTGAACGCCACGACGACGGTGTGCTGGGTGACCTCCGGAGGAAGCCCGAGCTCCTCGGGCACCAGGCGGCCGTCCTCGAGCTGCACGAGGGCGTCGTCGAAGTGCCCGTGATACTTCCCCTCGAACAACAGGACCTTGGGGCGGCCGGTCGCGACGCGCGCCACGCGGATGAGCTCGACGTTGGCCTGCGAGGCCGACAGCGTGAACTGCCACTTCGGGAGCGCCCACCGGCGGCCGAGCTCCTCGGCCACCCACACGGCGTCCTCCGTGGGCAGCAGGAACTGAGAGCCCGCTGCCATCCGTTCGCTCACGGCCCGCACGACGGGTTCCGGCGCGTATCCGCAGAACATGCTCATGTCGGCGATGTTGAAGTCGGCGTACTCGTGCCCGTCGACGTCGCGGAAGCGCGACCCGCGACCCTCGGCGGCGAACATCGGCGGGTGCGCGTAGGACGAGAAGAACCACTGCATCGGCACGCCGTTGGGCATCGATGCACGGGCGCGTTCGAGCAGTTCGACGCTTTTGGGGTGCGCGCTCTCGAACCGCCGGTCCTCACGCGCCTTGAGCTCGTCGACCTTCCTCGAGTCGATCCCGACGGCGGTCATCGACGGTTTACGCCGAGCTCGATCCGGGCCAATAGTCTCCTCCTCACCGTGGGCGCAGGCTAACAGCCACCTAGACTCCGCGGGTGCTCGCGATCGTCGGAGGCCTCGTCGCCGCGCTCATGTGGGGCACCGCGACGGTCTCCTCCTCGAGGGCGAGCCGAATGGTCGGCGCGACGTCGACGCTTGCGGGGGTCATGCTCGTTGGCTTCGTCGTGGCGGCCCCCGCCGCGGCGGCGACCGGCATCCCGACCGGCGTCGGCGCTCGAGATCTCGCCTGGCTGGCCGTCGCCGGCACGGGGAACGTCCTCGGCCTTCTGCTCGAATACCGCGGCCTTCGGATCGGCAAGGTGGGCGTCGTCGCGGCCATCGCCTCGACGGAGGGCGCCCTGGCCGCAGTCATCGCCATTGCGTTCGGCGAAGACGTCTCGTTCGCCACCGCCGTCCTGCTCGCGATCATCGCGACCGGCGTCGTGATGGCCTCGATCGCGCCCGACGTCCCGGAGCAGGGGGGTTCGGGGGGCTCAGGAAGCGAGCGCGAACGCGCGAGCGGTAGCCGCGCCGAGGACGGCGGTGGTGTCGCCACTGGTGCGGGCGCAGGAAGCGACCGTGGCGTCGCGGCCGCGGCCGGCTTCGCCGTCGGTGCTGCCGTCGCCTTCGGTGTCTCGCTCTACGCGACCGGGCGTGTCGGCGCAGTCATCCCGGTGCCATGGGTGCTCGTGGCTGCGCGCATCGTCGGCGTCGTCGCGATCGCGCTGCCGGCGGTCGCGACGGGGCGGCTGCGTTTGACGCGCCCGGTGCTGCCGCTGGTCGTTCTGTCCGGCTTGTGCGAGCTCGCGGGCTTCGCGGCCTTTACGATCGGTGCACGCCACGGGATCGCCGTCGCCGCCGTGCTCGCGTCACAGTTCGCGGCCGTCGCCGGCGTGGGAGCGCATCTGCTTTTCCGCGAGCGACTCGCCCGCGTTCAGTTCGCCGGGGTCGCGACGATCGTCGTCGGCGTTGCCCTCCTGAGCGGAGTGCGAGCGTGATCGCCGCTCGCCGTCGGCGCGCCGGCCTTTGCTAGCCTCGCGCCGTGCCGGATCCGTTCGCCTGGCATCCCGAACCCGAGCTGCTCGGCTTCCGCGACGTCGACGCTCGAAAGGCGCTCGAGGAGCTCGGTCGCGCGACGTGGCAGACGGCCCTCGACTGGCTCTACGACGAGGCGTTCAGACGTCCCGTCTCGGGCGAGGGGTACGGGCCCCTCCGGCGCCGGTTCTTCGGCCCATCGAACGAACCGGCGGACCCTCCGGACGAGGGTGCGTCCTCCGCCGACGTGCTTGCGGAGTTCCGCGAACGAGTGGCGCCGTCCCTTTTCGCTGCACAGCACCCCGGGTCCTACAGCTACTTCACGCCGCCGCCGCTGCCGATCTCGATCGCCGGCGAGGTCTTGGGGCAGTGGGTCAATCAGGGGGTCGACATCTTCCAGGCGGGACCCGTCGCCGCGCTCGTCGAGGAGGAGGTCGTTGCGTGGCTGCGGCGCCTCGTCGGGTTCGACGACGCGGGGTGGGGCGTCCTCGCGTCGGGCGGCGTCGTGGCGAACCTCATGGCGCTTACGGTTGCACGCGATATCCACCTCGCCCGGCTCTTGGCGCAGTCCACGCCCCCACGCGGAGGCGCCCTCGAGAACACCCGCGTGTACGCCAGCGACCAGGCACACTTCTCGATCGGGCGAGCGCTCGACGTCCTCGGGTTCCCCCCGCAGACGCTCCGGATTGTCGCGTCCGACGAGCGCTTCCGGCTCCGAGGCGACGCCGTCGCCGATGCCGTCGCGAAGGACCGCGCCGCCGGGAGGCTTCCGTTCGCGATCGCTGCCGTGAGCGGCTCCACGAACACCGGCAGCGTGGACCTGGTCGGCGAGCTCGCCGACGTCGCGGTGCGCGAGCGCCTGTGGCTTCATGTGGACGCGGCATACGGTGGCGCCGCGCGACTGTCGGGCCGCGACGCCGCCCGGGTGCCGGACCTCGAACGCGCCGACAGCGTGACCGTCGATCCGCACAAGTGGTTCTTCCAGGCCTACGACATCGGCGGCCTGATCGTCCGTCGTCGCGAGGACCTCATCCAGACGTTCCATCGCGAGCCCGAGTACTACCGCCACCCCCTCCCGGAGGAGGCTCCGCTGCACTGGTACCAGTACTCACTCGAGGGCACGCGACGGTTTCGCGCGCTGAAGCTGTGGCTGTCGTGGAAGCATCTCGGCTCGGCCGGGTTCGGGAGGCTGATCGAGCACAACGTCGACCTGGCGGCGCATCTCGCGCGACGATGTACCGAGGCCGACGACTTCGAGGCACTGCCACCGGATCCGGAGCTGTCGGTGGTCTGCTTTCGACACCTGCCGCCCGGGCTGACCGGTCGCGACCTCGATGAGTACCACGACCGACTCCAGCAGGCGTTGGCTGCGAGCGGAGAGGGGTGGCTGTCGACGACTACCCTGCGCGGGCGGCGGTATCTCCGCGCCGGCGTCGTGAACTACCTGTCCACCGAGGACGACGCCGACCGCATCATCGAGGCGCTGCGGCGGCTCTCGCCGTCCGTGCGCTGAGCATGCTGGTGCTCACCTCGCCTGCCGCGCGGCGCGGGCGTCCAGGTCGACGACGCGCGGGTCGATGTCGCGGTATCCGGCGAGCCGGGCAAGGGCCCTCGCCGCGGCCTCGCGAGAGGAGAACGAACCTCCTTCCGGCGTGGACGCACCCTCGCGAACGGCGCGGTACTCGCGCCGCTCCCGGAAGACGACACCGACGCGAAGCCCCTCCACGCGGACGTGCCAGGCCGGCCGATCGCCCCACTGCTCGACGGTCACCCGATTCGCCATACTTCCAGTATGTCGGTTGCCGCCGGCGACCGACGGCAAAACGACGGGACGGACGTTCAACCCCGTCGACGTTTCCGGTGGCGGGACCGTGGGAAGCCATCCCCTCCCAAGGGGGTGGACGATGACGCTGGAATGTCCGGTGTGCGGTGAGACCTTCAAGCGCGAGGAGGACCTCGTGCGGCATCAGGGCGAGGACCACGTCGGCGTGGACGTACCCGACGAGGAACGGGCTGTGCCTTAGCGATGGTCGGGCTGATCCATGAGATCGTGCGGTGGGTCGGCCCGCTGTTCGCGAGCGCGGGATACGCGATCGTCGCCGTCGCCGTTCTGGCCGAGCGCTCGATCCTGATCGGCCTGATCGTTCCCGGCGACGTCATCATCGCGCTCGGCGGCGTGTATGCGGCGCGCGGAGATCTGAACGTCGTGGCCGTGATGGCGATCGCCTTCTTCGCGGCCGTCTGTGGCGAATCGATCGGATACTGGCTCGGTCGCCGGTACGGCATGCGGCTGATCGTGCGCCTGCCCTTCGTTAACCGGCTCGAGAGCAGGATCGAGGGCATCCAGGCGCACTTTGACCGGCACGGCGGCAAGACCGTGGCGATCGGCCGGTACGCCACGGCCGCGGGCGCCGTGATTCCGTTCGTGGCCGGGATGGCAAAGATGCCGTACCGCCGGTTCCTGATGTTCGACATACCGGCGGTGCTGCTGTGGGCGGTCGGGATCACTCTCGTCGGCTACGTGTTCGGGCGCAACCTCGACCGCGTGGAGACGATCCTTTCGCAGTTCGGGTGGGGAATCCTCGCCGTTCTGGTCGCGTTCGTGATCGGCCGAATCATCTGGAAGCGACGCCGATCGGGCCGAGCCGACGATGACCGGAGCGACGACGACGCCGTGGATCGTATCTCGCACGTCTGAGGGCCGGATCTGTGGTCCCGCCGCGGGAAGCCGGTCCGCGTCTCGCGCTCGTTCGCGACGGGTCCTAGACTGCGGGCGTGTCCGACGAGGAACCGAGAATCATCGTCGCGAGGGACGGGCCGTACCGCGTCTCCGGTCGGGTCCGCGTGATCCGGACGGCGATCGTCGAGACGGAGTACGGCGAGCCCGTCGACTGGGACGAGGGGCCGGAGTTCGATACGCCGTCCCGGCTGGAACTGTGCCGCTGCGGCAGGTCGAGCCGCAAGCCCTTCTGCGATGCGACACACGAGCGCGAGCCCTTCGACGGCACCGAGGTCGCCGACCGGGCACCCTCGACAGAACGTCGGATCCTCTACGAGGGCGAGGGCGTCGACATGCGCGACGATCGCGACTTCTGCACGCACGCGGGTTTCTGCGGCGACCGCTTCACGACGGTCTGGGTGATGATCCACCAGACGGCCGACCCGGCGGTGCGAGAGCGTCTAAAAGACATGGTTCGCAGGTGCCCGTCCGGGCGGCTGACCTACTCGATCCCACCCCGGACCGACGACGAGGAGCCCGCATACGTGCCGCCATCCGTCGGGATCGAGCCGAACGGCCCGATCTGGGTGCGCGGCGGGATCCGCGTGGAGTCCGAGGACGGGACGCCGTACGAGGTCCGCAACCGCGTCACGCTCTGCCGTTGCGGCCGATCGAGGAACAAGCCGTTCTGCGACGGCTCCCACAAGTTCGTCGGCTTCCAGGATCCCGCGATGCCCAAGAGCGCGTCGCGGCGCCGCTGAAGACGCGCTTTCACCGTGCGCGCGCCTCGAGGGGCGGTGGCTGAGGATCCGGCTCGTCTGGGGATAGGTCGGTCTCCCAGCGATCGCCTTCGGCGGCACGTCGCCCGTGCGGATCTGCAGCCGTCCGTCTGTCGTCGCGACGAGGAGCCGGCCGCGGGCGTCCCAGTCCGCCCACTGAACGTCGTCGAGCGTCTGCACGCCGGCGCCTCGCTCGAGGGCGTACCAGACCTCGGGGTCGTAGTTGCGTGAGTCGCGGAAGGCGGCGAACCTGCCGCCGACGAGGAGCCTCGTGGCGGGATCGTCGGGCCGCGGCTTCTGCAATGTGACGCGCCTCGCGCGCTTCTCGTCCCCACGCGTCGTCGGCGCCGCGCGGCGGTGTGTCGTCGGTCTGGGTCCATCCCCGGTCGCGCTCGACGGCGAACGTCTG